>JBLNCV010000161.1:0-3574 GCA_050260975.1 Syntrophothermus sp. | reverse complement strand
TTTTGCCAGTCCAGCTGGCATCCAAAGGAGGGAAAACATGCCGTTCTTATCGTCGAAGGACGCAACTGCCGTCCGGGAACGCTTTGACAAGGAACTTGTCAAAGATGTTACCATCACCCTTTTTGTACATGAAGATGGCGCCAAGGATGATTGTCCGTACTGCGACGACACCAAACAGCTTCTTGAGGAAGTAGCCGCCCTGAGCGACCGGATTAAGCTGGTGGTGCACAAGTACCCTACGGATAAGGAAGCCGTGGCCAAATATGGCATCGACAAGGTGCCGGCCATTGTCATGGAACAAGCCGAAGACGTCGGGGTTCGTTTCTACGGAATCCCCGCCGGCTACGAGTTCGCCACCATTCTTGAAGACCTGATCTCCCTCTCCCAGGGGGAGACCAAGCTCAGCAAGGATATCCGCGACCAATTGAAAAAGATCTCACAGGATGTGGTGATCAAGGTCTTTGTGACCCCCACCTGACCGTACTGTCCGCGGGCCGTGCGCACCGCACATCAATTTGCGATGGAAAATCCGCATATCCGGGCCGAAGCCATCGAGGCCAGCGAATTTCCGGAGCTCTCGCAGCAGTACGAGGTATACGGGGTGCCCAAGTCCATCATCAACGAAAAGGTGGAGGTGGAGGGCGCCGTACCGGATGCCGCCTTCCTCCAGGAGCTTCTTCAGGCTATTAAATAAATACGCCGAAAGGCCATGGCGGCTGTTCGCAAATTAATACGCCATACCGCATCCAGGCCCCGCTCGGGTAATACCCGGCGGGGCCCAGCCATGCAGCCAACCAAAACAATCAGCAGGAAACAATTAGCAGGACGAAGTCTCCGGGCCATGGATGGTGAATCCCGCTCCGTACCGGCTTTCCCGGTAATCGATCACCGCTCCTTCAAGATAATGGGCGGACATCGGGTCCATGACAAACTTTATCCCGCCGACCTCGGAGGTGATATCGCGTTCTTCCGCTGACTCTTCCAGAGCCAGTCCATAGCTTGGCCCCCCTCAGCCAACCCCCTGGATGTACAGCCGGATCATCGCCTCCGGATTCTTTTCCGCGAGATATTTTTTGAGCTTCTCGCTCGCAGCGTCAGTGACTGTGATCAACATTCTCCCACCTTTTTATTCGATTATTATGTTTCTTATGAAACAAATAAGTGGTACCCCTGGTACCCCCGCTGGTATTATCTCACGTCGTAGCGCTCCTGTCAAGTCGGATGTGGTATAATGGGAGTATCGTTCACAGTTACCGTTCACAGTCACAAGGAAAAGCTTTGAAAGGCCTGGTGGCTACTTACGCAGTTTTTGTCAATGCTTAAAGAATGCACCATCTGCCCCCGCAAATGCGCGGTGGATCGTTTGGCCGCTCCTTCGGCAGAAGAGCAGGCTCCAGCCTTGATAGATTCGTCAACAGGATCTTCCATGGCGAAAAAGGGCTTTTGCCTGGCGAAAGCCGAAGTGGAGATCGCCAGAGCCGGCCTGCACCTCTGGGAAGAACCCTGTATCAGCGGGAGTCGCGGTTCTGGAACGGTCTTCTTTTCCCACTGCAACCTGCGCTGTGTCTTCTGCCAGAACTACCGGATCAGCCACGAAGGTTTCGGCAGACGAGTCGGCATTGAACGCCTGGCGGAGATCTTCCTGGAGTTGGAGGCTAGGGGCGCGCACAACATCAACCTGGTTTCCCCGACCCATTTCATGCCGCAGGTGGCGGAGGCTCTTACGCAGGCCAAAGAGGCCGGGCTGGGCGTTCCTGTTGTCTATAATTCCAACGCCTACGAAAGCGTGGATGCCCTCCGCCGGCTGGAAGGGCTGATCGATGTTTACTTGCCCGATCTTAAATACTATAACGATTCCACCGCCATGCGATATTCGGCGGCCCCCGGGTATTTTGCAGCCGCCACGGCCGCTGTCCTGGAAATGTTCCGGCAGGTGGGCGCTCCGGAGTTCGCCGCCGAAGGCGGCAATAATGCCAAAGGTGGCCACAGTGCCCAATATGACCTCGATGCTGATGGCGGCAGTCAGGGGCTGATTACCCGGGGGCTAATCATCAGGCATCTGGTGCTGCCCGGCCTGGTGGAGGAGTCCAAACGGATCCTGGACTGGATTCGCGCCAATCTTCCTGCTGGCGTCTATGTCAGCCTGATGTCCCAATATGTCCCGTTGTACAAAGCCGGCAGATACCCGGAGATCAACCGGCCTGTCTCACCGGAGGAGTACGAGGAGGTGGTGGAGTATTTTTTGAAGATTGGCCTGGAGAACGGCTATACCCAGGAGCCGAGTTCCGCCGCCGAAACCTATATCCCGGATTTCAACCTTGAAGGGATCTAAACTTGGGGAATTGGAGGGGAGATGATCTTTGCAAGGGGTTGGTCCTGGCTACCGGTGAAGATACGGATATTCGTAGACAAAAACATCCGGCGCGTTCGCCGATGTGCCCTCGCAGTATTCTCGCATCCCTTTCTTACAGGCGACAGCCAGCGAAGAATGCCCCTGTGGCGCCATGTACTCCAGAAACCGGAAACCTTTCCGCCGCGCCAGTTCAAGTGCATAATCAATAAGCTGCTCCTGGGCCTGGCCATCCCCTTCCAGGAAAAAGACCGGCAGTTCTGCGGAGACACGGGCGGATCTGGCGATGACCATCAGGCCTTCGATGCCGCCATTCGGGGTGCCGTCAATGCTATCCGCCATACCATCCCCCACATAATAGACATCGGCAAAATCGGGCAAATTTGCCAGAAGCCCCTCCTCAACCTTCTGAAACTTCCATCCGATGGGCAGGTAGCCACCGGCGCAACGGTAAAATTCGGAAGACATGATATATCCTGCAGCCAGGTCGCCATTCTGTAAAAATCGCACCATCGGGGCCAGATTCGGTACTTCTGCCAGTACTTTTGCCGGCGCCTCCACCGGCGCTGCCGCCGGTCCCAATGCCGGGGGCGCCCCCGGCCCTTCCGGACTGGCTCCACCCAACCGGCGGGAACAGTACACAAATCCCGCGTCAGGTTTGAAGCCGAACTTTTCGATAATGTGGATGCTCTCCCGGTTGTCCACATGCGTGCTCAACCGGAGGCTTCTCAGCTTTAGCGCCTTCGCCTTATCCAGAAAATACAGGGTGAGGAGTTTGCCGATGCCCAGATTGCGGTTCTCGGGATCCACCCGGATTCCCTCCATCCAACCATCTTCGGGGGTCAACAGCGTGAACTTGGCAAAGCCCATGACCTCCCCGTTATACTCGGCCACGGTAAATTCACCAGCCTGGTCGGCCAGCCAGTAGTCGATGACCGCGGGAACATAGTCCTCCCCTTCCCAGATCTGCGCGGAGATCTCCAGCACCCTGGGCTTATCCAATATGGTGCCGGGCCGCAATGTAATATCCGATCCCGAGGTGATGCCGGATCTCATCTAACAATCACTTCTTTCGCTCCCCAGCCCCCGGAACTTTCGACCAAAGCCCGATCAGGTTCAAGACCACCTCTATGGCCTTCTCCATCCACTGGACCGAGATCCATTCCTGGCGGCTGTGGAAGTTGACCCCGCCGGTGAACAGATTCGGCGTGAGGAGCCCGGCGT
>JBLNCV010000160.1:0-3533 GCA_050260975.1 Syntrophothermus sp. | reverse complement strand
AGCGCGCATCCCGAAGTTGCAGGGGCTTTCCCGCGCCGGGAGAGACAAAGAGGCCAGGGAATTTGTAAATAACGAGATGCTGCCATTCCAAGAGAGGGCTGTAGCCAACCTGGACGAGCTGATGAAGCTGGAGATCGCCGATGCCAGGGAACAGGGCGATAAAAATGACGCCCTTGCGATTGCCGCCCGGACCAATGGCGTGATCGCCGTGGTGATCGTCGCCATATTGTCAACCCTGGTGGGAATGTGGATAGTCGGGCTTATTGTGAAACCTGTCCGCCAGATCCAGACGGTGGTGGAGGCGGTCGCCGGCGGTGACCTCACTAAGTCCGTCCGTTTCAGGTCCAAGGACGAGATCGGAGCCATGGCCGGCGCGGTAAACCAGGCGGTGGATAAACTTGGGGGTCTGCTCAGAGAGGTGGCCAGCACTTCTGAACAGGTAGCGGCCTCCTCCGGGCAACTCGCCTCCTCCGCCCAGTCAGTCGGGCATATCGCGCAACAAGTCGCCGAAACAATCAGCCAGCTTGCCACCGGCACCGACCAGCAAGCCAAGGCCGCCGCCACCGCCGGTGCGGCCACGCAAAAGATGTCCGGCGCAATCCAACAGGTCTCCAATAGCGCGAAGAGGATGGCGGCGAACTCCGTCGAAGTAAAAAAGGCGGTCAAAGAATCCGCGACCCTGATCCAGGGGCTGGGAGAGCAGTCCAGCCAGATCGGTCAAATCGTGGATGTGATCACGGGGATAGCGGATCAAACGAACCTCCTGGCGTTAAACGCCGCCATTGAAGCAGCCAGGGCGGGAGACCAGGGGCGCGGTTTTGCAGTGGTCGCCGATGAGGTTCGCAAATTGGCGGAGCAGTCCAGGGAAGCCGCCGGGGAGATCGCCCAACTGATCAAGGAGATCCAGAACGCGACCACTCGTGTTGTTTTGTCGATTCAGGGCGGTTCGGAAGAGGTGGTGGCGGACCAGGGGAACGTCAGAGCGGAAGCGGCAGCAGCGCCCGGATCCAGAGGGATTGTCACCGCGGTGGAAGACATCGTCCTCCAGATCCATGAGGTCTCCAATGCGGCGCAGGAACTGGCCGCTGAGAGCGAAAAGACCGCCCGGGCGGTGGAATCTATCGCCTCGATCGCCCAAGAGACCGCCGCGGGAGCCCAGGAAGTAACCGCCAGTTCCGAAGAACAAGCCGCCTCTGTCCAGCAGATCGTCGCTTCGGCCGAAGCCCTGGCGGAGATGGCCCGGGAGCTGCAAAAAGCGGTGGGAACGTTCCGCTTCTCCGCCTGATCCGCCAGTGCCTTTTTGCCCGGGGAAAGACCGATGGGACACCGGGGGATTTCCGGTACGGTCAATTGTTTTTCCGATTGTTCATGAAAGGAGCAAAAAAATGGCGCAGGAACTTTTTCAACCGTCGCTCAAGGCCGGCGACCTGGCGGCAAAATCCTATGATATCAATAAGTTTTTGTATGTTGCTTTTTTTGGTGGCGTGTTGCCTATGGTGGTTCTCGGCACTTTGAACGCCAGGTGGTTAAGGGTGGATAAAAAGCTCGTCAACATCATGCTCGGTTTGGGTGTAGTCGCCCTGTTGGCCGAAATTATCATGTGGGGATTGATACTTGACGGTTATTTGAGTTTGCAAAACAGGGGTCTCCGCTGGATTTTCCGGGCGGCTGCACTTTTGCTGTATTTGGGTTATGCGAGGATATTGAAACCAAAGTTTCAACAGCATGTATTGACCGAAGGAGAAATCAAACCTTTGCTGAAAGATGCCATCGTCTGGTCGCTGGTTGGAGCAATCGTGGCGGTAGGGGGAGGCTTCATCGTCAAGTATGTCCTATAACGGAGGTGACCAGAGAGTTCTGCAAGAGATCTTTCATTACCTGGATATGGGCCGTTTTGAACAGGCCGGAAAAAAGCTGGAGCAGATGCTGGCGGATTCTCCAAATGACGGCCATTTGTTATATTTGATGGCCATCTGCCTCTATGGATCAGACCGGAACGAGGAGGCGTTGGCTTCTTGCACGGAAGCATTAAATAACGGCTTTTCCGTGGAAAGATGCAACCTTCTGCTAGGAAGAATCTACGTGGGGCTGAAGAAATATGTTGAGGCTGAAGAATGCTTTCTTACGGCTTTGAGAGTGAACCCCCGGAACGCGGAGGCAATCGCAACTTATGGGTTCTTAATGTTGAAGACGGGTCACGACCGAAAAGCCGCCCAACTCATGGATGAGGCTTTAAGGTTGGACCCGGACAATGAAACAGTCCTGCACTACAACTTTTACCGTCACCTTGCCGCTGATAAACGTGATGAACAGTTGCAGATCCTGAAAAGATACTTGCAGACTTCCGACAGCGAAGTTAGGAAACTTGTTAAAATCGGTTTATCTGACTGGTTCAGAAATGACTACAAGTCCGCCCGGGAAAATTTCCGCCAGGCATATTTACTGGATCCTACCAACGTAGACATTCTATCAATTTTGCAAGAAGTAACCCGGCAGTCCCACATACTTTTTCTCCCACACCGGTTGGTGGCTAAAATCGGCGGGCCGGTAGTGTTATGGATGATTTTTATAACATTGACGGTGATACTAGTTCGTCTGAACTTGGATAGTGTCACCATTGCGGTAATGCTGATTTACCTCCTGTATGTAATCTACAGTTGGATGGCGCCCATCGTCTACAAGATTCTTGTTAAGTGAGGACGGCGTTATGGATAAAACAGAAATAATAAGGAAAATATTGGGGGAAGATCCGAAGAATGCTTCCGCATGGTACTTGCTGGGGGTGGAATACCTGGAACAAGGCATGTCCAGTGAAGCGCTGCAAGCCTTTTCCGAAGCTTTAAAGCACTGCGATGATGAGTTGCGCCAGAAGGTTTTTACGGAACTGGCCAAATTATCGAGTACCCAAACAAGTGCTAACAGCGCTGTCGAACGCCATGCCCATAACACAGATAATGCAGGCAACGGCAATAGCTCAGATGATGCCGGTCGCTCAGGTCAGGCGGACAATCCCGTCAACTTGAGGGTTATTCAGGGTGGTAAAAAAGGTCAAAAAACGGATCTTGCAGATAAGACCCTCATAACAATCACATTTGATGATGTTGGCGGGCTTGAAGACCTCAAAGAAACCATCCGGATGAGAATAGTCAGGCCCTTCATCACCCCGGGACTGTTTGAAAGGTTTAAGAAGAAGATAGGCGGGGGCATTCTGCTTTTCGGGCCTCCCGGCTGCGGAAAGACCTTTATTGCCAGGGCGACGGCCGGGGAATGCCACGCCAGGTTTATCACCGTGCATATCACCGATATTTTGGACCCCTACCTGGGCACCAGCGAACAGAACATCAGGGACATCTTTTCCACGGCTAGAGCCAGTAAACCAAGCATCCTCTTTTTCGACGAAATAGATGCCCTCGGTTATAACCGTGCCAAATTGTCGTCCGACCTCATGCGCCCGATTATCGATCAACTTTTGGCGGAGATAGAAGGGATTGATTCCAGCACGGATAAGTTATTAATCATCGGCGCCACCAATA
>JBLNCV010000159.1:0-5330 GCA_050260975.1 Syntrophothermus sp. | reverse complement strand
TCCGCGACTTCCGGCGCCGCGGGCTTGGAAATTACCACAATCACCTTTGTCTCCGGATCCTGTTTCAAGGCCTCTATGCCGTCCAGCATCATGATCCCTCCCACGGCCCGGGATAGATCACGGCCACCCGTCCCGATCACCTGGGAAACTCCTTGCCCCAGGCGATCGATCTGGACACACACCTCCTGGGTGCCCGTTCCGGACGCTCCCACAATCCCGATCACCCCTCTGCGCACCACATTCGCAAAGGCCAGGGGAACCCCGTTGATAATCGCCGTGCCGCAATCCGGCCCCATGAGCAGGAGGCCTTTTTGATGAGCCAATCTCTTGAGCGCCACCTCGTCTTCCACCGAGACATTGTCACTGAACAGCATGACGTGCAACCCGGCCTCCAGGGCCTTCCGCGCTTCACGGGGGGCATAGGCCCCCGGGACGGAGATCAAGGCCAGATTGCTGGATTGCTGCCGCTCGAGGGCCTGCGCCAGGGATCTGGCCGGCCCCCGCCCCCGATCCCCCGCCGCCTTCCCGAGCCCCTTGCTCAGCATCTCTTCAGCCTGGGCCATGGCCGCATCGATAGCCCCGGCCCCCGCCCCCCGCAGGGCCAAAACCAGATCGCCGGGGCCTGCTTCCGCCAAAGTTTTAAAGCCGAGTGTCTGGAGCAGATCCAGATTCAGGGGGGTTCCCATCCCGATCATCGCGGCGTCGATACCGTCAAGGCGCTGCACCCGTTGGGAGATCGACATCAAGGTGACGGAGTCGGAATACGTATTGGGTTTGACCACGATCTTCTCTTCCATTTTGGTTGCTCCCCGAATTTTGTTACTCATGCCGAGTTTTGATTCCACTGCAAAAAGTCCCCCTCCGGCTCCAGAAGCTCCGAGCCGTCGGGACGACTTTTTGCAGTGGAATCAGTTTTATTTCCCGCACCGGCCCTGTGGCTCTGCTCCCAGGTCCAGAAAGTTTCACATCCCAACAGGACTCCGGCGAGAAGATAGCGGCCCGACGCAGCACCGACGCGGCATAACCGGGAAGCGTAGCTTACGGCCATGGGGCTGCCCGCATAAATGGCGTCCGCCGTTTCCGTAAGGTAGGCGGCGCCCTCTCCCCGAGCCGCATACCACAACATCGTCTGGCTGATCGCGTTCGTCCTGGGCCACACCGCCTCAACAAACACTGGGAGGCGGGAAACGAAGGAACTTTTTACCCCCGCGCGCCGGCGGCCCCGCACATAGGCTGACAACACCCCCGCCACGAAATCGTCCCCCGAAGGGGTCAACCCCTGCCCGGCCCCCACCAGGCCATGCAGGGCGGATTGCAACAGCGGCGCATCTTCCTCAAGCAAACCCCTCACGATTCGCCGGGCCAATCCGTCAGGGCCGCCACGGCCGGCCGCCGGGCCCGGGACCTGGGTTTCAAACCAGCTTTGCACTTCTCTCAGCGACCGGTGGCCTGCGGCTTCCCGGCCAACGTTCATCTCCCGGTCAGGGTCGATCTTCCGATCATCATCAGTCTTCCGATCATCATCGGTCTTCCGATCATCATCGGTCTTCCGGCCATCGTCAGTCTTCCGGTCATTCCCGGCGTTTAAGGCCGCCGTCCGCCAGCTTGAAGCCTTTGCGCAATCGATCTTCACGTCCCCGCAATACAGAGCCTGGGTGTGAAAGATTACCGGCCGGCCGGCCCGAAAGTGGTCCGTGAAGCAAAGGCCATCCACCCACAGGGCGTTGGGGCCCATCGCCTCCGGCCTTGCCACCAGGCTGAGCAGAGGCTTCGGCCAATCAACCGGGCTTGACCGGCTTGCCGGCCTTGCCGGACCGGCCGGCCCCGGCTGAACCGCCGCTTCCGCCGGGTCAGACGCCGCCTGCAGATTGCAGACGGAGTGAAAGACGCTATGCACCCGGAAGCTTTCGCTCCGGATCCGCCTGGCGAAATCAGCCCCCCAGGCCAGGCCCGGCCATTCCCTCCCCGCCAGATCCCCCATGCCGGTCTCACCCGCCACGGTTGGCGATGGCCAGGGCGACCTTTTCGGGAGAGAGCGGCAGCTCATAAAAGTTGATCCCGAGGGCGTCATAGACCGCGTTGGCAATCACGGACGGAACGGAGATCATCGGGTGTTCTCCCAGGCCCCGGGCGCCAAAGGGCCCATCCGCCTGCGGGTTCTCCACCAGGATGGGAACCGTCCTGGCGGGGATATCCTTCGCCGTCGGGATCTTGTTGTCCGTAAACGAAGGATTCAGCAGGCAGCCGTCCGGGGTGAACTTGTAGCCCTCCACCAGCGCGGACCCCAACCCCTGGAGCACTCCCCCGATGATCTGCCCCTCGCAGAGCTTGCGGTTGAGCGCCCTGCCCACGTCAAACGCCGAAGCAATCTTTAAAACCCGAATCTCGCCCGTTTCCACGTCGATCTCGATCTCCGCGCCATGCGCCCCGTAGGTCCAATCCAGGGCGGGCAATCCCTGGCCGTTGGCATCCAGGTTGGTCAGCCCTTCGGCGATATAGTGGCCGTGCGCGATGATCGGCCCGCCTATGGCATTGCCGTTCTCATAGGCGTACCCCAGGGCCAGTTGCTTGTAGGTGAGGGCCTTGTGGCGGTGCTGGATATGGTAGATCTTTTCCGCCCCGTGAGCCAGTTCTTCCACCGGGCAATGCAGCACCTGGGAGGCCAACTCTTTCATCTGGCGCAGCAGATCCAGCGCGCAGCGGATCACGGCGTTCCCGCCCATAAAGGCGTATTTGGAGGCCACCGTCTGCCAATCGTACGGATTTTTGTCCGTGTTGTTTTCACAGGCCACTTTAATCTTTTCCAGCGGCATATCCAGGATCTCCGCCGCGATTTGCGCCATGATGGTGTAGGCGCCCTGCCCGATGTCCACCGCGCCCAGCAACATATGCACGTTGCCTTCCTCATCGAGCTGCATGATCACGGAAGTGGCGGTATTCGTCGGCATGGCCGGCGCCTTGTGCAAACAGGCCAGCCCCTTGCCGCGGACCTTGCCGGTCCTGAAGGCCGCTTCCCTCTCGGCCGGCGACTGATACCCCGTCCAGCCGATCTCCCTGGCCACCGCCTCCAGGCAATGATCCACCCGCCCGGACCAGGCGTTGATCCGTTCCCCGCTGATGGTGACGGAGCCGTCCCGCAGCACGTTTTTCATGCGGAACTCATAGGGATCCATCTGCAAGGCCTGGGCCACCAGGTCCATCTGGCGTTCCACAATCCAGTGGGTCTCCAGGTGGCCGAAGCCCCGGTAAGCCGTGCTGTAGACCTTGTTGGTATAGAGGGTGCGGGAATGCAGCTCGATATGGGGGATCTCGTAAGGGCCCGCCCCCGAATAGGTGGCCGCCCGTCCCACGTTAACCCCGTAATCCGCGTAGGCGCCGCCGTCCCAGTCAAAGTAGATCTCCATGGCGGTGATCCTGCCGTCCTTTTTGACCCCGGTCTTCACGCGGCCGCGCATCCCGGCGCGCACCGGCAACTGGTTGAACTCCTCCTCGCGGGTCGCCTGCACCTTGACCGGCCGCCCCTTGCAGGCCTTCGAGAGCGCCATGGCCAGCGGCTCCAGATGGATTCCCGCCTTGCCGCCGAAGCCGCCCCCCACATAAGGGACGGTCACCGTGACGTCGCTCCTGGAGATGCCAAAAGCCCTGGCAATCAGGTTCCTGACCGCAAAAGGAGATTGGGAGGAGGTCCAGATCCTGACCCGGTTCGAGTACGGGTCGGCCTGGGCGATGGCCACATGAGTCTCCAGCGGGACATGGGCCACTTGCGGCAGGGTCAGCTCATTTTCCACAATCAGATCCGCTTCCGCGAAACCCTTTTGAAGATCCCCCTTGATGGTCTTGTTCCAGCTGGCGATATTGGAATCCGGCTGCGGGAAGAAGACGCCCTTGACATATTCCAGTTCGTTGATATCCTCATGGACCAGCACCTTTGCTTCCAGGGCCGCGTCCACGGAGAGCACCGCCGGCAGCAGGCCGTATTCCACCTTGATCAGGGAGAGCGCCTCTTCGGCGATCCTCTCGTCCACGGCGGCCACGGCGACCACCGATTCCCCCTGGTAGCGAACCTTGCGCCTGGCCAGAATCGGTTTGTCGATCATGTACAACCCAAGCAAATAGGGCAGATCCTGCCCGGTGAGCACCGCCTTGACGCCCGGCAGAGCTTCGGCGGCGGATTTGTCGATGGAAATGATTTCGGCGTGAGCGTGGGGCGAATGCAGGACTTTGGCGTAGAGCATGCCGGGCAATTCCAGGTCATGCACATAAGTGGCCCGGCCCGTGACCTTTTCCGCGGCATCCAACCGGATCGCGGATTGACCGACATACCGGTAATGCTGGTCCGCCGATTCCGCCCCTCCTGTCCGGTTGGCCTGGTCCGTCCAGCCCGCACGGTCTGTCATGATCTTCGCCCCTCCCTCTCCAGCTTGACCTTCCCCTCCAGCCTGACCTCCCTCTCCAGCCTGGCGGCGGACATAATCGCTTCAATAATGGGCGCGTAGCCTGTGCAACGGCACAGGTTCCCGGCGATGGCCTCCTTGACCTCCTCCACGGTGGGGTCCGGATTGCGGTCGAGCAAAGCCCGGGCCGACATGAGCATCCCGGGCGTGCAAAAGCCGCACTGCAAAGCATCATGCTTCATAAACTCTCTTTGCAGAATGGAAAGCTCCCCGCCGGCGCTCAAGCCTTCGACGGTGGCAATCATCGCTCCCTCCGCCTCCACCGCCAGCACGAGGCAGGAATTGACGGCAAGCCCGTTCATGACCACGGTACAGGCGCCGCACTCCCCTTCCCCGCACCCTTCCTTGGTCCCGAAGAGCTTGAGTTCCTTGCGCAGGAAATTCAACAAGGACATGGTGGGGTCGATTATCGCCGAGACGGCTTCTCCGTTAACGGTGCAATTCAGCGGGACTTTTTCACGCATCTTGAGTTCCCTCCCATGAGATCAGCCGGGCAACGGCCCGTTTGACCAGGACGCCGGCCACATGGGTACGGTATTCCGCCGAGGAACGCACATCCGAGATCGGGTGAATCAGCCGGCGAACCTCTTCCCCGGCCCGTTCGGCCAGGCCGGGCGACAACGGCCGGGTGTTGAGCATCTCCTCCAACTGGAAGAGCCGGCTGGGGGTGGGAGCCACGGCGGACATGGCCAGGCGAAACCTCTTTTCCCCGGTGAGACGGGCGGCCACGCCGACAATGCCCAGATCATGCCCTTTGATGCGGGCTTGTTTCAGGTACAGGCTGCGATCCCCCGGCGGAGGCTCGGGCAGGGAAACGCCAAGGGCCACTTCCCCCGGATGAAGAACCGTCTTTTTTACTCCCGTGAAGAATTCCGC
>JBLNCV010000158.1:0-7808 GCA_050260975.1 Syntrophothermus sp. | reverse complement strand
CCGCAAAAACACCCTGAGCGCCAGCAATCTTGGCAAGGCGGCCACCTTTTTGCTGTATGCGGGCGTGATCGCGGTCATCCTCGGGTTCTCTTTCGGCCGGGCGATAGTAATCACGGCCGTTGCGGTCTCTTTTGCGGCGGGTCTGGATTATTTGCGCCAGATGGTCTCCGGTTGAACTGGATCTCATGGATTGTCTGAGTTGGTGATACAGCCCGTTCTTCACAGATTTTAGCAGGGAAGCGGCCACCGGATTCCGGCAAGACTAAGCGATATCATCACTCGGAAGGCGGAGAAACTGCTTGGACTATTTTCTTCTTCTGGTGGCCTCGCTGATACCCGGCATCCTCTGGGTCTGGTTCTTTTACCGCCAGGATCGAAGCGAGCCGGAACCACGCCGTTTGGTGATCCGGGCGTTTATTTACGGCATGGCTGCCGTGGTCCCTACCGCCCTCATCGAAATGCCCTTCGGTTCCTTGTTCCGCCAGCCGGCGAATCTGGCTGTTCTGCTTTTGGGCACCATTTTTATCGTGGGGCTGGCGGAGGAATACGCCAAGTACCTGGCGGTGCGGCTGTCGGTCTTTTCGTCGACCGAATTTAACGAGGTGATGGACGGGATTATCTACGCGGTCGCGGCCGGGCTTGGCTTTGCGGCGGTGGAGAACCTCTTCTACGCCATAAATTTCGGAATCAAGGTGGTCCCTATCCGTGGGCTGATCACCAGCCTGGCCCATGCTTCATTTTCGGGGATCCTGGGGTTTTACCTGGGCGTGGCCAAGGTGCTGCCGCAATACGAAAAGCCCCTAATTCGCAGGGGCCTTACTTATGCGGTGGTATTGCACGGGTTCTACGATTTTCTCCTGTTGAGCCGCTTGCTTAATCCGGTTTATGTGGTGTTGTTGCTTCTTGTGGTTTACCGGTTTTTGTCCAGCCGCATCAAACGCGCCGGGGAGCTGTCGCCATTTAAGAGGGATAACGGCTGAAGATGGCGAAGAAGGTGGTTTAGGCCAGTAACTCCTCCAGGATCTCCGCCGCTCTTTTCACATACCCGGTGCAGCGGGTGTTGTGAACATCCTGTTCTTCGGCCTTTTGCCTGCCCTCCGGGGTCGTAAGATCGCACCCGGTGAGATCCCGGCAAAAACTACTTCCAAACTCCTTTTCAAAGCGGCTGCAAAATTCCAGAGTCAACTGGTAGCACCGTTCTTTGGCGGCCGGCGCGGCCGGGTCCTGGCCGTCGTCCCTTCCAAATTTGAGCCCGATGGCCATGGCCCCGCCGGACAGCGCCCCGCACACCAGGCCACGGCGGCCCAACCCAGCGCCGAAGCCCGTGGCGATTCTCGGCACCGAATCGCCAACCTTCCCGGCTACCGCCAGAAGAACTGACTCTGCGCAGTTGAAGCCTTGCGCCCGGTCAAAAAAGAAGGCGGCCCTTTCCGATGCTGATTTTTCGGATATGTGTTTATTCAAGCCTCTCACCCCTTTTTCAAGTCTATTCGCCGGCTTATGGTAAGTTTCCTCTATCCCTCTGGTCTTGCCGTCATCCTCTTTCCGCCACGTTGCTACTTGGCAGGTCAGGCACAAATATGCTAAAATATCAATGGCAAATGCACAAGCGTTGACTTTGAGCAGGGGGAACTTACGATGTCAGGACATTCGAAATGGGCAAATATCAAGCATAAGAAAGAGAAGGCCGATGCCCAGCGCGGGCAGGCCTTTACCAAGGTAACCCGCGAGATCATGGTGGCGGCCAGGCAGGGCGGGCCGGATCCAGCCGCAAATTTCCGGCTCCGGTTGGCTATCGAAAAGGCTAAATCAGTAAACATGCCCAACGATAACATCGCCCGGGCGATCAAGCGAGGTTCGGGTGAGATGGATGGCGAGTCTTACGAAGAACTGACTTATGAAGGTTATGGCCCGGGCGGAGTGGCGGTTTTGCTGGAGATCTTGACGGATAACCGCAACCGAACTGCGGGAGACATCCGGCACATCTTTTCCAGGCACGGCGGCAACCTGGGAGAAAACGGCTGCGTCTCCTGGATGTTTGAAAAGAAGGGCCTTTTGGCCATTGAAAAGACCGGCCTGCCGAAGGGTTGGACCGAGGATGACCTGATGATGCAGGCGCTGGAAGCCGGCGCCGAGGATGTGCAGTCCGAAGGCGAGAACTACGAGATCATCACCACGCCGGCGGATTTTGAAAAGGTGAAGGGAGATCTGGAAAAGCAAGGTGTGAAGTTCGCCTCTGCGGAGGTCACCATGATTCCCAAAAACACCGTGGAGGTGGCCGGCAAGGAGGCTGGACAGCTCATGCGCCTGTTGGACGCCCTGGAGGAACATGACGACGTGCAAAACGTCCACACCAACTCCGAGATGTCCGATGAAACCATAGCCGCACTGGAACGGGAGTGATCCTGGCGAGTCGTTAGGGTGGCGATATATAGAGGCTGGCCATTGGGCCGGCCTTAAATATTGCGCACTTAGCCAGGTAAACCAGGGGTGAGTCAAGCCATCGTGAGGCAAATTCCTCCAATCCGGAATAACCTTGCCGGTTTTGGGCAGGATATCAATGTATGGTGCGCCCATCATAAGGAGGTTTTGCCCATGCTGAAACCCAAAGAATGGTGGATGGTTGTCACGCTGGCGTTGGCGGTTTTTATCGGAAGTTTCCTCTATGCGTACTGGAGCCTCCGGGAGGCGGTCCGCCAGCCGGACCGGCCCGCTCCGAAGCAAGCGGCGCTGTCCGGCCGGGGGACGGCGATGGCCTTGCCGCAGGCGATAAAAGAAGGATTATCCCCGAATGATCTGGCCCGGACAGCAGTGGGGACCCGGATTATTACCAGGATCCAGCACACCTTTTGCGGCAACGAAGAGGTCATTGAGACCACCGCTGGCCGGCAGATGGCCAATCTGAACCGGGTGGAGTTTGCCAGGCTGTACCCGGGGGCCACGGTGGAGGAGTTCAACCCGCAGCGCGTAACGGTGCGCATCAGGCGGGACGATTTCTGCGACAAGCATGCTTCCGCGCGTTACCTGGGGATCGAGCGGGGGTATGTGGCGATCTTCCAGGGGTTGCCCGGCATGAAGCGAGTGCTCATCGAGACTACCCAGATTGAGGCCAGGCTCTTGCCGGACAGGGAAGTGGCTGACCTTGAAAAAGGAATTCCCGTAAAAAACGAGCAGGAGATGCTGGATGTGTTGCAAGGCCTGGCCGGTGCGAGCGACGGCTGGTGATGATTCAAACAGTGCGGGGCCGGTGAGCGGCCCTGCTTTTTTGTAAAGGATTATCAAACATTGCCGTCGAATACATGATAGTCTGGCATTGTAAAGGCGGGGATCTTATGCTGGTGATGGGGCTGGACCCCGGTACCGCCATTACTGGATATGGCCTGGTTCGCGAGGAACGCGGCCGGCTGAAAGCGGTCCACTACGGGGCATTGCGCACAAGCCCGGATATGCCCGCGCCCGAGCGGCTTCGCCGGATTTACGACGAACTGGCGATCTTGATGGATGCGTATCGTCCGGATCTGGTCTCGATCGAACAGCTCTTTTTCAACCGGAATGTGACCACGGCCCTGGCGGTCGGGCAAGCCCGGGGAGTCGCCCTGCTGGCGGCGGCCAAGGCGGGTGTGGCGGTGGTGGAATACACCCCTTTGCAGGTGAAACAGACGATTACCGGGAACGGCCGCGCCGACAAGGAGCAGGTGGGGTTTATGGTCAAAGCGCTGCTTAAGCTGGAGAACGTGCCGAGGCCGGATGACGTGGCCGATGCCCTGGCGATTGCGATCTGCCATATACATAACGCCGGCGCACTATGGGGAATACGCCAGGGGGGATAAACTTGATTGCCCGTCTCAAGGGGACGTTGGTCCATCAGGCCGAGGATTTTGTGATCATCGATGTGAGCGGCGTAGGCTACCGGGTATATATTCCCGGTTCAACCCGTGACAGGTTGCCGGGCCTTGGGCAAGAGGCCTGTATTTTTACGCATACCTATGTCCGGGAAGATGCTATCCTGCTCTACGGCTTTGCCACCTGGGAAGAGCGGCAGCTTTTTGAGGTCCTGATTGGGGTCTCCGGCATCGGGCCAAAGGTGGCTTTAAGTATTCTTTCTTCCATGGAAGCTGAAGAGTTTCGCAGGGCGGTCGCCTTCGCGGATGAGGCGGTGCTGACCAATATCAACGGGATCGGGAAGAAGACTGCGCAACGGCTCATCCTGGAGCTCAAGGACAAACTGGGAGCCATTGGATCCACCCGCGGCGCCCTCGGGGCGGAATTAGGGGCGGGTTCGCGGGGAATGTCCGGCACACCGGACGGGCGGGCTGGAAATAGGGGCTCCGACCCGGTGGTGGATGCGGTCGAGGCCCTGGTGGCACTGGGATATTCCCCGGTTGAGGCAACGCGTGCAGTGCAAAAGGCCAGAGCGGAAAGTGGATCCGCCGGAACCGCAATCGATCTGGAGCTTTTGATCCGCAAGGCCTTGAGGCTGGTTGGTTGAGGGGCTGGCGATGCAAAGGGACGACGGATGGTAGGGGGACCGGTTCATGGCTAGGGATGGTGCGCAGGGCGCCGGGGAGCGGATTGTATCCCCGCGCTGCAATACCGAGGATCTGGAGATTGACGTCAGCTTGCGGCCGCGGCTGCTGGGCGAATATATCGGACAGGATAAGGTCAAAGAAAATCTTCGAGTCTTTATAGACGCGGCCATGCAACGCGGCGAGGCGCTGGATCACGTGCTTTTGTACGGGCCGCCTGGCCTGGGCAAAACCACACTGGCCAATATTATCGCCAACGAACTGGGAACCCAGATCCGGGCCACCTCCGGACCGGCCATCGAACGCCCTGGGGATCTGGCGGCTCTCCTGACCAATTTGCAGCCCAGGGACGTCTTATTTATCGACGAGATCCATCGGTTGAACCGGACGGTGGAGGAGATCCTCTACCCGGCCATGGAGGATTTTGCGCTGGATATCATCATCGGCAAAGGGCCGGGGGCACGTTCGGTCCGGCTCGAATTGCCGTCGTTCACGTTGGTTGGAGCCACCACAAGGGCGGGTGCGCTGACCTCCCCGCTTCGGGACAGGTTCGGGGTGATCAGCCGGCTGGACTTTTACGGTGAGGCGGATCTCCGGCGGATTGTCGCCAGAGCGGCGCGGATCCTCAATGTCTCCATCGACCCTGAGGGGGCGGAAGAGATCGCCAGGCGTTCCAGGGGGACGCCCAGGGTGGCTAACCGGCTTCTCAAGAGGGTTCGGGACTATGCTCAGATCCGGGCTGATGGCGTTGTTAACGCCGCCGTGGCCCGGGAAGCCTTGCAGATGATGGAGGTGGACGCGCTGGGTTTGGACGAGATCGACCGGCGGCTGCTCCTGACCATCATTGACAAGTATGATGGAGGGCCGGTGGGGGTGGATACCCTGGCGGCATCCATCAGCGAAGAAGCCGAGACCATCGAGGATTTTTACGAGCCGTTTCTAATGCAACACGGCTTTTTGCAACGAACACCGCGAGGTCGAGTGGCCACTCGGCTGGCCTACTCCTATTTCGGCCGCCCGAGCGCCAGGGGCGGTACAAATGAGGATGGCGCCGGCGATAGACAGGTAGAAGGTTCGCAGGGTCGGTTGTTTTAATACCCAAAGAAAGGAAAAAAGCTATTGAGTAAGATTTTGTTGCATACCTGTTGCGCGCCGTGTTCCATCTACCCCATAGATCAGCTTCGCGCGCAAGGGTATGACGTTACCAGCTTCTTTTACAACCCGAATATCCATCCTTTTACCGAGCACCTTCGCCGCAAGGAGACCCTGCTCAATTATGCCACGATGATCGATCTGCCGGTCATTGATGCGGAGAAGTATGATTTTGAGGAGTATCTGCGCCGGGTCGCGCACCAGGTGGAGGCCAGGTGCGGGGTATGCTACGAGATGCGGCTCAGGGAGACGGCCCGGACGGCCAAGGAAAGAGGTTTTGACGCTTTCAGCACCACGCTTCTGGTGAGCCCTTATCAGAAACACGACCTGGTCCGGGAGGTCGCCGAGGCGGCATCCCGGGAATACGGCGTGCCGTTTGTCTATCAGGACTGGCGCGGTGGATTCCGGGCCGGCCAGGCTCGCGCCAGGGAACTCGGCCTCTATCGCCAACCCTATTGCGGCTGCATCTACAGCGAGGCCGAACGATACCGGGCCAGGCCGCCCAAGTTACTCTTCCCGCCCCCTCCTGGAACTTATGGCACCTCGATGCCCGTGTCGAATGCAAAACCCGGCCGGGGGGAGGGCAAATAATGTCGGAATTGAGTGCTCTGGGAAGGATGCTTTTAATCCTGGCGGCTGTGCTGGCGGTGGTGGGGATCTTCTTGCTGATTGCGGGCCAGGCCCCCAACCCCGGCCGGTTTCACATCGGCCGGTTGCCGGGGGATATCTACATCCGGAAAGGGAATTTTACCTTCTATTTCCCTCTGACTACCGGGATTCTCTTCAGCATCATCCTTACCTTGCTCTTCAGGCTGTTCAGCCGCAGGTAGCCACTTCTTGAAACGCTGAATAGGATCTTGTTAGCTTGATGTGGCGACTTTGTCTGTGGATGGCGGCCTGATAGGGCCAGCGCCGGGGAGGAGAGGCTTTGTCACTTTACAAAACGGAAGCGATCGTGCTTCGGACGCGGCCCATCGGAGAGGCGGACGTAATCGTCACCTTTTACACCCAGGCCGAGGGGAAGGTGGAGGCCAGCGCGCGGGGGGCTCGGCGGGCGCGCAGCAGGCTCATGGGGTGTGT
The DNA here is from genome assembly GCA_050260975.1 of Syntrophothermus sp. GTDB lineage: Bacteria > Bacillota > UBA5301 > JAMCQP01 > JAMCQP01 > JAMCQP01. Next base: position 1,050 of record JBLNCV010000158.1, on the reverse strand, counting down.
TCAGCCCTTTACCCATGAGCGGGCGATGTTCTTTCGAGGCAAGGGAATGGATTCCTTGAGCCAGGGGGAGATCCTCGATTCTTTTCGGGGGCTCCGCGAAGATCTCTTCAGGATGGCGTATGGTAGTTACATAATGGAACTTGCGGATCTTTCGATGCCCGAACGGCAAGTCCAGGAGGGCTTCTTTGAACTCCTCCTCGGGACCATGCGCCTGATGGCGGCTTTGCCAGCCGAGGAACTTGAAAAGATTACGCGCGTATTTGAATTACGCCTCATGCGCATACTAGGCTACGAGCCGCGGTTGCAAAGTTGCGCGGCCTGTGGCGGGGAACTTCCGGCCAATCTCAGGTTCAGTGCAATGCTGGGCGGGGCCTTGTGTCCAAGCTGTTTCACCCGTGATCCCCAGGCGTTTCGGGTAGGCCGGGGGACATTGGAAATGATGCGCGCTCTTTTGGCGTGGCCGTGGGATCGATTGTCCCAGGTGCAGTACCACGGCGAAATCGCCAATCAATTGAAGGGTTTGTTGCGGACTTATATCGACGTTCGCCTGGAGCGCAGGCTGAAAACCCTGGAATTTCTCGAAACGGTGACAAAAAGGTGACAAGATCAAGGGGGTGAAGTTGATGCCTTACGAATACACGGAGCTGGAAAAGATCGATCTTTTGCGGAATCGGGCGGATCTGAGCTACAGCGAGGCCAAAAAATACCTGGACGAGGCTGGTGGGGACGTGGTAGAGGCCCTGGTCCTTATTGAAAAGGAAGGTAAACAACGCTACGAAAAGATTTACAGCAAGGGCAGCGAACTTCTTGAACGGATCAAGGAGATTATCAGGCAAGGAAACGTGAATAAGATCCGGGTCAAAACCGGAGAGAACGTGGTTCTGGAAATCCCCGTCACCGCCGGCGTGGTGGGAGCCATGCTGGCCCCATCCCTGGCGATCATTGGCGCGGTGGCGGCCCTGGCCACCAATTGCAGTATCGAAGTGGAACGGGCCGGCAGGCCCGAGGGGGGAGCCGAACCACCCAAGAAGGATGAAACAAATGAACCAT
>JBLNCV010000157.1:0-3457 GCA_050260975.1 Syntrophothermus sp. | reverse complement strand
GAACAGGCCATCCAACTCCTCCGCGGGGACGTCGAAAACCGTCCCGGATGCCGGGTTCACCTGGCGGGTCATGTATTCCGGCAACCGGTCATCCGCCGGGCCGAAGCCCGCCGCCCGGTTGAAAGCCAGTTCGGTATGCAGGGTTTCCAGGGCCATCTGTCGCAGATCTTCCCCGGACCACGCCGTTCCATACCGTGCGTTGACCAGCGCCGATAACAACTCCAACCGGGTTTTGACCGCCGGCCCCACGAACAGGCATACTCCGAGGCAATCGTAGATCGTGGCGTTGATCTGCGCATTCCGGGACGCTTCCGACTGCCCTGCTGCCGACCGGTGATCCACCTGGGCCCGGATCGTTTGGCCGGCCGTGTGATCCGCTCCCATGGGCGAGGTGGCGTAGGTGACGCCCAAGCCTTTAACCGCCCGGGGATCGTAGGACGGCATAATCTGGCCCTTCACCACGGGCACATTGGTTACTCCCAACACCCGCCCGGTGACCGCACCACCCTGGCCCAGAACCCTCCCCAGGATGCTGCCCTTGCCGATCTCTTCCACCAGCCGGATCGCGCCGTCCGCGTCCCCGAAGGGCGCCAGCCCGGCCTCCATGGCAATGGCCACCGCCCCGCCGGTTTCAATGGTGTCCACACCGTAATCGTTGCAGAGGCGGTTGAGTTCCGCGATCTTGTCCAAATCCCCGATCCCGCAGTTTGATCCGAAAAGCCCGATGGTCTCATATTCAAGAGGCGAAACCAGAACCCTTCCGTGCGCGTCGTGGTAAATGTTAGAACACCTGATGGAGCAGCCCGGCATGCAGGCGTGAGTCGGTTGCCCACCCCTGGCCAAAATTGTTTCGCGCAACTTTTCGCCTCCAATGGCTTCCGCCTGCTCGAAATGGCCAGTCTGAAAATTCCGGGTGGGCAGGCCCCCCATGGCTTCCAGAATTGCCACCATGGCCGCGGTGCCGTATTTTGGGTAGACTTCCGCGGTCTGCGGAGTCTCCCGGATGGCGTCCACCACCTCCCGCACCGCGGTTTTAAAGGCCGCGGGATCGTGCAAGACCAGGGGCTCACAACCCGCGTCGTCCACCACTATCGCCTTAAGACGCTTTGAGCCCATCACCGCTCCCAACCCACCCCGGCCACAGTAGCGGCTGGGGGTGCCATCCACGTCGGTATTGGTGATACCCGCGGCGGACATCAACCTTTCCCCGGCCGTCCCGATGAGCAACACGCCCACTTTCTCCCCGTAGCGTTTTTGCAGCCTGGCGGTGGCATCATAAACGCCCACCTCCCGCAGGTCGTCCGCCGGCAAAAGCTGCGCTCCAAGACGATTGATCAGCAGCAGGTGGAGCTCTTCTCCCTCGGGTTGGCCTTCCACCACCACCGCTTTAATTCCAAGCCTGGCCAGCTTGCCGGCCACAACCCCACCGCCGTTGCTCTCCTTAATGCCTCCGGTCAAAGGACTCTTGGCGCCAATCGAAATCCTTCCGGAAGAAGGAGCAGCTGTTCCCGCCAGAAGGCCCGGCGCGATCACCAGCTTGTTGTCCGGGCCGAGAGGATGGCATTCCGGATTCACTTCCCAGCCCACAATCCTGGAAGTAAGACCACGCCCGCCCAGGAGACGATCGCTCTCGGGAACATCCTGATAAGTTGCCACCCCGGTTTGCATATTCACTCGCAATACACGGTTCATGGCGCTTCCACTCATGGCACTTCCACCGTTCCTTTCACAGAGCCTTCCACAGAGCTCTCCATGGTACTTTTATGCTTAAGCACCAGGTCGGAAAGTTTCACCAGTTCCACCCCGTTGGCCTTAAATTCAGGCAACATGGATTCGATGGCCCTGGCCGTATCCGGCCGTACATGCCCAATCCCGATCGCCTCGCCATTACGCAGAGCCAGGCGCATCAACACTTTCAATCGTTCTTCAATAGCCTCAACCCTATCCACGTTATCCAAAAACACGTAATTTTCCCCGTAAGGGACACCCACTTCCCGGGCCACTTCCGAGACCACCGAACCGGCGGCAGTCTTGCTATCCAGGAAGAACAACCCGTTCTCTTTCACCACAGACAATACGGCCCTCATCACCCGCCGGTCCTCGGTGGCCAGAGAGCCCATATGGTTGTTCATCCCCACCGCGCCGGGCACTGAGGCAAGGTCCTCGATCACCTGCCTCTTGATCTCCTCGTCGGTCATCTCCGTGGTAATGGTGCCCTTCTCCAACCGCCAACCGGATCCCACGGGCTGCATGGGCAGGTGCAGGATGACCTGCCAGCCGCGCCGCGCTCCCTCCGCCGCCATCTGCGCCGATTCAGGCAAAAATGGGATAACCGCCATCGTCAACTCGACGGGGAGATCCAGCATCTCCTGGCTGGCCGCCCTGGCATAGCCCCAATCATCGATCACGATCGCCACCCGGGGAGCCTTGAGCTGCTCGCCCGGCAACGGCGGCGAAACGCCCGGGCCATCCGTAATCGGGGGGAGCTGAACACGCAAACCCAACCGCGAGCCAACAGTTCTCTTGAGAACCAGCGTTTCCGCCACCAGGCGGTACTGCCGGCCATGAAGCACCTCTTTCCAACCGATCTGCAAGATCGCTGACGAATCCGGCGAACCTGTTCTCCGCCCCGCCGGATGGTTGGAGCCGCCGTTTGAAAGCCTGTCCACCCCGTAATCCACGGCGAACAATTCGCCGCCTGCCTCGGCTACAGCCTGCCGGATTGATTTGATGTAATCTTCCAGAGTAAAACGCTGCGACGTTGCCAGGGCAAGCGCCTGCCGCTCCTGCCCCAACCACCAGATCACCTCGGGTTCGCGGCCGGTTTGGGTAATGGGTTTTTCCTGGGGAACAGTATCCTCCACCAGAGTAATCTCGCCCGGCACGAGCCCTATCCGCAAGAAAGCAGAATTGACGGCCCCGCGGATGCTGTCGGCCACGGGGGTAAAATCGTAGACCAGTCTGCCGCCCTCGCGGTATAGAGTATAACGCGCGGTCCTCTCCAATACTTCGCCCCGTCGAAAAGAAGTTCCCCCACCGTTTAGATTGTTTAAAAGCTTGAAAGCCTGCCAGAGGGTGAAAGCCAGAAGAAGCAGGACCACCCCGAAAAGAATAGGCCCCAACGGGCTTCTTCTCCGCCTCGGCTCCACGGCCCGCGACATCGCCAAGATCTACTCCCCCATTAATTCGAGAAGGGTGCGCCGCACCCTTCCTCCTTGCCAAAAAAGTCTCCTCGCAAATTGTCAAACAAACCTGCCGCGCCAAACTGAATTGCCCTGAAAAGAACTGCTTCCCAAAACAGATCGTTCAGGCTGCCTTCTTGCCCTCCCTTGCCCCGGCAGCCTCCTTGATCCTGGCCTTGAGCACCTTCACCGCTTCCTTGAGTTGCACATCCTCGAACTCTTTATCGGACTTCTGGGGTTCCTTCTTTACGGCTTCTTTCTTCACCGTCTTGTCC
>JBLNCV010000156.1:0-8329 GCA_050260975.1 Syntrophothermus sp. | reverse complement strand
ACCCCCACCCCGGCTACCTGCCAGAAATGCCATTCCAAACAGGTGGAGCAGTTTGCCAGCGGAAAACATGCCATGGGGTGGAAGGCGCTGGAGGTGGTTCCCAATTTCGCGAAGCTGCCTGCTCCCGTAGCGCAGTCGGGTTGCATCGGCTGCCACCAGGTCGGTTATGTGTGGGCGGACGGCAGCCAGGGGAAATGCGATTCCTGCCATTCCCGCCACAGCTTCTCCGCCGCGGAAGCGAACGAGCCTGAAGCCTGCGGAACCTGTCATGCCGGAGATCACCCCCAGTATGAGATGTGGAGCAACTCCAAGCATGGCAAGCTCTATCAGATGACCCGTGACGGTTCCCGGGCGCCGAAGTGCCAGACCTGCCACATGCAAGGTGGGGACCACAAGGCTATCACCGCCTGGGGGTTCCTGGGGATGCGCGGCGAGGAGCCGGATGCCGAATGGCGCAAGATCCGGGTGCCGACCGAAACAGTCTTGAAGCTCATAGGTCCTGGCAATGCCCCCGGAGTGACGCGGCAAACTTTTGCCGAATGGCAGGCTGAGCGCCAGAAGATGCTGGATACCTGTTCCCAATGCCATGCGACGAGCTTTGCCAGACGGGCCCTGGAACGCGGCGACGCAGTCATTAAAGAGAGCGACAAGGTCTTCGGCCAGATTGGAACCCTGGCCATGAAGCTCCACAACGAAAAAGCCATTGATGACAAGACCCAGAGCGCCATCCTGCGGGAAGCGCTGGCTCACAGGTTCAGCGCTTACATGGGGACTTTCCACGGGGCCTATCGCTTTGCCTGGGATGAGGGATATCTCCCCCTCACCGACGCGCTGGTGCAACTCGGGGAGCGGGCCAAAAAGTGAGCGGTCGGGAAATGAGTCGGCCAGGCAGTAAACGAGCGAGGAAATAAGGTCAACGAAAGAGAAACAGAAAAGAGATAAGAAAGGTGATGATCCAGATGCGCTGGGAGCAAACTTCGGCGCCTAAATTGTTTTGGCCGACCCTGGCGGTTGCGCTGGCGCTGGTCTACATAATCAACAGCGACGCCGCCTGGGCAGGTGCTCAAAGCACTTGCGTGGAATGCCATGCCAAAGCAACGCCACAGATCGTCAAGGACTGGAATCAGAGCAAGATGGCCCGGACCATGGATTGTTCCGGGTGCCACGGCACGGCCCATCACGAAGCTGGCGACGCCCGGCTGGCCACGATGCCTTCCGGTGGCACCTGTAGCACCTGCCATGCCAGGCAGGCCAGGGAGTTTGCCGCCGGCAAGCACAACCTGGCGTGGGAGGCTATGGGGGTTGTACCCAGGGTCGCTACCCAGCCGGCGGCGATTACCGACACAGGCTGCGCCGCTTGCCACAAGATCGGCCGGGACGGAGGGAAATGCGATTCCTGCCATACCCGCCATAAATTTTCCAAAGCCGAGGCCAATAAACCCGAGGCATGCGTCGGGTGCCATAGGGGGGACCACGCCCAGCTTGAGTCCTGGGAAAGCTCCAAACACGGCCTGATCTATGCCGCCGAGGGCGATACCGGCCGGGCGCCCAAATGCCAGACCTGCCACATGCCCTCCGGCAACCACAAAGCCCTGACTGCCTGGGGTTTTTACGGGTTGCGCGGCGAAGAGGCCGATCCCAGGTGGAAGGAGAACCGCGACCTGGTGGCGAAGATACCCATGCGGCTTGGGCCAGGCAAAGCTCCAAACGCGATGCGCGGTTCCATGGATGAATGGAACACCTTGCGTTCGGAGATGGTTGCCACTTGTAAGAACTGCCATTCAGAAAGCTTTGCCAGGGAGCAACTGGCCAAAGGCGACGCGGTGATCAAGGCCACCGATGCGGTTACCGCGGATATTGTCCGGATTGTCGAAGGGCTCCTTAAGGACGGCCTGATGAACGAAGCGACAGTAAATGTCCTGTACCGGAAGATCCTGCCGCACCGGATGAATGCTTATATTGGCGCTTTTCACGGCAGCCCGGAGTTTGTGCACGAAGCCGGCTGGCAAAAACTCACGCAGGATCTGGTCAAACTCAAGGACGAAGAGAAGCGGTTGCGCAAGAAGACCGAATAAGCCGTTGCATGGTCAGTTGTGGCGGGCGGGCGTCAAGCCCGGCCGCCTTTTTGTCATTTCATGCGCGTTCATGTGCGCACCGAAGTCTGTCTTTTCACCTCATCATGCACCCGCTCAAAGAGGAGGCCCACCACAAACCAGACCGGTGCGTAATCCAGGCGGATAAAGCCGTTGATGGAAAACCGCGCGCGGCTGTAATCCCAGGGGCAGCTCCCGGTAAGGAGTTTGAGGGCCCATCCGGACAGGTATTCGATAGTGAAGATTACCGCCATCCAGATCAAGCCACGCACCCAGACAGGAAGCGGCCGGATCCGATCATGGATCGGCTCCAGGAAGACCGCCGATCCATAGATCGGGAACATCCACAAATAGGTGTTGCCGGCCAGCCGCCAGTTGCCATGCACCGCCGACCCTAATCCTGTCCAGACGATCTCCATGATCCAGCCCAGGAAACCGTAAACGATAAAGCGTGTCAGCATGCCCGTATTTTTTGCAAAGCAGCCGGGTGTTAAGCTGGCAAATCCTGTTTTGCCGCTCGGGATGCAAAAAGCCGCGGATCTCATTCCGCGGCCTTCTGGTTCAGAGATGCCAGGCAATATCAATCAATGGTAAAGCCATTCTGGGTTATTCTTTATAGTGAATAGCCTCAGTGGGACAGCTCTCCACTGACTCTTTTGTGGCTGGTTCATCGTCTTTAGGCACCACGTCTACAATTACGTAGGATTTGCTTTCGTCATTCCAGGCAAACACGTTTGGCGCGGTATCGATGCAAAGCCCGCAACCGATGCACGCATCCTGGTCTACTTCAACTTTCATAGCACTCTTCCTCCTTGCGCGACTTATGGTTAGTTTTTGCCAGCCCCCCCGCCGGATATGCAGAGACTGGTAGAGACCTTGTTTGGGCAACCGGGCCTGCTCCAGACCTGACTGGCAAACTTGAGCGGCGGGCCTGACACCCATAATCCTTACTAATCAAATTATATTAGTTGAAATACCAAAAAGCAAGGTATTTGAGGAGGCTGTGATGTTATATCGCGGCATTGACCAGGATAGATGCTGCAATTTGCCATTAATCTCCCTGCGCGGGCAATTAACGCGATTTTTCTTGGCCGGGAACAGTTTTCCCCGACCCTAGGACATGGTCGGGTTTTCTACGACCCCGTCGGCCCGATGGGCACTCTTGTCGTCCTTTCGGACAAAGGTTTTGCAGCAGGTTTCCATGCAAGTGGTCGCAGGTGTGGGGTTGGCCGTAGATGCCTCTGGAGCGTCGAAAGAATCAGGTTCGGCGCTTCCAAATGCGTCCGATGTTACCAAAATCTCCGATGCATGGCAATCGTTTCCCTGGGCCCAGTAATGGCAATTGTTAACGCTACATCTGATTCTCGACAACTAACCGCCTCCGTTTGGTATTTTTGCAGCCTTAGTCTTTTCTCCAAACCGGCAAGTTATGCACCAATAGAGGAACCAGTTTTGTTGCGGCGAATCTATAATAGCGTTTGGCCGATGATCAAGGGAGGAGAATCATTATGCAGGATCCGAGAGTACAAACGCTTGCCAAGAATCTAGTCACCTACTCCGTTCAATTGAAACCCCGTGAGAAGATCCTCATCGACTGTATAGGCCCTGCCACCACACTGGTGTCTGAGTTGATCAAGGAGGTTTATCGAGCGGGCGCATTACCGTTCGTCAATGTAATTAATCAGGAACTCCTGCGGGCCGCCCTGATGGGAGCCACTCAGGAGCAAATGGAGGCTTTGACTTCTTTCGAACTCCCCCGGATGAAGGAGATGGATGCGTATATCGGCGTCCGAGCTCACGAAAATACCGATGAACTCAGCGACGTGCCTCCGGAGAAGATGGATCTGTACATGAAGTACTTTTATAAGCCCGTCCATCTTGAAGAACGGGCGGGCCACACCAAGTGGTGTGTTCTCCGCTATCCCACCCCATCTATGGCTCAGATGGCCAACATGAGCACCGAAGCCTTTGAGAAGTTCTATTTCGACGTCTGTTGCCTGGACTACAGCAAGATGTCCCGGACGATGGATGCGCTGGTAAACCTCATGGAGAGGACTGACCGGGTGCGTATTGTGGGGCCGGATACTGACCTGAGTTTCTCCATCAAGGGAATCCCGGTCGTAAAATGCGCCGGGGAGAAAAATATCCCCGACGGCGAGGTCTACACCGCACCGGTCAAGGATTCGGTAAACGGCGTTCTGACCTACAACACCGAAGGCGAGTATAACGGAGTACGGCTGAAAGACATCCGTTTTGAGTTCAAGGACGGTAAGATCGTCCGGGCCACGGCCAACGACTCGGAGAAGCTCAACAAGATCCTGGATATCGACGAAGGGGCTAGATACATCGGGGAGTTCGCCATCGGGGTCAATCCGTACATTGAAAAGCCCTTGCACGACACCCTCTTTGACGAGAAGATCAAGGGCAGCTTCCACTTTACCCCCGGTTCTTCTTACGACGATGCGTTCAATGGCAACAAATCCTCTCTTCACTGGGATTTGGTTTCTATCCAGCGCAAGGAGTATGGCGGCGGGGAGATATGGTTTGACGACCGTTTGGTGCGCAAAGACGGGATCTTTGTTGTGGATGAACTGAAAGGATTGAACCCGGAAAACTTGGTGTAGTTGAAGGGTTCGCCATGGCGGCAACGAATAGGATTCTTCAGTTGGGTTTCCAGAGCATAACCATGGGAGATGGTGGGATTGCAGAAGAAGAGGGCGATTTTAGCGTGGGGCCTGGCAGTGTTGTTGGCTTTGGCCATGCCAATGACAGCCGGTGCCACCGCAATTGGCGGAGGAGGCGGCCCTGCTTTCGGCGTGCTTTCGCTGGATCTTTCCGAGCTGAACGCCATGCTTGTGGATTACGGGTTTAGTAAACTAGATGGGCAGGTATTGATAGTCGGGGGCGGCGGTTTCGGCGGGTTTGAACCGGGTTGGAATTTCGGTGGATTTGGCGCCGGCGGTGTGGAGAAGTCATTCAACAGCGCCACCGGGCAAAAGGCGGAGTTCTCCATAGGGTTCGGCGGTTTTTTGGTTGAGTACCATAAGCCGCTGGCGGCGGACAGGTTGCTCTTTTCCGTCGGGAGTGTCTTTGGCGGCGGCGGGGTAACTTTGGATCTTTTGTTCGACCAGCCTGCTGGAGGGGAGAATGTATTGCAAAAAGCCCACAGCACAAGGGTGACCAGGGGCTTTTTAGCGGCCCAGCCGCAGATCGGCCTGCAGTACCGGCTTAATGAGTGGTTGTCCATCGGAGGGGGCGCCGGGTATCTGGCGACAATGAGCCCCGAATCCTGGAAACATGCGGGCATGGATGTCGGCGGCCTGCCGGAGAGGCTGGGTGGGCTGACAACCTGGTTGAAGCTGACCTTTGGGGGCCGGGTGGAGATAGATAGATTCGAGAAAAGCAAGAACTAAAGAAGGCGAACTTATATTCCGGAGACCGTCAAAGCATTGATTGACCTTACCAAACCTACTTTACCGGATAAAAGCTGCGTGTTCAGCGTGGCCGAGCAGATAAAGGAAGACGAAAGCCGGGATGCGGAAAGGCTTGACCGGCAAATCTCGCAAAGCAGACAACTCGACGGCCCCAAAATCCCGGGACGTCTTGGTTACAAGCAGCGCCGAAGCGACCTTGCGGCTGCGAATGAATGAAATAATGCCTTCCTGAGCCGAGATGGATGGATCTTCCCGGTACTTGATCTCGGCAATTATGGAATTGGTGTTGGGCAATTCGACAACGATATCCACTTCTTTATTGGTTTTTGTTTCCCGCCAGTAGCCGATCCGGGGTCTTTCTTTGAAATAAAACGCCGCAAGATGCTTGAAAACCGCAGTTTCTACAATGATTCCCATCTCGATGGGATCGGCCAGCACCTCGTCTCCTTTAAGCAGGACAGCATTCCGGATGGCGGGATCCGCAAGATAAACTTTTGGCTTGGCTTTAAGGATGCGTTTGCCCTCCAGGTCGGTGGGTTCAGAACGATAGATTAAATTGGCCATCTCCAAATATTTCAGATCATTGGAAACAGTGACCCTTGATACACCGATTTCCTTGGCAATGGTGTCCTGGACAAGGATCTGGCCGGTATGCATGCAGAGATAGATAAAGAGCCGTTCAAGATCGAGGACGTTTCTCACGCCGTAGAGAGCGGTCATGTCTCTTTTCAGTACTTTATCGACCACATCTTCGCGCAAGAGTCGTTGGGCCGAAAGAGTATCTTGCATCAACGCTGTCTCCGGAAATCCGCCGACCAGGAGATAACGGTGAAAATGGGGCTCAAGCGGCAAACATTTGTTAAGGACATCCTGGGCCTCCGGGCGCGAAAGGTTATGAATCTGGGTTGGCTTGATATCCCGGGGGAAGTCTGGTCTTGGAAGCCCCAGGAGCTCCAGGTATTCATAAAAAGAAAGGGTGGGTATCTTGATCTCAATCCACCGGCCCACGCCAGATTCCGCTCCTTGCACATCCAATATTGAGCTGGCGGATCCGGTAGCGACAATCTTATAGTTCGGGTACCGATCAACAGTAAGCTTCAGCCAGAGATTCCAGTCAGGCGCATAATGGACTTCGTCGAAGAATAGCAGGAGTTCAGCGCCTCCCGCAACATTGTTTCGAAAGACCTCGATGATCCGCTCCAGCGAGGCAAGTTTTAAGATTGGATGGTCAAACGATGCGTACATGATCTGTGACGGCTTCATACCCTCGCGAATGGCTTCCTGCGCCAGTTGGTACAGAATCGTGGTTTTGCCGACGCGCCGGGCGCCGGAAACGAGGATTGCCCGGTGGAAATCTGTCCTTTGCAAGAAGTTGGAGATCTCATAAAAAGCCAGACGGCGCACAGGTTTAGCCAGGGTGGCGGGGACTTCCCCGACAATCCACCAGGGGTTGAACCCCCGCAAAACCTGGAGCAATTGCGTGTCCTCGATAAAAGTCAAGTTTTTCACCACGCTTAACATTTTTCTATGATTATTGTATACTATGATTTACATTTTTTCAATAGATATGCATGACGTACGATCCAAACAATCTTCCATTCTGAAGCAGGGAAAAGGGCCATACTCGACGTATCTTACACATTGTCGGACCTGCTTTTCTCTGGAAATCGCTTTTATATGATGGGGGGGAGTATTGATGACCAGATGGCTTTTCCCGCTTTCAGCCAGCTTGTTGAGTGCGATCTTTGCTTACTTTCTCGGCCAACAGTACCTGGAGCGAAAAAAGCCCCACCAGTTGGTCTGGCTGATCTCATTTTTGATCTTTGCTTTTGCCGCCTTCGCGGAATTTTATTCCGAAGTATGGGGATGGAACGCCGGATTGTACCGGTGGTACTATGTGGCGGCGGCCTCCTTGGTGGCCTTCATGGCGGCGGGGACCGTCTACCTCTTTTCCAGGCGGGCCGGCCACATTTTTGTAACCGTCCTGGTACTTGTCACGTTGGCGATGTTATACAGAGCTTTAACAGCCCAGATCAACGTGGGAGCGTTCGTTCCCGGAGTGACGGTGGCCGGCCGGGCCATGCCGGGCAGCGTCCGGATCTTTTCGCCGCTTTTGACGGTGCCCAGCAGCCTGATCCTGATCTTCGGGGCGATCATCTCCTGGCTTAAAGCCGGAACCGGGTATAACCTGTTGATTGCCGCCGGGACCTTGATTATCGCCGGAAGCGGTAGCGCCGCCCGGTTTGGCGCCACTGAATTCCTTTACCTGGGGGAGATGCTCGGGTTAGCGGTGATCTTCGCCGGCTTTATGAAGAGCCGGGAAGTCATCCGGGCCGGGGACAAAACAAAGCGGAGCAAGGTTTGATCATTCTTGCAGGCATATTCGACTGAGGTTCAGCAGTAAAAAGGGTGAGCATTCCAGGCGCTCACCCTTTCGACCGCTGTAAATTTCCGAGCTTTCATAGCCTTCTAATGGACTTTTCGTTTTCCGATGCGCAGGACGATCCGAGCAAGGGTCTCTCTTTCCTCCTCGGTTGCGGCGTCCCACATCTGCTTGACAAAGGCTTCTTCAACTGTGTCTGGCTTCACAAAGTAGTTGGCCAGATTGCCAAGGCTGACGATTCCCTTGACCATTTGTTCCTCAGAGAGCCCGTGTTTTAGGCCATCGCGGATGGTCCGGGCCACCTCCTCCGGAAAATCGGAAACATTGTCTCCTGCCAAGCATCTCCCTCCTTTTCCTGGGTCTTTTTTACTTCTTGCTTGCCAAATGGTGCAACTGCCGATGTTAACTTCCCCCGGAAG
>JBLNCV010000155.1:0-9597 GCA_050260975.1 Syntrophothermus sp. | reverse complement strand
TCCGGGCCACTTCCAGCCGTTGCGCCAGCGCCTTGATCTCCGCAACTGTGGCGACGTCCTCAAAGAACCGGTAGCATTCCTCAATGTTTTCCAGGCTCAAGATTGCTTCAAAAAACTGATCCACCAGCCGATCCCGTAATTTTTCGTTGGTCATCGGCCCACCTTCTTCCTCGACAGGGTTTCTGTTCGGAAGATTCGCCGAAAATTGCCGGATCCCTTTTCCATTATTGGCGCGGCTTAATGCCCAAAACATCTTCCACGTAACAACGGAGCACCTCCGCCACACCCCAGGCCTGCGCAAAACAGCCCTTCGGCTGGTGTGGTTCATCCCCCTCAAAGATTTCGGAGATTGTGCCCAGACCGGCCTCGTGCAGATGGGCTGCAAACGGTTGGAGCATGGCCAGGGCCGCCGCCCGTGCCGTAGAGCTTCGCACCGTCTCGTCCTGTTCCACCTCACCTTGCCCGTGCACCCTGACGAAGGCGGTGATGAACGGGCCAATCAGCCAGCTCCAGACTGTTCCCTGGTGGTAAGCGGCGTCTCTGGACACCTGATCCCCCGTGTACCGCCCGATATAAGCCGGTTCCTCCCTGGCAAGGCTGCGCAAGCCAAAGGGGGTATAAAGCCGCCGGAAAACCACATCCACAACCTGTTTCATCTGAGGTAGCTCAAGCGGCGAAAACGGGAGGCTCACCGCAAAGATCTGATTGGGCCGCAACGAGTAATCCTTTCGCCCGTCGGGGGCCACAACATCAACGAGATATCCGCGATCCGGAGCCCAGAATGCCCGCTGGAAGCTATCCCGGACCAGCCCCGCCAGCTCCTCGTATTCCTGTGCCTGTTCCTGCAACCCGGATTCCAATTGCTGTGTTTGCGATTTGGACATCTGGCTGGTAAGCAGCGCGGCAACCCGTAGGGCGTTGTACCAAAGGGCGTTGATCTCCACCGCCTTGCCCTCCCGGGGCGTCACCACCCAGTCCCCTACCCGGGCATCCATCCAGGTGAGTTGCAACCCCCTTTCACCGGCGGCAATCAGCCCATCGCCATCCATATGGATGTTAAAGCGGGTCCCTTTCCGGTAAGCCGTGATGATCTCGTGAATCACCGGCAGCATCTCAGACTCCACAAACTGCCGGTCGCCGGTGTACCGCTCGTATTCATAGACCGCCTGGATAAACCATAGAGAAGCGTCTACCGTGTTGTATTCGGCCTCCCCGGTCAAATCCGTGAACCGGTTTGGAATGAGCCCATCCCGCCGGTGAACAGCAAAGGTTCGCAGGATCTCCCGTGCCTCGGCAAACCGTCCTGTAACCAGGGTAAGCCCTGGTAAAGAAATCATCGTATCGCGTCCCCAGTCGGTAAACCATGGATATCCCGCGATAATGCTCCTGGCCCCCGTGGATTCCCGGCGAACGATGAATGCATCGGCCGCCAGCACCAATTTGACGGCAAATTCAGCGGCAGATTCGGTCCCGCTTTGGCTGCCAGCTCCATCGCCACCATTCGGATGCCGTGGGGCTTTTGTTCCGCCCTGCCGGTCACTTGCCAGCCAGTCTCCCGCCGTCTCCAGCAAAGCTTCCCGCCTCTCAATCTCCCGTGCGCGAAGCGACAGGGCGGTTTCTACATTAAAAGGCTCCCCGTCTTGAAAAGCTCCTCCCTGGGGCATGGCCGGCTGCCCACCATCCGGCTGCCCGGCCAATGCCGCGGAAACCGCCCAGGCCTCCCCTTCCCCGAGAGTAACTTCAAGATAGCCGGGATTGTAATGATCCTCGGTAAAATCGAGCCCCCGCTCCTTTTCCACCGGGTACTCCATATTGTGATACCACAGGCCTGTGGGCTGGTAGGCGCCACCGGTCCAGGCCAGAGCCAGAGCAGGACTCGTCTCGTAAGCCCGGATCGTCACCGACCCGGGCCCGGCCTCCTGGTAAAAGGGCCACCCATTCTCACGCACAGTGCCGTGGTAATCCCGGCAGTTAACCAGGGGGAAAACTCTTAACTTCAAAGGTTGATCCGCGTGCAGAACCCGGTAGATGATGATCGTCCGGTTTTGGCCGTATTCCATAAAGATCTCTTTGGTCAAAAGCGCCCCATCGCAAAAGAAAGTAAAAACCGGGAAGGGGTCCAGCCCGAAGCTCACCAGGCGCCGGCGCCCCTCCGGGTGGACCGTGGCGGGGTAATAGTAGTTGGTTGCCAACTGATAGGTTTCGCCCAGGTAGTCTATCTCTTCTTCGAGTTTGGTCAGGAGTAAAACCCTGGAGACAGGGGGGTGCAACGCCGCCACCAAGTGCCCATGGTACCGCCGGGTATTGGCGCCGGTGACCGTCCCGGAGGCAAATCCCCCCACCCCGTTGGTGACCAGCCATTCGCGCGAAGAGCCGGCTAAAGGGTCACCAAGGGCCTCCCTGGAGAAGTACATTCCTTATCATCCTCCCGTAACAATCGCAAATCACAGATTAGATTAGCCCCGGAAGCAAAATTAATACCCGGCTTAATTCGTATTCAAGCGGTATTTGCCCTGTTTTAAATATTAGTAAACCTCTTATTGCTTTTTTAAACACTTCCTGGTAAAATCGAAGAGAAGGAGACAAACTTTTCGGAAAGCTGCTGGCGCAATGGAGTACCCAGCCCGCGATACCAAGGGGTTTCCGAGTAAAGTTTCACGGAGGGGACCTGATTGTCAAATATTGATCTTGGCAAAAAGATCAGGGCCGCGCGGAAAGAGCTGGCGTTGACCCAGGATCAACTGGCCGGAACCAATTTCACCAAAAGTTTTATCAGCCAGATTGAGCATGGACGGGCCATGCCGTCCATCGAATCACTTCAACTCCTGGCGGCAAAACTGAAAAAACCGCTCAGTTATTTCACCGAATCCGGCCTGGAGGAGAAGAGGCGCCGGCTCGGCCTGGCGAACAAGCTTGGGGAAGCGCTGGTAAAGCGCGGCGCCTGGGAAGAAAGTCTCGTGCATTTCACCGAAGCCCTGGGCCTCGCCAGGGAGATTAACGACCAATCCCTGGAGGGGGTTATTTACCTGAACGTCGGACAGGCCTATCTGAAAGGCGGCGAATATCAGAGTGCCCTTGAGCATTTTGGCAAGGCCCTGGCATTCTTTGAGGAGATCATTGACTGGGAACACCTGGCCATGGTCAGATTCTACACCGGCCTGGCCAACTACCAGATGCAAAACTTCCAGGGCGCGCTGGACTGGTATAAAAAGGCCCAGGAGGCCCTGGGCCATGTAAACGGAGCGGACACTTATTTTGAGGCGGCCCTCCTGTACAATACGGGCCTTGCTTTCAATGCCATGAATCAAAACAAGGAGGCCCTCTCCTCGTATGCCCAGGCTCTTGACCTCTGCAAGGGGATTGCCGATCTGACGCAGATGGGCTCGATCTATCTGGAAAAGGCGCTTTCCACGAGCGAAAAAGGGGATCTAAACTCCGCGCTGGGAGCAGCGGCAAGCGCCGGCGAGATCTTCGAGACCCTCGCAAGGATAGACCTGGTGGCTGACATTCAATATAACCTGGGGGTCGCCCACGCGGAACAGGGCAAGCTGGACAAAGCCTTCGAACTCCTTAAAAAGAGCCTGGAGATCCAGCGCAGGATCGGTGACCAGCCCGGCGAGGCCCGCAACATCGTCGAACTGGCGCGCTGCCATTATCAACTAGGAGAAGCGGACAAAGCCGAGGAATTGGCCAGATACGGCCTTACCCTCCTCGAACATGAGAAGAACCACGAAGAAGGAGCCCGGCTCTGCAAGTTGTTGGGGATGCTCGCCTGGCACAAACGGAGATGGGATGAGGCGATAGAATACTTTGAAAAGAGCATCGAGATCTGCCGGGAGCTGGATCTCCAGCGGGAATTGGCCGAAACCTACTACGAACTGGGCAATCTGTTGACGGAAAAGGGCGAAATAGAAAAGGCCAACAGATACCTTAAAGAGGCCTTCGAGCTTACCCGCCGGTTGAGAACCGGGCAGGCCAGGAATTAAGCGTCGAATCTACCGCCGCCGGCTTCCGCCACTGCCGGCGGCGTCGTTTTTCATCCGCTGTAAAAGAACGACCGCCACAACCACAAGCCCCATGGCCATCAGAAGTGGTATCAGCCACCAACTGTCGTTCCGTACCCCCACACCCACCGGAAAAAGCACGGGCAACTGCTTTTCCGCGCGTCTTGAGCTGCGCAACTGCTTCTCCTGAGCCATCCCGCCCCATTTGGGCGCCAAAAGGTCGATTACGTTGGATTGGTACTTACTCTCCTCCCCGCCCCCAAAAAGCCAGGCGCCGGCCCTGGCTTTAACCATCCGGTAATGATCGGGTCCGAAAGGATCATAACCGCCTACCAGGACGTAATACCGCCAGGTACGATCGGGGGCGCCGACAATCGACCGTGAGGCGGAAAACCGAATGGTGTTCCCCCCCATTACTCCCACGTTCACCGTGCCCTGGCCCTTGCCGGCCAGCACCCGGCCTCTGGCGTCATAAACCGCGCTCCCGCCGAAAGGCCTGATCTGTATCAGCAGATCCCAGGCGAAATCCGGCGAAAATCGCACATTGGCGCCGGGCCGAAGCGTGTCGGTCCGGCCCGCCTCGGGAGCGGAATCCAGGTAAATGTCGACCAGCTGGTGGAAGAACCCCTCCGGCGTGCTCCAGGGATTGGTAATCTTGCCGAAAGTCAGGTCGAAGAGGATCGCTTCCCCCTCTTCCAAAACCCGGAATTGCCTGAGATCAAACAGGCCGGGATGATCTTGAAACTCCCGCCGCGACGGGTAAACAAGGTTGCCCGCTCCATAATCGTCGCCAGCAGGGTCGTTCATCGAAAAGACCAGCTTCTCCCCCGTTTGCGCCCGGGCGGCCCCGGTAAAGACAAGAAAGATCCCCAGGATGGCAAGAAAGAGCGCAAGCCAGACCATCCGGTATCGTTTCATAAAAGGACGCCTCCCCTTTTGCCGTTGCAACCCACTTTGCCGTTACAACCTATTCGCTTTTGGAAGAGGTTATGCAGGGGAATGGAACTCGATCTCGTATATCATATTTTATATGCATTTTATACCCGTCCTTTGGCCGGCATTTGGCGCCGAAAGGCGCAACTAGTGGGAGTGAACGTTATGAGCGAGATTATCGACCTGCGCAGCGACACGGTGACCACACCCACCGCCAGGATGCGCGAGGCCATGTACCAGGCCGCCGTGGGGGACGACGTCTACGGTGAAGATCCCACCATGAACCGGCTTGAAGCGCTGGCCGCGGAAAAGGTGGGAAAAGAGGCCGCCATCTTTCTGCCCAGCGGAACGATGGGCAACCAGGCAGCCGTGATGACCCATACCCAACGTGGCGATGAGGTTATCGTCGACCCGGAAGCCCACCTCTACTATTATGAAGTGGGGGCTCTGGCCGCCCTGTCAGGTGTACAAGTCCGCCCGGTACCGGGATTGCACGGCAAGACCGTGAACCTGGAGGCGGTGGAGGCCGCCATCCGGTCCGAAAACATCCATTTCCCCAAAACCAGACTAATCTGCCTGGAAAACACCCACAACCGGGGCGGCGGGTTGATCACCCCACCGGAACAGATGGGCAGGATCGCGGAACTGGCCAAAAGGCACGGCCTGGCCGTCCACCTGGACGGCGCCCGGATCTTTAACGCCGCCGTGGCCCTGGGCAGAGACGTCCGGGAGTTCACCCGTCACGCCGATTCGGTGATGTTTTGCCTTTCCAAGGGGCTGTCAGCCCCGGTGGGCTCCATGTTGGCCGGGAGCCGGGAATTCATCGAGCGGGCGCGTAAAAATCGCAAGATGTTGGGTGGCGGCATGCGTCAGGCAGGTATTCTGGCGGCGGCGGGGATCGTGGCCTTGGAAGAAATGGTGGGCCGGCTGGCCGAGGATCACGCCAATGCCCGCCTTCTGGCCGTGGGATTGGCTGCCCTTCCCGGTTTATCAGTGGATCTCGCCGGGGTGGAGACCAATATCGTGGCGATGGATACCCGGCAAAGCGGGATCACGGCCGAAGAATTCTCGCGGCGGATGGCCGCAAGAGGCGTCAAGGCCAACGCCACGGCGCCTTACCGGATTCGGTTCGTCACTCACAAGGACGTAACTCGCGAGCAGATCCAACAGGCCCTGGCCGTGATCAAGGAGATCATTGCATAGCGCAGAGGACGACTTCCGCAGTGGAATCATATTTCCGGGAGGGATCTATTTGGCAAGTAAGGTTTATTTCGCCGACATGCGGACCAACAGCAAGCGCAACCTGCTGGACAAGACCGCCATACTTTTTGATCTGGCCGGCCTGGGGGAGATCATTGAGAAAAACGATCTGGTGGCCTTGAAGCTCCATGTGGGGGAACCTGGCAACCTGGCCTTTGTGGCTCCGCCGTTCGTGCGCCGCATCGTGGAAAAAGTCAAGGAAAAGGGCGGCAAGCCGTTTTTGACCGATTCAAACACCCTCTATGTGGGGCGGCGGGCCAACGCGGTGGACCATATGATCAGCGCCTACGAGAACGGCTTCAGCTATGCAACCGTAGGCGCCCCGTTTGTGGTCGCCGACGGCTTGAACGGGCATGAGTACGTAAAAGTCCCGGTGAAGGGCAAGCGGCTCAAAGAGACCCGTATTGGCGCGGCCATCGCCCATGCCGACGCGTTGATCGCCATTACCCACTTCAAAGGGCATGAAGCCACCGGCTTCGGCGGGGTCTTCAAGAATATCGGGATGGGCAGCGCCAATCGCACCGGCAAACAGGAGCAGCACTCCGATGTCAAACCCAGGGTGAACCCGAAGATCTGCACCAAGTGCGGCCGTTGCCTGAAATGGTGCCCGGCCGGCGCCATCACCCAGGGCCCCGACAAGATCGCCTACATCGACAGCTCCAAGTGCATCGGCTGCGCCGAGTGCACAATTACCTGCACGAACGGCGCCATCGCCATTAACTGGATCGAAGGGCAAAAGGGCGCCCTCCAGGAGAAGATGGTGGAATACACCATGGGCGTCCTCAATACCAAGCCCGGTAAAGCGGGATTCATCTCCTTTGTGATGAATGTTTCACCGGACTGCGACTGCTGCAACTGGAACGACGCGCCCATCGTGCCGAATATCGGTATTCTGGCCTCCCAGGATCCCGTCGCCCTGGACCAGGCATGCATTGATTTGGTGAACGCCGCGCCGGCGCTGCCCAACTCCCGGCTGGGCCAGGACCCGCATACCGAGGACAAGTTCGGCAGCCTGCACAAGGATGTGGACTGGCATACCCAGCTCTCCTACGCCGAAGAGCTCGGCCTGGGCAGCCGCAAGTACGAACTGGTGAAGATTGATCGTTAGGCACTTCCCCGATCTTCACCATGATTTTAAACAAAATGCAGCTTAAATAGCAATCGACCCCGGCCAAATTTGCCGGGGTCTTTGTTACTGTTTCCAGGCGCCCACTTCCGCAACCAGCTTCTGTCTAATTCTCAGCCCTTCACCGCACCCTTCACCAGCCCGGTGGTCAGCCGTTTCTGCACCAGCAAGAAGAAGATCAGCACCGGAATGGTAAAGACCACCGAGGCCGCCATCACCGGCCCCCATTCCACCGTAAACTGCCCAAAAAAGGCCTGCAAGGCCATGGGCAGCGTGCTCATCTCTTCCTTGTTGATGAAAGTGATGGCAAACATAAAGTCGTTCCAGGCGGCAATAAAGGAGTAAATGGAGGTGGCCGCGAGCCCCGGGCCGGCCACCGGCAAGACCACCCGCAAAAACGCGCCCATCCGCCCGCACCCGTCAATCATGGCCGCCTGTTCCAACTCATTGGGGATGCTGTCAAAGAACCCCTTCAACATCCACACCCCGAAGGGCAGCGTGAAGGTGATATAGGTGACCACCAGCCCCTGATAGGTGTTGAGCATATTCAGGTTCCGCATGACGATGAAGAGCGGGATAATCAGCACCACCGCCGGGAACATCTGGACCGCCAGGATCGTCACCAGGAGCAGCTTCTTCCCGGAGAACCGGAAACGTGAGAAGGCATAAGCCGCCAGGGCCGCAACCCCGATCCCCAGTATGGTGGTGGAGGTGGCGATGATCGCGCTGTTCATAAAATACCGCGGGAACTGCGACTGGCGGAAGACCGTGATATAATGCTCAAGGCTTGCCACCGGCGGGAGAATCTTCGGCACCAGGCCGAAGATGTCCTGATTGCGCTTCAACGAGGTGGATAACATCCATAGAAAAGGAAAGACCGAGACAAACAGCACAACCAGCGCGGAAAAGTAGACGAAGACATACTTGGCGAGCTTCTTCCCCATCTAGGCCACCTCCTCTTCCTTGCTCAGCACCTTGATATAGATCCAGGTCACCAGCGCCAGGATGGCAAACATGATCATCGCAATGGCGGAAGCCCTGCCCATCCGCATATTGCCGAAGGCCTCTATCCAGGCGTAGATGCCTAACACATAGGTGCTCTGGGCCGGACCGCCCTCGGTCATCACGTAAATCTGGTCAAAGATCTTGAAGTCCCACACCGTCTCCAGGATTACCAGGATCAGGAGCAAGTGCTTCAGCATCGGCAGGGTGATGCGGGTAAGCTTCTGCCACCAGGAGGCGCCGTCCACCTCGGCGGCTTCATAGATCTCCGAGGAGATGGACTGAAAGCCGGCCAAAAGCGAGAAAGCCACAAAGGGGAAGCTCTGCCAGACCACCACAATCAGGACGCTGGTAAACGCCCGCATCTGCGTAGAGAACCAGGAAAACTCCTTGAATTGATCAAACCCCAATAACACCAGGAAGTAGTTCAGGATCCCGTACTGGTCGTTGAAGATCCACTTCCATACAATGGAGGCAGCCACGCGGGGAATTACCCAGGGCAAGAGAACCGCCACCCCCAAAAGAGACCGTCCCGGAAACTTGACGTTTAGCAGCATGGCCACTGCAAAGCCCACCAGCATCGTGACAACCACACAGGCCGCCGCAAAAAGCACCGTGTTTCTCAGCACCTGCCAGAAGAAGGGGTCCTTGAAGATCGCCAGGTAATTGCCAAACCAGATCCAGGTTTTGTTCTGGCTAAGAATGTCCAGCAGCGAGTATTTGTAAAAGCTGAGCCAAACAGTGTTCAGCAGAGGATAGATCATCAAACCGAGCAACGATATCAAAGCCGGCGCCAGTAAACCGTACGGAAACCAGTCGATACGACCGGACCGGCTCTTTGGAGACGGCATAACATATGCCTCCTTACCTTCTTCCGCAAGAAAAAGGGGGGAGTACCTCCCCCCACCTCTTGCGTCACTTCCAACTTCATATCTGTCTCTGGATCATTGTCCGTGTCCAAGATCAGTAATTGAAGATCTCGTTCATCTTGGCGGCGGCCTGTTTGGCGCCTTCTTCCACGCTAACCTTGCCGCTGAGCATGGCCTGAATCATGTTGTTCATCAGCCCCTGCTTCTCGATGATCCCCCAGCCCGGTGTGGCGGGATAGGAGCGGGCGGCTTTCATCTGACCGGCAAAGACCCTCAGGATCGGATCATCTTTATAAGCGTCATAGGTGGAGATCCGGCCGGGGAAGAAGTTGACCTGTTTGCTCCACTCGATCAGGTTCTTCGGCTGGAGCAAGAACTTCACATATTCCGCCGCCAGTTCCTT
>JBLNCV010000154.1:0-19643 GCA_050260975.1 Syntrophothermus sp. | reverse complement strand
TTAATTCTGTATTCTTTTTAAAATTCACTTTCAAACCAGCTTTTTCCACTTCAATGGCTTCATAAATATAGGCTTTCAAGATGGCTTCCATCTCAACTATTTCTTGAACACTGGTGAACCGAATCTGGCGCGCCGCCTGCGAATTTTCCCCAGGTTTGATTAGAATACCATTGGCATCTTTTAACAAGGCACCTTTGAAAAACGAAAGCGCACAGTATTCTTTAAATCCAATTATTATAGCTATGTTACTTTTCTGGAACGTGTAACAAGGTTTACCCCACTTCAATTCCTCGGTCAGCTGACAGTCAAGAAGGATCATCCTTAATTTTCCCATTTCTTTCTGCCACTTTTTGGCTTTGCTTAAATATTCATCAACCTTAGGATTCATTCTACTCTTTTTCACTCCTTAATACCCTCGTCAGAATAATCTGGAGCTTCAAATTCGAGAAAAACCCGCCATACCAAATCCATAGCGTGAGACTTTTCAAGTCGCAGGCGGTCCCGAAAACTCGGGTGTGCGATTTCAATCAATGCTGCCGCCCGCTGTCGAATGGTTTTGCCGCGCAACCTTGCAATCCCATACTCTGTCACCACGAAATGAGACGGTCATTTTGGCCGATAATGTAAGGATTATTGGTGTAATCCACCGGATGCATTTCCACCACCGGGTTATCATCCACAAAATCATAAAGCTCACGGGTGCCCATCAGAAAAGTAATCACCATTTTCCCGGGGTGTAAGGTTTCACCCGGTTATTGATCACCCCCCTGCGATAGAGATCGACCACCCCGTCAGAAATCATTTCGCTGTGTATCCCAAGGTCATTCTTACCCTTCAGGAACCGGAGCGCCGCATCGGGGATGGCGCCGATTCCAAGTTGCAAGGTGGCACCGTCTGGAATAAGTTCAGCCCCAGATTGTATGACTTTGACAGCCTCAGCGGGATCCATGCAACGCGTGGCATACGTATCTTTCCAGCCCATGCAAACCGCCCCCTATTCTTCCTCAATGCCAGCAATGACCCGAGCTAGTTTCTTTTTCTGCTCCAAATCAGCTTGACGCGAGATCATGATCCGCTGGGCTTGCGGGGAACCAGCCCCGTGCATGGACTCTGTCCGGTATCCCACCGCCGCAGCACCCAGTGTGATGTTTTCAATCAGACGCAAAATACGCATCCGCTGCTCGGTCGGAACACCGGCTACACCTCGGAGATATTTTTCAATGTAAGGTCCCACTTCAGGATTCCTGAAATCTTTCTCCGACGGCATGGTGACCATCAGTCCCCCCGCAATATCTTCAGCCAAACGGGAGATCTCATAAGGGAATCGGGTTACATTCTGCTTCGTGACATTGGCCAGCAGCATATCAATAATGTAGGTGCCGGATGCACTCGAACAACCCTGGCTGGAGCACGCTATGCCACACGCAAAAATTGTTTCGTTTAAATTAATCATTTCAATTATTTTATCCTTAATATGAGACGCCTTGGCCGTGCCGTTATATTCAGCCACCTGCGCGGCCGCTCCGATCAAGACGTCGCCTACCCCTGCTTTACAGCCGCCATAACTTTGGCGGTGATAGCCGGCAAACCTTTCGACCAAAGCCCCGGAAAACTCATATTCCCCGCACATAAACACCCGTTCCCAGGGAACAAAGACATTGTCAAAAATCACCAGGCATTCGTGTCCCCCGTAACGAACATTACCCACATCAATGCTCCCGCCTTCTAGCTTTCGTGTATCACTGGACTGGCGACCGTAAATGTAGGTGATCCCCTCCGTATCAGCAGGGACAGCAAAAGAAACCGCATAATCCTGGTCATCTTCCGTAATGGTCATTGTCGGCATCACCAGGATTTCATGGGAGTTAAGGGCTCCCGTCTGGTGGGCTTTTGCGCCGCGGACAATAATCCCCTCCGGAAGTTTCTCCACCACGTGTAGATAGAGGTCTGGGTCCGCTTGCTGGCTAGGCCGCTGCCCCCGGTCGCCTTTGGTGTCCGTCATGGCCCCATCCACGGTCAGATCCTCTTCCTGCACATATTCCAGGAAACGGCGAAAACGCTGGTGATAGTTGGTCCCTTTATTTTGATCCATCTCATAGGTTACGCTGTCCAGGGCATTGAAAGCGTCTAGCCCAACACACCTCTGGAAACATGAGGCCGTTTTCTGCCCCAAGAGCCGTTGCATTTTGACTTTCTTCACAAGGTCCTCCGTATTTTGGTGCAAATGGGTGAACCGGTTAATAATTTGGCCTGTTAGATTAGATCTTGCGGTCATTAAGTCCGCATAATGCGTATCATGTGCTAAGGCATAAGTCTGAGCCACGGAATTCAAGGATGGCCGTACCAGGGGATGGTCCACCACCTTTTCCACTCGTTCCCCCAAGATGTAAACTTTTGGTTTTAGTTTTCGTATGCTCTCCACATACTCTTCAGCGGTTTTTAGCCCCATATGGCACCTCCTGGAGTTTTCATCTTTGCTTGCAAGCTTACCTCTGACAAAACGCATCCTCCCCGAGTGTCCTTTTTGCAAGATTTTTTGAGTAATACCAGAATAAAGATGGGCCGGAAGCGTCGCAATATCGGCCCAAGCGTTTTCTTATCAAATTTTATTATTCTACGATAGCGACGGACTGTCCTTCATAGAAATTACAATTTTATAACCCGAACGAATTGCGATTGTAGAGCCCTTCATCCCGGATTTCTAAGCCTACCGAGTATCAAGTCACATATGGAGCCGTCATGGAACGAAGGATGGAATTGGCGGGGATCGCAATATTCGATACGTATTTAGTCTTTCCGAAATCGGTCTTGGTGACTTTTTACGGGTCCCCCCACCTCCTACTCCGAAAATACCGTCAAAAATTGTTGACCAAACACCGTGAAACCGGCATAATAAATAGGGAAGATATTCGTTGCAGGCGGATATCTTCCCTGGAGGATGTTACGACCCGGTAGCGGCTGCGTTTCTAACTTGATGTGTTAGTACCTAGCGGGGTGTTAGAGTTTTAGCAACCTCGGCACCACTAACGTAAACCACGGGATATAGGTGATCACCAGAAGGGCAAGGAATAAGACAGCCAGATATGGCAAAAGTGCCCTTGCCGCCTCGCGGACATCCACATCGGCAATCCTGCTGGCAATGTATACCCCCAGCCCCATGGGCGGTAAAAAGAGGCCAATTCCGATGGCGGCCACGACCAAAATGCTGTAATGCAAAGGATCGACGCCAAAGCTTGCAGCGATCGGGAACATAATCGGCACCAAAATAATCAGCGCCGGCATGCCTTCCAGGAAGGAACCAAAAATCACGAAGATCAGATCGCTGAGTAGCAGGAAAAATACCGGTGAAGGCGAGATGGCTAACAGAGCAGTTCCCAGCAGTTGTGGAACCTGCTCGCTACCCAGGATCCAGGCAAAGATCGAAGCCGTCCCCACCAGAAAGACCACCAGCGCGGTACTGATAGCAGTTTCCACCAGGGCTTTAAAAAACTTGTTCCAGGTAATTTCGCGGTAAACAAAAACCCCTATTGCCAAAGCATAGGCGACTGCCACCGCGGCCGCCTCCGTGGCCGTAAAGATCCCCCCCAGGATCCCGCCGAAAATAATCGCCGGAAACAACATGGGTAGTATCGCTTCGCGCACTGCTTTTATCAACGCGCTCAAAGAATGGCGGCCTTCAGAAGGCAGGCCCTCGCGTAGCGCCTGATAGTAAACCAGGATCAACAAAGCAGCAGCCAGCACAAAAGCGGGCAGAAACCCCGAGATGAACAAAGTCCCGATGGACAGATTGACCATCGTCCCCAGAACCACCATCAGAATACAGGGAGGCACCAAAATTCCCATGGCACTGGCCGCCGAAACAATAGCCACCGTAGTGGGAGGGCGGTACCCCGCCTTATTCATGGTCGGAATCAACAAGGAGCCAATCGCCGAAACATCAGCAGCGGTGGAACCAGATATTCCGGAAAAGAAAATCTCCCCGACCACCACCACCATTCCCAACCCGCCGCGGATATGCCCAACCAGGGCTTTAGCCAGGTTGACCAGCCTTAACGAGATCCCGCCGGTGTCCATGAGAGATCCTGCTAGCATAAATAACAGGATCGCCAGAAGTGGAAAGGAATCCACCCCCGTAAGCATCCTTTGCGGCACCAGCATCAAAGGTAGTTTTCCTGTGGTCAGTAACGCCGCTACCGAAGCTCCCCCCATCGCAAAACCGATCGGTACCGTTAAAACCACGAAAACCAGAAAGACTATCGCCAGCCACAGTATCATCTAGATCCCCCCCTTGCCAGACAGGTCTGCTTCTGCCTGTTTTACTCCTGATTGAGCCTTCTGCCTCTCTTCTTGCCTTTGTTGGGCAAAGTTTGTCATCAGAAAGAAGATATTCAGGAGGCCCGTCGTCGGCAAGGCAACATAGATATATCCCATAGGAATGCCCAGCACTGGTGAAGTTTGCAGCATCGTGACCGCCGAAAGCTTGCCGCCCTGGCTGATTATTACCAGGGAAAAGGAAAAAACCACAAAAGCAATCAGGTAGTCAAAGAACTTTCGTGCGCTCACTGGTAAGGACGAAGCAAGAAGGTTAACGTGGAAATGAGCCCCGCGCTTCACCCCGACACTGCTACCCAGAAAGACCGCCCAGATGAAGAGAAACCTGGTAACCTCCTCCGACCAGACGATAGATTGCTGAAAGACATAACGCGCAATCACATTGCCAAAGATCAGAACGAAGATGAACAGCACCAAGAGTCCCAAAATAACCTCTACGGCTTTGACCAGGTAATGGGATAGCTTCATGAGCGTTTCCACGCCAACCTCCCCCTTCATCACGTAGATGCTTTACCTGGTCTCCAAGATCTTTTCGACAAGATCCTTGCCAAGTTTGTCCTCATACTTCTTGTAAACTTCCTGCGTAGCTTTGCGGAACAGCGTCTTATCCGGGGTGGTAACTATCATGCCCTTGGCCTTAAGTTCGGAGATTTGCTTGTCTTCCATTTCCTTGATCAGGTTTCGTTCGTACACGGCCACCTCCTGGGCGGTTGTGGCAAACACTTGCTGTTCTTCGGGAGTAAGCTTGCTCCAACTTTGCTGGGAGATCAAAAGCAACGCCGGTGAATAGAAGTGACCTGTGAGGGCCAGGTATTTCTGCACCTCATATATTTTGGTGGTATAGATAATGGGAATGGGGTTCTCCTGGCCATCGATTACTTTTTGCTGCAAAGCAGTGAAGACTTCCGACCAGGCCATTGGGCTGGGATTGGCGCCCAGAGCTTTGAATGACGCCATGTGCACTTCGTTTTCCATGGTTCTGAACTTCAGGCCTTTCAGATCCGCAGGTCCGTTAATCGGGCGCTTGGAATTGGTGAGATGGCGAAAACCATTCTCCCAGAAAGCCAACCCTCGAATACCTTTGGGTTCGAGTTGCTTTAGAAGGGTTTTGCCGATCTCTCCATCCAACACTTTGTAAGCATGGTCGCGATCACGGAAAAGGAATGGCAGGTCTACCACCATCATTTTGGGAGCAAAGTTTCCGACAGGGCCTGTCGAACTTACTACCAGGTCAATGGTCCCAATTTGCAGCCCTTCGATCATGTCCCGCTCATTCCCAAGCTGAGCGTTAGGAAAGATCTGGATCTGGACCCGATTGCCGGTCCTCTGGGCCACCAATTCGGCAAATTTCGCCAATCCCAGGTGGTACGGATGAGTTGGCGGTACCGCATGGCCGGCTTTTAAAACCAGGGTCTGTTGCGAAGTTGATTCAGCAAAAACGGAAAATGAACCAAAAACCAGCAGCGCCGTTACTAGAAACACTACCAAACCCTTTTTCACGTGTACGCCCTCCTTTTTAATTCATGATTATCGTTCCTGGCATTACTGCCAAGTCCGGTCATCCGGTTTGGCCTCCTTCTTTCAGGCCCAGAATAAGCAAAGTAAGCACCCGGTTCACCGGAACCGGCACACCCAGGTGTTCACCTTCAAGATAAATCACGCCATTGATGGCATTAATTTCGGTCCTGCGCCCACGCTCGACATCCTGGAGCATTGAGGATTTATTTTCAGCGGTGGCTCTGGCGACAGTTTCTACCTTTTCCACCGGATCTGGGTAGGGTAGCTTGATCCCTTTAACCCGGGCAACTTCCGCCCCTTCTAAAACCGCGTCCCGCATCAATGCGCGAATCTCCGGACGCTCCAATAACTGGCCGTTTTTTAGATGCGTCAATGCGGTAAGAGCATTAATTCCGGCATTGATCAGGAGCTTGCCCCAGAGAAGAGAATAGATATCATCAGTAGCGTGGGTTTGTATCCCTGCCGATTGGAAAACAGTCGCAATACTTTTGAGCCGGAAACTTTCACCTCCACCAGCCGCCCCAATTACTGTCTCACCAACCCCGGCGTGCCGGACCCGTCCTGGCCCAAGCATCGTTGCACCATGAGCTGTAGTGCCAGCCAACACCTTTTCCTGGCCAATTGCAGCGCTAATTTCCTCAACGTTCCCAAGGCCGTTTTGCAAGGTCAGAACCGTTGTCTCTGCCTCGATTAATGGTCGTGCATTCAACATCGCCAGGCGGGTGTCATAGGATTTTACAAAAATCAGCACCAAATCCACGGGGCCAACTTCTGCTGGATTGGTCGTAGCCTTCACTGGGATAGTGCGATCCCCGGCTGGACCAGAAATGGCAATTCCGTGTTTGTTTAAA
Source organism: Syntrophothermus sp. (assembly GCA_050260975.1). Taxonomy (GTDB): domain Bacteria; phylum Bacillota; class UBA5301; order JAMCQP01; family JAMCQP01; genus JAMCQP01. Next base: position 12,942 of record JBLNCV010000154.1, on the reverse strand, counting down.
GCCTCCACATGCTCGCGCCACACATCGATCAACCAAACCTCGTGCCCCCCGGAAGCCAGCATCCCCCCGAAGAGGCTTCCCATGGCGCCAGCACCTACCACAGCAATGCGCATGCTTACCACCTTCTTTCCCCTTCAAACCGCCCGCGCGTCTACCGAAGCCTGGCCAGTTCTTCTTCTTTCATGGCAAAACTATGTTCCGGGCCGGGGAACTTACCGGTTTGAACCTCCTGGGCAAAAGAATTCAAGGCTTTGGTGATCTCCGCGCCAACGCTGGCATATCGTTTGACAAATTTGGGCAAGAACCGGTCAAAAAGGCCAACCAGATCATGCGTGACCAGAACCTGCCCGTCACAATCCGGCCCCGCCCCAATTCCGATGGTAGGAATTCGTATTTTTTGAGTTATCAGCTTGGCCAACGGTGCCGGAACCGCTTCAAGAACCATGGAAAAAGCTCCCGCTTCCTCAAGCGCAAGTGCGTCCTCAATGATTCGCCCGGCCGACGAGGCATCCTTGCCCTGAACCTTGAAACCCCCGAGTTGCGCCGCGGTCTGGGGAGTAAGGCCGATATGGGCCATTACCGGTATCCCAGCCTGAACAATGGCTCGCACAGTCGGGGCAAAAGCCACCCCGCCCTCCAGCTTCACACAGTCGACTCCAGCCTCTTTCAACATGCGGCCGGCGTTAATTACCGCCTGCTCAATATTTACGTTGTAACTCATAAATGGCAGATCGCCAACGATAAATGTATTTCTAGCGCCTCGCACCACCGCCTTACTGTGATGCAACATCTCTTCCATGGTAACCGGAACGGTATTCTCGTAACCCAATACCACCATCCCCAATGAATCGCCCACCAGGATCATTTCAATCTCGGTCTGGTCAACAAGCCTGGCTACCGGATAGTCATAAGCGGTCACCATGCGGATCCTTTGACCCTTTCCCTTCATGGCCTGAAGTTCAGGTATTCCAAGCTTTTTCTTTTCCACATTTCTCTCCCCTTCTTTTTGGTTTCGTGTCCCCTTTCCTGCGAAGCCTACAAATACTGCCTTTCGCCTATCCCTAACCTTCCCCGGCGTTGCCCGGGTAAGGTCCCAGATAACCAAGACCTCTGGAGATCTTGGCGGCAGTTTGCCGGACCAAACCAGACAAAACTGTAATTTTATCTACGCCAAAGCGCATCGCAGGACCGGCAACACTCAATGCAGCAATTACCATTCCCCGATGGTTGAACACCGGTGCACCAACGCAACAGATGCCGTCGATGTATTCTTCGTTGTCCAGGGAATATCCAGTCTTTTGAATTGTTGATAGTTGGGCGAGTAGCTTTTCTGGCGAGGTGATCGTCCGGCCAGTATATGGGAGGAAGTCCAGTCTTCCCAAAATGTCGCCGCGCGCCCCGGAGGGCAAAAAGGCCAAAATCGCTTTCCCTAGCGCGCTGCAGAAGATCGGCACCCTCCTTCCAACCTTCAAATCCGTCCGAAGCGTCTCTGAACTTTCGATGCGCTGGATGTATACAACCTCCAGGCCGTCCAGAACCGCTAGGTTAATAGTTTCCCTTGTAGCTTTCGCCAGCTCTTCCATGGGGGTAACAGCTTTTTTGGAAAGGTCCATCCGGTTTAGAACCGCGCTCCCCACTTCAAAAGATTTCAAACCCAGCCGGTAACGCCGGAGGTCCGGTACATATTCCACAAAACCGCGTGATTCCAGAACTGCCAGCAACCGGTGGACGGTACTTTTGCTTAAGCCGGTTAGACGGCTGATCTCAGAGATTCCCAGATCCTTGTCCGCGCCTGCTAAAATCTCCAAAAGCAACAAGGCTCGTCCTACTGATTGAATTTGCGAAGGTTTTTGATCCGCCGCCATTGAAATCCCCCATTGCGGTTGCCAGAAACTGTTCCATGATATGGAACAGTTTTCCGTATCATGGATATTTATTCGACAAGAACTACCTTTTTCCTTCAGCCTGTCAAGCAAAAATTTTCTAAGCATCAACCATCCTCAACTTCTTAAGAAGCGCAGATCGGAAAAGTGCAATCGGTAATTTAAATGGGAGGGCTCTTCGCACCTCCCGCATAGCGTGCACTGATTTAATATTCCACTGCAATCCCCGCTTGCATCATGGTGATTACCATGGCGGATCGCAGATCCGACAGGGTATCGACCGGCGGAACGGGAAAGTACCCTTCTTTATTCCGTGGACGGTAGCCATGATTGGCGGGATCATCCTTTCCCCGTGGATCTGAAGTATTCCTCGGCCCGCTGGGCAACGGCCCGGGGATCACGGCCGTAACCTTCACCGGTGAGGGGGTCTCTGACGTTGCAGATGATGCTCATCGTCGGGAACTCGGTAAAGGGATCCAGGATGGCGGTGTCAGGGGCGGGGATCAGCAGCATGTCGCTTTCATTAATAGCTTTAAATCCTCGAATGCTCGAACTGGTGTGTGTCAAGCATCTGCGGCGTTTTCCAACAAAATAATGTTATATACATGTCATGTTTTGTGGTAATCTGTTCCCGCAAGCAAAAAACGTATCTTCTTTATGGGCGGATTGAACCGCTAAGATGCTCGAGAGGCGGGTTCCGTGGAGTTTCATGAGGCCGCGGAAAGACGAAAGGCCATTAGGAATTTTCCCTTCGGGCCAGTTGAGGAAGAAAAGTTTGATCTAGGAGATGGCAGTTCTGGCAAGAAGGCCTGTCCGGCTTCCATCGCCCGCTCTTTGTCCTTCTCCCTGGAAATAGGGAGTTGGCCAGCGCCCACTCATAGAGGTCGGGGGTGAGTAACACCTCGCACGACGGAATCGCAAAAGACGGCACCCGAGTCTTTGCCGCGATGAGACTTCCCAGTACCATGCAGCTTATGACTTCATCCCGGTCAAAGCTATCCCCTGGACGATCTGGCGCTGGAAGAAAGTAAACACAATCAGAACCGGTATGACCGCCAGGCTGGCCGCCGCCATGATCAGTTGCCATTCCGAGCCTGCCTCCCCGCCGCTGAACAGCGCGAGACCCACCGGCAAAGTCCGCGTCGCCGAACTCTCGATGACGATCACCGGCCACAGGAAGGCGTTCCAGTTTCCCAGAAAAACAAGGATGGCCAACGCCGCAAGGGCAGGCTTGACCAGATGCAGCGCCACATGCCACCATACTCCGAATTCGTTGAGCCCGTCAATCCGTGCCGCATCCAGCAGGTCTCCCGGAATTCCGGACATAAACTGGTTCATGAGGAAGACGCCGAACGCAGAAATCAGCCCTGGCACCATGACTCCCCACAAGGTGTCGATCCACCCGGCCTTGATAAACATCATGTACCAGGGTATGATCAACATCTCCGTGGGGATCATCAGCGTGCTCAGGATGACCATCAGAATGAGCGATCGTCCGGGAAACCTCAGCTTGGCCAGAGCGTACCCGGCCATGGAATCGAAAAATAACTCGCTGGCCGTGACCACGATGGCCACTACCGTGCTGTTAAGGTACCAGCGCAGGTAGTCCGTGTTCTTGAGGAGATTTGCAAAGTTCGCCCAGGTAGGCTCCCTGGGAATCAGATTAATCCCGTAAACCTCCGCGCCCTGTTTAAAGGAAGTCGCCAGCATCCAGAGAAACGGAAAGATCATGAACAGAATCCCCAACATCAAAATGACATGTTTCAACAACCACGCCCGATCTTTGACGTGCGTTGCCACGCGCTCTCTCCCGCCATTATCTACGTTGCCGGTCTTTACGGCCGCTTCCGCCATTCTTCACCCCCCTTTCAGCCGTTAATATTCGATGCGCCTGTTCAGAACCTTCATCTGCACCAGCGTCACCACCAGAATAACGGCGAACAAAATCACGGTGATCGCCGAGGCATAACCCATCTTGAACTTGTAAAAGGCCAGGCTGTAAATATAGACCACCAGGCTGAGCGTGCTGTTTAACGGCCCGCCAAGATCCCCCTGTCCGGAGCCGCCCGAGGTCATGTTCATGATCTGCGTGAAGATCTGCAACGAACTGATGGTTCCCAAAATGGCGAGGAAGACGATGGTCGGGTTCAAGAGCGGCAGCGTTACATGCCGGAAGATCTGCCAGGAGTTGGCGCCGTCGATCTTCGCCGCTTCCTTGAATGTCGGCGGAATCATCTCCAGCCCGGCCAGAAAAATGATCACCTGATAGCCCAGCGCCTGCCATACCACCACCGCGGCAATGGAGTACAAGGCCTGCCCGGGGCCGGAGAGGAACGGCTGCGCCGGGAGCCCAACCGCCAGGAGCAACTGGTTGAGGATGCCGCCGTTTTTGAAGTAGAGCCACCGCCACACCCAGCTAACCGCCACCGTGGAGGTTATATATGGTATGAAATAGACCGTTCGATAAAAGCCTTGAAACTTGTTGACGGACTGGATGAGGGAAGCAACGGCCAGACCCAGCACTAATTCCGCGGGAACGGTGATTGCTACATAACAGAACGTATTGGTAGCCGCCTTCCAAAACACGGGATCCGCAGCCAGCTGGCGGAAGTTGTCAAGGCCGACAAACGGCCTGGCCCGTGACATGATGTCCCATTCATGCAGGCTTGCATCAAACGCCAAGAGCGCCGGGTAGATCCGTACCACCAGGAAAAAGAGGAGTGGCAGCCCTATGAAGGCATAACCCCACAGCGCCTCACGGTGCCTGAGTTTGAGCTTGAACCCGAACATGGAGACCCTCCTCTCGATTCTTACAAATCTCCGCGCGCTTTTCAGAAGCCGGAACCGGCAAGGTGGCCGGTTCCGGCTGCCTTTTTGCCATCAGCATTGCAAACTGCGCTTACTTAAAATACCCGTCGCGGATCTTCTGCTCCGCCTGGACAAGCCCGTCAAACGCCGCTTTGGGGTCGGTTCCCTTGAGGAGAACTTCGTTGGTCGCATCAATAATCGCCTGGCGCTCGGAAGTTTCATCCACAAAAAAGGTCGAGTGCGCGTACTTCAGGCCGGCAAGGAACGGCCCGTAGATCGGGTCTTTCAGTAACTCGGCGTCATCGGCCAGTGCCTGGCGCGCCGGCAGTTCACCGACGTCCGTGAGCCATTTTTTCATGACCTCAGGCGAGGTAAGGAACTTGAGGAACTTGATCGCCGCTTCGCGCTTCTCGCCCCTGGCATTTACCGTCAGGCCGTTGAGCCAGAAGGAGCCGAAATTGGATTTGATGCCGTTGGCTTCCCGGACGGGAAGCGTTGTCACGCCCCAGTTGATGTCCTTGGCTTTGCTCTTGAGCGTCCCGAGGGCAAAGGACCCGTCAATCATCATTGCGGCCTTGCCGGAGATAAACGCCGTCCGGTAATCGCCCATGAATTTCGGCTCTCCAACCTTGTACTTGGTGGCCAGGTTCGTCCACCATTCGAAAGCCTCATAACCTCCCGGCTTGGAGTTCCAGAGGACCTTCTTGTTGTCGGGTGAAAAGGGAGTCACACCCCACTGCCGCAGCAGCACCTGAACGAAGACATGGTTATCCTGCCCGTCAGCGTTCCAGGCATAGCCTTCCTGGAGAAGCTGGCCCTTCTCGTGCTTGGTCAGCTTCACCGCATAATCCTGCAACTGCTCCCAGGTGCGGGGGGGCTTGTTCGGGTCAAGACCCGCTTCCTTGAACAGATCCTTGTTCCAGAACAAGGCCAGCGCCCGCACTGCGGTGGGCAACCCCCAGTACTTCCCGTTAAGTTTAACGGCGTCCACCATTGGCAGAAATTCGTTTTCGATCATTTGGGGAGAAAACTCATCTGCAGGCAGCGGTTGAAGATACCCGGCCTCGACATACTTCGGCACCCAGCCGTAGTACAGATTTACGACATCAGGCCCTTTGCCCGCCGGGACAGAGATTGCCACCTTCTGGTTGAACTGCTCATAGGGGAACGTCTTGTGCTCGACCACTATGTCCGGGTTTTGCTTTTCAAAGATCTTGATGAGCTCGTCCATGGTCTTGGCTTTGCTCTCGTAGTAATACTGCCAGTATTCGATGGTGACCTGCTTGGCGAAAACGCCGGATGCGCCGGAAGCGAGGACCAGCGTCGCGGCCAGCGCCAAAATCGCCACTACCTGCCATATTTTACGCATTGGATCAGCCTCCTGTCTTTCAGTCAATGTGTGGAAAGCCTTCATCAAACTTTGACTTCTTAGAAACCCCTTTTCCAAAGCTCTTCTTCCCAGGCCCTTTCTTCCAAGACCTCTTCTTCAAACCGCCTCCTCCCTTCTATAAATTTTAACCTTCCGGAGTGCCTGCCACTTTCCTCCACTCCGCCGATAGACGCGCCCGGTAGGCATCCAGCAAGTTCTGCCTGCCAGCCCAGAGTTTTTCTGTTTCACGCAGGGACGAAGCCCGCCTGGCAAGATAAGGTCCAAGCTGTTCGCCCGCCGGTCCGCCGGCGTTATTACGCCGCCCGATAAACTCGTCCGGGCTCAGGGCTTTGGCCAGATCGGTGGCGGAGAGTCTGCTGTCGCGCCCCACCCTTTCCCGCATCGCTGCATTAAGCTCCTCCAGGCTCAACTGGCGCCACAGGCGGCCTTCGGCGCTGAGTCGGTTCACCAGCGCGCTCACCACCTGGTGCGCTACGCGAAACTTCAGGCCGTCCCTTCGAACCAGCGTATCGGCAAGCTCGGTCGACATCGAAAACCCGTCTCTCACCCGCCGTGCGAGCACCTCCTGGTCGACGCTCATGCTCCGCACCACCCGATCCAGAAGCCGAAGCGCCCGGCCCATGAAGTCGCATTGCCCATGGACTACCGGCTGCAACTGCTCGCCGGCGTCATTCACGTCTCCGAAGGGAATGTTGTGGAGCATCAGATATGCCAGCTGCACTTCCCCCAGTACCTTTCCCACCAGCGCGCGCAGATGTTCGAGCGCCACCGGATTTCGCTTCTGCGGCATGATGCTGGAAATCTGGATAAATGAGGGATCAAGCTTTATCGCGGCCACCTCGTTGGTTGTCCAGAAAAGAAGGTCGTCGATGAAACGGCTCAGATCCGTGGCCAGGACCGCGCAACAGGACGCAACCTCGGCCAGGTAGTCGGCGGACGATACAGCGTCGTAGGTGTTTTCCACCAGCCCCTCAAACCCAAGAAGATCCGCTTCGTAGTCGCGATCCACCTTGAAGCTCGTGCCGGCCAGGGCCGCGCCGCCCAATGGAGAAAGATTGGTGCGACGCCACGCCCCGTCCAGTCTGTCCGAGTCCCTGCCGAAGGCGGCCTCGACCGCCGCCAGATAGTGCCCGAGCGTTGTCGGCTGCGCCTGCTGGTTGTGCGTATAAGCCGGCATAATGGTGCCAATCTCCCTCTTTGCGAGAGCGATCAGGGCTCCGCGCAAGGAGGCTAACAGCGTGGAAAGCTCGATTAGCCGTTCCCTTGCCGCCATGCGGTATATCGCCGTGTCCATGTCGTTCCGGCTCATGGCCAGGTGCATGCTGCCCACAACGTCATCACCGGCTGTCTCGGAGGCGCGCGCCTCGATCATGAAGAAGAGGTCTTCAAAAACCGGATCGTAGGTCTGGGGAATATCATGTTTCTCCATCATCGGCCCAATGGCATTCAAGAGCGCCACCCCGTCCTGCTTTTCAAGGTGCGCCTCCTTGAGAAGCATCAGCACATGAGCCACATTTACCTCAAGCATGAAGCGCGCCAGCCGATCCCGCGCAAAAGAAAAGCCGGGCTGTAGGACGACATCCACATAAGCTGGATCGCGGTCCACCTTTGGAACCTCCACATCGCTGGAGCCGGTCTGAGCTGCACCTTTCATATCGCATTCAACAACCTTTCCTTGCCGGCGTTGATGGCCAGCGCCGCCGCGCCCAGCATACCGGCGTCCGCCCCCAACGACGAGACGTAAACCTGAGGAACAATGGGAGACACCTGCTTGAGCTTGCGCTTCACGAGTTCAACCAGAACATCCCCCGCCTGGGAGACTCCGCCCCCCAGAACGATTGCCTCCGGATCAAGAACCACCGCTAAGTTGGCCAGAGCAATTCCGATATACCCCGCGATCTCCTCGACAACCTCGACAGCAGCCCCGTCTCCGCGGCGCGCCAAGTCGAAGACAGCCTCCACCGTCCCCGGATCAGCCTCACCGTCCAGCTCCGGGAGAACCGAGCTGGCTTTTCTTAAGATCGCCGGGGCAGCCGCCATGCTCTCCAGGCAACCAAAGTCCGTAACCGAGTCGGGCTTCCAGGCACGATCGATGACTAGGTAACCGACCTCTCCCGCCGCATGGTTTCTTCCGCGGTAGATCTTTCCGTCGATCACAATCCCGGCTCCAATACCGGTGCCAATAGCCAAAAAGATGAAGTTATCCAGTTTGGGGCCTTTGCCAAAGGTCATTTCGGCCAGCGCCGCGGCGTTGACGTCATTATCCACATGGCACGGGAGGCCAAAACGCTCGCTGAGCAGGCGCTTGACCGGTGTTTTATTCCAGCCAACCGCCGGGGCCAAAGCCACAAGTCCGGTATCGGGATCGGTTACACCGGGCGCCCCGATACCGATGCCGATGATATCCTTCCATCTTATCCCTGACTCTTTAATGAGCCGTTCCACCGCTGCAAAGATCGCCCGGACCACCGAGTCCTGAGCAGCACTTTCCTTTGGCGTGGGTTCGTCCAGGCGATGGAGCACCTTGCCCGCCAGATCGGTCAGGCCCAATTTCAGGTTCGTTCCACCCAGATCAACGCCTACCACATAGCCCGCTTCGGCGTTGTAGGCCAAAAGCTCAGGCCGCCTCCCACCCGTGGAATCTCCGGCTCCAATGGCGCGAACGAGCCCACTTTTCAGGATGCCCTCCATGGCGCCGGATACCGTCGGCTGGCTGAGGCCGCTGACACGTGATAATTCGGCCCGGGATATCGGCCCTTTGGATTCAATGAGCTGCAACAACGCCGCCATATTGTGCCGCCGCACCGCGGTGGTATTTTTAAGGGGTCGCATCTAGCTGGGAACACCTCCGTGCCTGGAAAACCGTTTGGAATAACTGAGGAGATTGGCGAAGATCCTGATGCCTCCCGGCACCAGGGCCTGAAGTTGCCGGTACCACGACAGGCCCGTGTACGTGTAGGCCCCTTTGCCGTAACGGGCGAAAAGAAGGCCTCCCCGAAGCTCGTCTTCGCCGGGGTCGGACATGGAAACCAGCGGCGTGTACTCCGGCGCCCACTTCATCGCAAAATAGAGCCCCCGTTCCTGCACCCATCCCGCCCAGTCATCCCCGGTGATCCTGTTCGGCCAGTTGAAAAAGGCATGTTCTGGCTTAAGCACCGTCACAGGAGCGTTCTCGTCGGAGACACGCCAGCGGATGGACAGCGAACCGGGAACGAGCTCATAGGGCGGGTTTGACCCGAGGCTGTCCCCTGGCTTGTGATAGTTCACCAGGAGAAAACCACCGTCCCTGACATATCCCAGGAGCCGTCCATTGAAGGCGGAAAGCTCGGGCCTGGAAAGATAAGCCCGGATTCCTATCACAATGACATCATACGGTGAGAGATCCCCGGAGGCAATCTCATCCGGCCCGAGGAGATCCACGGTGGCGCCCATGCCGCGGACTATCTCGTACGATCTGTCAAAACCGCCGTTCACCCACCCCACCCGGAGGCCGGGCGCAATCTGGCAGTTTACAGCCAGAAAGGAATCTTCCGCTTTCGTCACCATATAATCCCGCCCGATGTGGGGGTATGAGATGAAAGAGACCGTATCCGAATAAACCTTTGACGTTGGGTCTCCATATAGTCTCACCGACGCCAGAAATGGATACCGGCCCGGTTTTGTCTCCTTCGCCGGTGGTGGCTCCACGGTAAATCTAGCAACCAAGGCGGTGTTGCCTGCGGTAAGCGAAAATACTTGGGAGTCCGGCCTGGAAATCCATCCGCTGGGAAGCTCCAGTGCCACGCGACCCGTGATTTCCGAGGGTGAAAAACTCTTTAACGTGACCCTGACCTCGCGGGGTTCGTCCGAGTCCGGCATAATAAGCCTCTGTTCGGAAGACACGGCAACACTGACCGGCGGCAGCACGGCCAGCCCGGGCTTGGGTCTGACAGAAAAGCTGACACCAACTCCGTCAACTTCATACGATACCATTCCACCCACAGCCGCTGGCTGGTAGGGATGGTAGTATGGCGCTTCCTCAGGTATCTTCACGCGAAAGCACCCGGCGATTTCTTCATTATAGCCGGCCATGCGGCTCGTCCCGGCAACGGCGTTCGCGCGCCACGGTTCCCGGCCACCATTTGCACCTGTACCCATACCTGCAGCAGGGTTTTCGCCCTTACTGGCGCTGGTCCCGCAGGCGCTGATCTCCCAGCCGGCGGGCGCATACAGACTGAGCCGCACGGCAGACACCGGCGTGTGACCGCCGTTGAGCAGGGAAACCGTGGCCTGGACCTCGTCGCCCGGAATCGCCACGGGTTTGTCAAAAGACACCGTCACCATAAGAAGCAGCGCACGCACACTGACAAGAGCCAGTTGCTCCTCTTTTATCCCGAGGCGGAAATCCAGATCGTGCCGGGTGGCATCGTCAAGGGGAGACGCCGCCACTTCCTCGCGTACCCGCCGTACCAGGGCAAGCGCGGCATGAACGCCATGCACCACACGATCCCGATCCGGGAAAAAGGCCACCGCCCGGCGCAGAAGGTTATCCAATTCCACGAGGAGCCTGCCAAGTCGCTCCAGAGCGCTACCCGGCGGCGCCTCCTTTTGCGCCCAATCCGCAAAGGTAAGCGGCAGTCCGTCGAAGATGCTTGTCTCGGTTTCTCTGGCGGCGGCAGGGCCCCTTTTCAACGCCAGGTACGAAAATGCCGGACCCGCTTTGCAAGGATGTCCCATGCCTTGCCCTTCATGCTTTGCGCGCGAGAGTTCGCCGATTTGACCATATGACATGCCCATAGTTGGGTCGAACTCGCCCACGGGGACGGCCACCGTGGCATCGGCTTCGGATGCGGGAAAGTAAACCTTCTTCACCTGCCAGGGCAAAAGCCCCGCGGCCACCTGTTCAGGAAAGCTTGCGGGGTCCGCGGCCGCCACCACTGCGCGCGGGATGGTGACAGCCAATGCCCGGTGCTGCCCCTGCTCCTCAGGTGCATCGTTGTGCGACGAAACAAGGACGTCCGGGCGGTATTTCCGGATCATCTCCACTTCCCGCGCCAGGAGATTTTCTTCCCCCCAGAGTGTGAAGGCCTTATGAGACGTCTTCGAAAAACCGAAGTCGTGGATAGGATCGTCAAAGCTCCGCCCGAGAAAATCCACCGTCACACCGGTGATTGCCGCGGCCTCCTCAAGTTCTCTGGTGCGGATCACGCCCAGCGCATCGTAAAGTTCCGGACCCAGTTGATTCTGGCCACCCTCGCCGCGGGTCGCAGTGACGCTGATGACCCGGACACCCAGTCCCAGCGCCCAGTAGGCGAATTCATCGCTGCGCTCATCATCAGGGTGTGCGCCGATGTTCATCACCGATACTATGGTGGTCAGGGTTTTAAGCGCCTGCTCCAGTTGCACGATCGCCGGAATGCCTGGACGCTTTGGGGTCCATACCCCACCTTCCAGTGCGATCACGGTAGATACACCGCCTGTCGGATTAGGACTTTCCCATGGCCTTTTTCTTGATCGGAAACTTACTTTATTACCATTCCTAAGTTATATTTCCACATGTACCACGCAATTCCTCCTCCCCCAAGCCCTTCATTAAAAAAATGCTACCCGAAAAAAATGCTACCCGCTTGCGGGTGGCAGGATTATGGCAAAGATGTCGAATGTTTATGGGGGAGGGATAACCAATGAAGAACTTTTCGTTAGAGGATTTAACCTGGATTTCGCAAGTCTACCGGTTGAAAATCGCACTTAATAATTGAAAAGGTGCTCCTGATGGGGTAGAATTGGAGTGTCAACAACCAACTTTTCCCAGGGAAGGAGCACCCAATAGATGTTACAGCATCAGTTTACCACCTCTTAACAAGAAGTACGCAAGTGTTTCCGAGAATTTTTCGTTACAACATGCCACAGCTTACGGCGGAGCAAACTTGCTGCTGGACTATTACCTGGGACGGCTGAAATTGTCCGAGCTGTTTTTAGAGCATCTGGCCGTCCACAAGGCCGCTTGGGCCAGCTACCATCCCTTGTTGGCTTTTGATGGTATAAGCCGCGGTTTGATCCATGCCCGCCTGCGCGGGGGCAAAGCGCATACCGCAGAGGGGTTCCGAGACTTCTATGAGGAATGTGCCCGCCGGCTTCCCGCCGGAGCCGAAATCCGTTTTGTCCGCCTGGACCGGGGATTTAGTGGCGAGGAGACCTGTCTTTTTTTTGGAAAAGGTGGCCAAGGTGGATTATGTGGCGAAATTGCGCTGGACATCCGGGCTGGCGGAGCGGCTCAAGCGGGGTGTGTTGTGGAAGAGAATCACTTATAAGGAGGAGATTATGAAGTCTGTCAGGTCCGGGTGCAACTAGCGGGCTGGAGCCAGGCCAGGCACGTGGCAATTATCCGGCGCCGCCCTTTTGAGGAGCCAATACCGGGAACTTTGTTCCAAGAACTGCTTTGGGAGTATGAAGCAATCGTCACCAATCTGGATTGGGAAGCCGAAGATGTTTGGCATTTCTATAACCAACGTGGTGCTGCCGAAAACTACATCAAAGAGATGAAAAACGGCTTTAGCGTCGACCATTTTCCCACGGGCAAATTCCTGGCCAACTGGGCGGATCTGCTTTTGAAGATGGTGGCCTACAATTGCTTTTTGGCTTTTCAAAATGCGCATCCGCCAACCATGGGCGGGGCGGTCGCGCTGCCAGGAACGATTTGATCACACTCGAAAGCTCTCACCTTCTTCCAAACCAATCTCACGGCTCTGGTGGTCAGCCCTTTGCTCATCAATTCACAGACCAGCCGCAGGCGTTCTATGTCACGATCTGAGAAGAGCCGGTGATTGCCCCGGGAGCGGGCGGGGTTGATTAGCCCCGCCTTCTCATAGTACCGGATGCGGC
>JBLNCV010000153.1:0-7153 GCA_050260975.1 Syntrophothermus sp. | reverse complement strand
CTTTGGAATCTAGCCATGGAGGTTGATGTAGTTGCCGAATCTCTTATCGACGTTGGAAGTCAAGGGAATGGTCTTGAAAAACCGGATCGTCATGCCGCCGATGGCGAATAACATGGCGACTGAACAGGGTGAGATCACCCCAAAACTGGTGGAACACTATCTGGCCCGGGCGAAGGCCGAGGTCGGGCTGTTGATCGTGGAACATGCTTATGTAGTCCCCATAGGACGCGTGAACAAAAACCAGTTGGGGATGCATGACGACCGGGTGATCCCGGGGCTGCGGGAGCTGGTGGATGCCGTCCATGCCGCCGGAGCCAGGATCGGGTCGCAGATCACCCACGCAGGAGGGGCGGCCACCAGTGAGGTCCTGGGGGCGATACCGGAGGCACCGGCCGCGGTGCGGCACCCGCGCGGCACGGAAGTGCCCAGAGAACTGGGGGTTAAAGAACTGGCCGTGTTGGCGAAGGCATTTGCCACTGCCGCCCGCCGTGTGAAAGCGGCGGGGTTTGATATGGTGGAGATCCACGGAGCCCATGGTTACTTGCTCAACCAGTTCTATTCCCCGCTTACCAACCGGCGTAAAGATGCCTATGGCGGGGACCGGGAGAAACGGCTGCGTTTTCCCCTGGAAGTGGTGGAGGCGGTACGGCGGGAGGTCGGCCCGGACTTTCCGGTCTTCTACCGGCTTGGCGCGGACGATTTGATGCCCGGCGGGCTCACGGCGGAGGATGCCAAATTTGCGGCGCCGCGCCTGGTGGAGGCTGGGGTGGATTTGCTTGATGTCTCGGGTGGATTGGGTGGCTCCCGGCCGGAAGGGGCCAAACCCGGTTATTTTGTGCCTTTAGCTATCGCGGTGAAGTCGGTGGTCCAGGGGCCGGTGCTGGTTACCGGAGGGATCCGGGAGCCGGAATTCGCCGATCAGATTATCAGGGACGGAAAGGCGGATCTGGTGGGGATCGGCCGGGCGCTTCTGGCGGATCCCGAATGGGCGCGCAAGGCCGTTGCCGCCTTGCGGTGAAGGGAGTGTCGGGTAATGAAAGCTTGGACCGCAAGGGAACTAGCGATACGGGGTCTGTTTACTTCCCTGGTGATCGTCGCCACGACGATCCGGGTGCCGGCGCCCACTTTTAATCTTTATTTCAACCTGGGTGAAGCCATGGTTTATCTGACGGCGTTGTTGTTTGGGCCGGCGTCCGGAGGCATTGTGGGCGGTCTGGGATCAGGCCTGGCGGATATTCTCCTGGGTTACCCGGTTTGGGCGCCGATCTCTTTTGTGGTCAAGGGGCTGGAGGGCCTGGTGGTGGGAGCCGTGGCCCAGAAGCACGATGGTAAGGGAGACGTGAGGGCCGTACTGTACGGAGCGCCGGTCATGCTCTTCGGTTACGCCCTGGCGGCCGGCCTTCTCTATGGTCTGGCGGCGGTACCGGTTGAACTGGGCGGGGATCTTATCCAGGTGACCATGGGCGGCTTGACGGCGCTCTTCCTGGCCCGGGCGCTACGGAAGTTGGAAGTATTCCAGATCTCCGTGGAGAAATAAGACTCGCTGAAAATGTAAGGATCACGGAGCGATAGGGATAAAATTTCGGTAGAGATGCAGGGATAAAGATGGCTTTACTTAAGATCGGCAAGCTTCCACCCGCGATTCTGGAAAGTAAGATCCTCTCCCGCCACGGCGCCAGGCGCAACGAGGTGCTGGTCCGCCCTCGCATCGGGGAAGATTGCAGCGTGGTGGATTTGGGCGGGGGGTTGTGCGTGTTATCCACCGACCCTATTACCGGTGCGACCAGAGATCTGGGGCGGCTGGCGGTTCACGTCTCCTGTAACGACGTGGCGGCCAATGGCGCGGAACCGGTGGGGATCCTGCTGACCATCCTGGCGCCGCCCGGCACGCCGGAGGAAGAGATTGCGGAAGTGATGCGCCAGGTGGACGAGATCGCCCGGACGCTAAATATCGAAGTGCTCGGCGGCCATACGGAAGTTACCGACGCCGTAAATCGCATGGTCGTCTCTTCGACGGTGATCGGGAAAGCCGTGATGGGGCGGGTTGTGACCTCGTCGGGGGCGCGGCCCGGCGATGAGGTGGTGTTGACCAAGACCGCCGGTGTGGAGGGGACGGCGATTCTTGCGGTGGAACTTAAGGAATTCCTTACGAGCCGGCTGGGCGAGGCGACGGTTCAACAAGTCCGGCGGTTTTCGGAACAAATAAGCGTTGTGCCCGAGGGGATGATCGCGGCCGGGCACAATGCCACGGCCATGCACGATGTGACCGAAGGCGGCCTGCTGGGGGCGTTGTACGAGATGGCCACCGCCTCCGGAACAGGTGTGGAGGTTGATCTGCCCAGGGTTCCTGTGGCGGAGGAGACCCGCCAGATCACGACGATATTGGGCATTGATCCACTTCGCCTGATAGGGAGTGGTTCTATGCTGATCGCCACGCCAGAGGGAGATCAACTGATTTCCGCTCTCCGCGAGGCTGGCGTTCCCGCGGCGCGCATCGGCCGGATCGTCGAAAGAGGCTTCTACCTCATGGATGGTGAGACAAGGCATAAGTTCGGGCCGCCGGAAAGCGACGAGTTATACAAGGCACTGTCCAGGGCCAAAGAAGGTCGAGTCTAGAGAAAGCTCGCTAGATCCCCGCTTTTTCCGGGGCGCTCCGCCGCGGCAGCCCGGCTCTTACGGAGTAGTAAGGAAGCCGGAGGAGAAGCCAGCGTAAGAGTTGCCGGTAGGTGGCCTTTCCATGTACCACATCCAGTAGCTTTCCAAATGCCGCCGGATTCTTGAAGAAGACCCTGTGCATGGGCCCGGTCAGATAAAAGAAGCTGTAAGCCAGGAGCAGCGCCGCGCGCAAGTCCCATTCGAAAGCCTCGACGGTCTGCCGCCGGTAAGCGGTCAGATTTTCTCTGGTAGGGGCAATGCGCCGGGATAACAAGACATCGCGCGCCGTTTCCGCCGCCAACCTCCCGGAGGCAATGGCATACCGGATTCCCTCTCCGGTAAACGGATCCGCAAATCCAGCCGCATCACCCACCAGGAGAATGCGATCGGCTACTGTTTTCCGCGGTATCCCGCCCACCGGGATGAAATGCCCTACGGCATGGTACTGGCGGGGAAGGCCGTTTTTCTCCACGAATTCGTTCAAAATTCTTCTGGGGTCTGCAAGGTGCGATGCCAGCGCCCCGATACCTACTGAAAAATGGCTTCTCTTCGGGAAGATCCAGCCGTAGCCCATCGTGGGAATTCCATAATGAATTTCGATGCCGTCCTTGATACGGCTGCTAATTTCCGCTTCGCTGGCCGGGATCTCGGCAGCGAGGCACAAGGCCATCCGGTTTGCGGTTAAGGGGGGCCTCACCAGCCGCGCCACCACACTATTTACTCCGTCCGCCCCGATCAGGATCCGCCCGGCGAACTTTCCGTCGGTCGTCCCAACCATGGCCCTTTTCCCATCGGTTTCCACCGCAATTACCCGCTGCCCCTCGCGTATTTCCGCTCCCGCTTCTTTTGCCTTGCGCAGGAGAAAGTGGTCGAAGTTTTCCCGGGAGATCAGGGCGATAAATCTCTCCGCCCGTGAAAGTTCGATAGAACGGTCTTTATAAAATGGTCGAAGCCTGACGCCGTCTCTTTCCACCAGTTCTTTTGGGATCTGAAAATCCAGAAGCGACAGGGCGGCTTCAGTAACCCCTCCGCCACAAGGTTTGGGGCGCGGGAAGTACGCCTTGTCCAAAAGCAGCGTCTCCAGCCCGAACCTTGCGCACCATCTGGCGGCCGTGGCCCCAGCCGGCCCGCCTCCTACCACGATCACATCGTACAAAATCTTACCCCCTTCAAAATTCACAGCATGGTTATTATGTCCGAAACCGGTTGATTGAACAACCCAAATTGGTTGGAAAGAATAGGAAAGCTCTGCCAGGCAGATACTATTGATGCCTTGTGTGGGCAAATGGAATTAACGATGGAAGAGAAGGGAGTAGGTTATTTGGAGGAGATCTTAAAAGAGCTCGACCTGGATCTGCAGGCAGTGGAAGCCGGACTCAGGGCCGCTATATGCCCGGAAGATCCAGTCCTGGGGCAGGTAACCAAACATTTTTTGTCGGCGCCCGGCAAGCGCCTGCGTCCTGTGCTGGTGTTGCTGGCGGGCAAGTGCAGCAGTTACCGGCCCGAGCGTCTGGTAAAGGCAGCGGTGGCCCTGGAACTGGTTCACATGGCCGCCCTGGTCCACGACGACGTGGTTGACGGCGCCGCTTCGCGGCGAGGCATTTCTTCGGTAAATGCCGTGTGGGGAAACCGGGTGGCAGTTCTTCTCGGCGACTACTTTTATGCCAGGTCGCTGGCTCTGGCGGCGGAACTTGGCCCGGAGGCGGTCGGCCACATCTCCCGGGTGATCAACACCCTGGTAGAGGGAGAGTTTGCCCAATTGAAGGAGACTTACGACCTCCAACTCACCGAGGAGGACTACCTGGCGCGGGTGAAACACAAGACCGCGGATTTCATTTCGGTCTGCTGCCAGTTGGGCGGGCAAGTAGGGGATGCGCCGGCGGAAGTCCAGAAAGCTCTGGCCAGATATGGTTACTTTGTGGGCATGGCCTTTCAAATCCGCGATGATGTTCTGGATTTTATCGCTGATCCCGCCCAACTGGGGAAACCCGCGGCCAATGATCTCACTCAGGGGATCCTGACTCTGCCGGTGATCCACGCCCTGCGGAACAGCAGCCATAAAAACGAGCTTGTCCAGATCCTTGAGAAAAAGAGCATGACTGCCCAGGAGATGGAGAGCGTCAGAGAATGGTTGAAAGAAACCGGCTCGTTGACCTACTCTCAAAATCTGGCGACCCGTTATATCTCGCAGGCGAAAGAGAGCCTGAGCATTCTGCCGGCGGGTTTTGCCAGAGACGGCTTAAACCGGCTTGCCGACTTTTCGACCAACAGGGCGAGTTGAGCGGGCGGCGCTCTTTGAACACTGAGGGTGGCCGGATTTGGGCAATGATTGATCTGGATAAAGGAAGGAGGAGTACTATTTGAACGGCCAGAGTATGGTATTAAAGCTCGGTGCCACCGCCAAAGGGTTTTACATGCTCTTGCGGTGGTTGCCGGTCTTATCCTGGAGCGTCAGCGCCTTTGTCGTCGGGATAGGCTTTGCCGTCGACGTGGTGGGCCTTGGGCGGATCAACTGGTTGCATGTTCTCTTGATCCTTGGGGCGGGCGTGCTCTTCCAGGGATTTACCGCGCACGCTTTCAACGATTGGGAGGATTGGCGGTCGGGTACGGACCGGCTGAGCCCCGGAATCCTTTCTGGGGGAACCAAGGTGATCCCCAGGGGTGTCTTTACCGTGCAAACGCTCATCTGGATTGGCACAGCGACACTATTCATGGGGCTGGGAATCGGCTTCTACTTTGTGATGGTCGGCGGCCCGCTAGTCTGGCTGTTTATCGCGACGGGCGTGTGGGCAGCGGTGGGGTACACAATGCCGCCTTTACGTTTGGCCTACCGGCCGTTTTTGGGTGAATGGGCCGCGGCTTGGCCGGCGATGGTGGCCTGCACGGTTGGGGCTTTCTATATTTTGACGCGGGCGCTTACCTGGCCAGCGTTGCTGGCGGGGGCCATTCAAGCCACCTTTTGCGTGGGATGGCTGATGCAGCACCATCTCCCCGACATCGAAGCCGACCTGCGAGCTTCTCCGGCGAAGATTACCACAGTGGCCCTGATCCGGCGGCGTTGGGGCATACCGCAGACCCGGTGGGCGGCCGCGATCTATTTCACGGTGGCGGCGCTGTTGGGGCTGGCCGGCGCTCTGGCGGGGGAGCCGGTATTTCTGGTGTCAACGCTGCTTGGCGTTCCAGCAGTGGCGCTGGCGCTCTTGACCAACCCCGAAAGCGTGCCGGATATAACCAACAAACAACTGGGGATGATCAGGCTGACCGTGGCCCATGCTATTTTGCTGACGGCCCTGGTGAACCTCTGATGAAACTTTCGCTGTTACAAACCGTTGCAGGTATTTGGAAAGCCCGGCGGGCCGGGCCTGAAAGGAGCGAAACATGGCTGATCTGAACGGGAAAGACGAGGTTCATGATCAATTTCAGGATGAAGTTGATCATGGGGTTTTGGAAGAAATCGCCGTCGAGTGCAACGAATATGAACCAATTGCAGAGGCGCAGGCCTACGGGATCTCTTTTCTCAACAATCTGGAGTCGGTGGACCATCCCCGTTGCGATCAGTGCCTTCACTGGCAGGACGGCCAGTGCGAGATCTTCCGCAGGGAGATCGTAGCCACTGTGGTCGCAAAAGATGGGGATTCCGGTACAGATACAGGCGAGGAGGAGATCCAATGAACACCGAGACCACTGGAACTTCCAAGGTAGCGATTGTCGGGGCGGGGTTTGTCGGGTCGACCTTCGCGTATGCTCTGATGATCAGTGGGGTCGCCTCCGAGATCGTGGTTATCGATAAAAACCAGGAAAAGGCGGCCGGAGAGGTGATGGATCTCAATCATGGCGTGTCCTTCGTCCGGCCGGTGGCGATTCACGCCGGGGATTTCTCCGACTGTGCGGGAGCGGATATCGTGGTGATCACCGCCGGGGCGGCGCAAAAACCTGGCGAGACCAGGCTGGATCTGGTACGGCGGAATGCGGCGATCTTCCGGGAGCTAATCCCGCGGATCACCCGTTATACTTCTGACGCTATCTTGCTTGTGGTCACCAACCCGGTGGATATCATGACCTACCTTACTGTCCAGATCTCCGGTTTTCCGGCCTCGAAGGTGATTGGGTCGGGAACCGTGTTGGACACGGCGCGCTTCCGCTACCTGCTCAGCCGGTATTGCAATGTGGATCCCAAAAACGTCCATGCTTACGTGATCGGCGAACACGGGGACAGCGAAGTACCGGTCTGGAGCGTGGCAAACATAGCCGGCATCCGGCTTAGCCAGTTCTGTGCCATTTGTGGCCGGAGTTGCAACGAAGTGATGCGGCAAGAGATCACCGGGCAACTGAAGGATGCGGCCTATGAGATCATCGAACGAAAGGGGGCCACCTATTTCGCCGTGGGTCTGGCGATCCTGGAGATCGTGGAAAGCATTCTTCGCCACGAAAATTCGGTGTTGACCGTTTCAACGCTGGTACGGGATTATCTGGGGGTGAGCGATGTCTGCCTGAGCGT
>JBLNCV010000152.1:0-6271 GCA_050260975.1 Syntrophothermus sp. | reverse complement strand
TGCAGGGCGGGGATGATGAAGAAAGCGTTCAGGCCTTCAGCTTGCCGGAGGTCTCGTTGCGGGATGCGTTCCATGGCGCCGCTGATCTTCAGCAGGGCGGAGGCCAGCCGGGAAGGGGCGCCGCTCAAGATCGCGCCGCCTCGGTCGGCAGCGTATTCCCGGTAGCGGGACAGGGCCCGGATCAGGAAATAGCTGATCAGCCAGACCAGAAGCGAGGCCAGGTAGACAAGCATGAAGCCGCCGCCGTTCCGCCGGTCATTATCGCCATATCCGCCGCGCCCCATGGGCAGCCCCCAGTAGAAAGCCTGTTGCACGATAAACGAGGCCACCGTGGCAAAAAAACTGGCGATGGTCATCACCATCATGTCCCGGTTCTTGATGTGGGCCATCTCGTGGGCCAGAACCGCCTCCACTTCCGGCGTTTCCAGGCGGTCCAGCAGACCGGTGGTCACGGCGACCACGGCGTTCTTCTGATTGCGCCCGGTGGCGAAGGCATTGGGAATCCGGGATTCCACGACGGCCACCCGCGGCTTGGGCAAGTCGGCCAGGGCGGCCAGCCGTTCCACCAGCCCGTGGAGATCCGGGGCTTCTCCGGGGGATACTTCCCGTGCCCCCGTGGACCACAGCACCAGCCGGTCGGAGAAATAATACTGGGCGGCCAGCATGATCCCGATCACGACCACCATGGTCGACGCACCGGCGCCCGCCCGGAGCAACACCCAGGCAAAGGCCAGGTATAGCGCGGCCAGCAGGAACATCGTCAAAAACATCCTGGCGGCCAGGCCGGAATCAAAAGGGAGCGCTCTTTTGGCCATATTTGCGGGATACCCTCCTCCCCTACGACAGTTCCTGGATATCTAACATAAGTTCTAACGCAAATTCTTCAGATACTGCATCAGGTCGTTGAGATCCCGCGCCGACATCGACCACCGGGGCATGGGGGGTTGCAGAGGCTGGCCCGCCGGGTCGACGCTCTGAGTGATCGCGCGCTTGATGGTGGCCTCGGTGTACGGCGGATGTTTGCGCCCGCCCTCCTCCTGCTCCTGTTTGGAAGTCAGCACCGGATAAGTAATGTCGGGTACCCGGAACGACCCCATCATGGTCCGCCACGATCCCCCACGGCCATCCGCCAAATGGCAGTCCGCGCAGCTTGTGGCGCCGTTGGCCATCTGCATATAACCGATGCGGGCGGTGATTGCATCACCAGACTGGCTGGTTCCGGTAAGATAGATCTGTTGCCCGTTGGAGGTGAAGCTGGCCGGCAACCCCTGCCGGTTTGGCCCGTAGCCCATCATCCCCCATCCTCTCCATCCACCACGACCGGGACCGCCCATCATCGGCCCCCAGGCCGGGCCACGTCCATATGGCCCCGGCCCGTAGCCTGGGCCTGGGCCGCCGTTCGGGCTGTTGCCTGTGCTGGGAGTGTTGGCGCCTGGGGCGTTTGGCGCGATCTGCTGCCCGCCGGGAGCGGGCGCTGGCCGGAGGTAGCCGCGGCTGCGGCCGTCGTACGGCCGTCTTCCCCAACCATCCCGGCCCGAGAGGTACAACCCTCCCACCCCCAGCGCGACGAGGAGTATTCCTAACAACGGGTAAACGCTACGTTTCATGGTGGCCTCCTTGTTTTAGAAAAGCCGGGAGATTCATAGCAGGTCCTGCTTCTTTTGTTCAAATTCTTCTTTGTTGATCTCGCCACGGGCATAACGCTTTTTCAGGATGTCCAGGGGAGACTCGCCGTTAAAAGCATTTCCTGCCGGCCGGCCGCCGAAGGCCCACCTGATTAACAGCACCGCCCCGCCGATTACCACGAGCCACCAAATGGCCATCCAGAGGAAGCCCCAGCCACCGCCACCCCACCAATACATCATATAAGGCATCTTTCTCCCTTCCTGTCCAAGAATTTGCTGCTAACCATAGCTTTGCCCCCCGCAATCCGGCCTAAACCGGCAACCAGTTGAATTTGCCTGGGAAATTATGCAACTTCTGAACCGTTTAACCTGACCGGTCAGGCCCGATGCTCTTTACCTGCAGAAATTGCTTGCCAGTATTTCTGGTTCCGTGCTATAATGGCCATGGGTAAAACAGGAAGGAGTGAGGCAGATGTCGGCAATGAAGAAACTATCCATTCATGACCGTATCCTGCCCTCGCTCGTGGGAACCGCGTTCTAGCCCCACTTTCCTTATCGTTTAATCAACGAGCCCCGGGCAGGAGATACCACCCGGGGGCTTTGTCATGCTCATTTGCAGCAAAGCCACGGGATTCTCTGCCCGTGGCTGTTTTTACATGGTGACTATCTTACATTTGAGAAGGAGAGACGTTGCGTTGACAATAGAAGTTCGTGCCGCCCAAATGGGCGAGTACCCGGTGCTCCGTGAGATCTTTGCCCGGGCCTTTGAAACCGAGGATGAGGCCCGCCTGTGGGACTACCTGGTTGCCCATGAGCCAAGCCTGCGCCCGGAAGGGGTGCGGGTGGCCGTGGTGGACGGGCGTCCCGTGGCCTGTACCGTTGTGCTTCCCCGCCGGGTGCGCATCCGGCAGGACTGGGCGCCGGGAGCAGTGATTACCCTCGTGGCCTGTCACCCGGATTACCAGAACCAGGGTTACGGGGGGCGTACCGTGCGTGACGCTCTAGCTTACATGGCCGATCAGGGTTTGGCCATAGGAGTGCTCTACGGCCATCCCGGCTACTATCCACGCTTTGGATTTGTTCCTGTGTTGCCCGACCAGAGTACCATTCTGGCCAGTTCGTTTCCCCTTGATGCGACCCTCGCGGGGTGTTGGGAAAAAATAGGAGAGGAGGCGCCCGAAGAGGAAACGCCGGGAGAGGAGGTGCTGGAGTGGGAGAAACTGCGGCCGGTCGCCGAAGAAGATCTGCCGGCTTTGGCCGCCCTTTATGCAGCGCAGATGAGTATCTATCCATGCGCCATGGCCCGGGAGGCCGAGCCGTGGTTGTGGAGTCTTCGTAATACAAGGCACAATGCTCTTCTGACTTTGCCTGAACGGCAGGGATACGCCCTGGTCAGCTCAGACCGTGCGCACAACATGCTTGTCATCCAAGAAGGGGCGGCGGTTGATGTTGTTTCCGGCCGGAGGCTGCTGGCGGGATTGGTCGGGGAGGCCCAAAACAGGGGTCTCGCGAAGTTACGGCTGGTTCTGCCACCCGGCCACCTGCTGGTGCGGCTGGCCCTACTATGGGGCGCCGAGCAATCCTGCCACCCTGCTACTGCCGGTATGGCGGCCATCACTTGCTGGAAGGCTCTTTTACCCCCCGGCTACCAGGTGAACGATCAGGGCCTGGCCTATCGCGGCCAGTTGGTGTTGCGGGCTGATGCGCAAGCGCTGATAGAGTTGGTCGTCGGCTACCGTGGCATCGATGATTTACTACTCGAACCCGATGTTGCCCTGCCAGGTGGTGACGCCGATTACGAACTTTTACGGCGTGACTTTCCGCCCGGCTTTCCGAAATGGTCCCCAGCGCCGTTCTGGTTGGGGGAGGCCGGTTTATGAAGTTATTAAGGCATGACGTCTGATTAGGAAAAGATCATGCTGGCTGATCAAGCACAATTGTGCAATTGATCGTGGAAAGGAAGGTATGAAGATGATTGTGGCTGAAAACCTGCGCAAAGTCTACAAGGGTAGAGACAAAGAGATTGCCGCCGTGGACGGGATCTCCTTTGACGTGCGGGAAGGCGAGGTCTTCGGTTTCCTGGGCCCGAACGGCGCCGGGAAGACCACCACCATCCGGATGTTGATCGGCCTGACCAGGCCTACCTCTGGTGTGGCCAAAGTGGATGGGTTGGACAGCTTTCGGGACGGGCGGCGGGTGCACGAGCGCATCAATGTGGTCTTTGGCGAGCAGAATCTCTACGAGCGGTTATCGGGGGAGGAGAACCTTCGCTTCTTCGCCCGGCTCTACGGGGTGGAGCAGCGGCGGGTGGACATGCTCCTGGAGAAGTTGCAACTTACGGACCGGAAGAAAGATGCGGTGTCCAAATACTCCAAGGGCATGCGCCAGCGGGTGCTTATCGGACGTGCCTTGCTGAACAACCCCAGGGTCCTGTTCCTCGATGAGCCCACCAACGGCCTGGACCCCTCATCGGCCCACGTAATCCGGTCGCTCATCCGTGAGTTGCAAGGTCAGGGAACCACCATCTTCCTCACCACGCATTATATGGAGGAGGCCGACCAGCTTTGCGACCGGGTGGCTTTCATTCATGCCGGCCGGCTGGCGGCGGTGGACACGCCGCAAAGGCTCAAAATGGCTCACGGCCGCAAGGTGGTCCGGCTGGAGCTGGCTAATTCCGGCAAGCAAGGCGAGCCGGGAATTTGGGAGCCGGAGGGAAGGCCTTCGGGAGAAGTGCAAACCGAGGAATTGCCAATGGACGCCCCGGCCACGGCGGACAGGGTGCGGGAATTACTGGCTTCCGGGCGGGTGCTTACCATCCATTCCCAGGAAGCCACCCTGGCCGATGTCTTCATGAAACTCACGGGGAGGGAATTGCAATGAGGGCGAGAATTGTCGCGGCCATCGTGGAAAACGACCTGAAAGATCTTGTTAGAAATCCCGTGACGCTGCCACTGGTGATCCTCCCGCCGCTTTTGGCGCTATTGACCGGGCGGATACCGGGAGAACGGCCTGGGGATAACTTGCCTCTATGGATAGTTTACGCCCAGGTGCTGGTGGGGCTCAGCTTAAGTTCGCTGGGGCTGGCGGAGGAGAAGGAGAAGAAGACCCTGGAGGCGCTCATGGTGTCGCCGGCTACCTTCGGCGAGATCATCCTGGGGAAGACCTTGTTCTCCCTGGTGGTGACGCTGCTCAGCGCTTTTCTGGTGCTGGCGGTCTCCGGGGGGGTCACGGGGAATATGGCCCTGGCCTGGTTGTGGGTTATGCTGGGATCGGTGCTCTTTATCGAGGCGGGGCTAATTGTGGGTTTCTATACCCAGAACCAAAAGAGCGCCGGCGCGCTGGATACGCCCATCATGCTGGTCTTTATGCTGGCGCCGGCCCTGGGCGCAGGCTTTAAGTCTATAAAGCCTTTGTTGGACTTTGTCCCCAGCGTGAACCTGCTCCGACTGCTGCAGCGGGCGCTGGAGGCCGGCGCCGGAGGACCGGCGGGGCTGGCGGGGCAAGCTGGCCTGGCGGGACCGGCCGGGACGGGGGCGGCCTTGATTCCCGCTAAGGACTTGATAAGCCTGCTGGTCTGGACGGTGGGAGTCCTCTTCTTTGCCTTGCTGGGAATGCGCCGACAGCAGCAATAACGTATAACCTTGGATTATGCAGCCTCCCGGAAGCAGGAAAAAGAGGATATTCGTGGAATAAACAGTAAAGTAGAGACGAAGCTGCAAGATAGCCTGCGCTGTAACTTACTGCAAACCTAGTGTAACGTTTATTTGCAGAACGATATGCTAGTTGTGCGGAAAGGCAGCCGTCTGCGAGAAAGGGAGGAGCGAGATGAAAAAAGGTCTGATTTTGGTTCTGGTTCTGGCCGTGACAATGGTTGCCGGCCTGGGAGTGCTCAGCCAGCCGGCGGGAGCGGAGCAACAGTTGGTAATTGCCACCGGAGGCACCGCCGGCACCTATTACCCGCTTGGCGGGGCGCTGGCGCAGATCTTCAACTCCAAGGTGAAGAACGTCAATGCGATTGCCCAGACCACCGGCGCTTCGGTGGAGAATGTCCGCCTGATCGGCAAGAAAGAGGTGGACATCGCCTTTGTCCAGAACGATATCACCGACTACGCTTACAATGGGGAGGAAGTATTCAAGGAGAAGCTCGCCAACTTTGGCGTAATGGCTTCACTGTATCCCGAGATCGTCCAGATTGTGGTCTCCGCGGACAGCAACATCAAATCGGTGGCGGATCTCAAAGGGAAGAAGGTTTCCGTGGGCGCCGCGGGCAGCGGGGTCGAGGCCAACGCCCGGCAGATCCTGAACGCTTACGGCCTTACTTACAAGGATATCTCTCCCAACTTCCTCTCTTTCGCCGAATCGGCCGATCAGTTCAAGGATAAGCATCTCGACGCGATCTTTGTGGTGGCCGGCGCGCCGACGGCGGCCATTCAGGATATCTCCGCCTCCCGCAAGGTGCGGATTTTGAGCATCCCACGCCAGATGAGCGAGAAGATCCAGAAGAAATACCCGTTCTTCAGCGAAATCACGATTCCCGCCAATACCTATTCCGGCCAGACGGAGGAGGTCGCCACCCTGGCGGTGCGGGCGATGCTCATCGTCCGCAAGGATCTGGACGAGGGTCTGGTGTACAACCTCACCAAAGC
>JBLNCV010000151.1:0-3817 GCA_050260975.1 Syntrophothermus sp. | reverse complement strand
CGGAAACGGCGGATGTCGATCTGGATAAACAACCCGAGATCGTCTCGCTGTTGGCGGAGAGGCAAATACTGTCCGTGGTGGTGCAGCAAGGACCCAAAGAACGCATGGAAACGATCTGGTTGAATGGCCTTGAGCATGATGCCAGGCAAAGCAACCCAAAGTTCGAGGTTCGTGACCTGAACCAGGACAAGATCCCGGAGATCGTAATCATTTATACCAATTTCGACGTGCGACAGATCACCGTGATAGCCTGGCAAAAGAAGGATTACCTGATCAAAAAGGAAGACTTCAAGGTAATCTTCAACGACAGCGGCGCTTTGGTGCGAGTGGCCGATTTCAACCATGACGGCCTGGATGAAATAGAAGTGGCCAACGTTTCGGGGCTTAACGGCAGCCTGCCTGATAATCTTATCCACCTGTTTGACACGGTGACCTACGCCTGGGACACCAGGTCTCGCAGCTACAACGGGGTGGAAGACAGGTTGGAGGATCGGGCGGCGCCCGCCAATTACCCGAAATTGGTGGCCGAATTGGAAAAGAATCAAGACTGGTATGGGTTGGTGGATCACTTTGAACTCTTGCGGGAAAGGGCTACCGCCAAAAATGCCGACACGAGCCTGGCCGGGATCCTGGACAAATTGAAAGTGCCGGCGGCTCTGGCTTATTACCAGCTTGGGCGTTTTGAAGAGGCCACGACCATATTCGGGGAGGTTCTCTCGCTTGAGGCTTCTTCCACAACGGTGTCTTTCCAGGAGAAGATCCGGGCTTTTTACCTGACGGTTTTGGCGGCGAGGAGCAAGGAGGTTACTCTGCCCGGTGACTATCCAGATGAGTATCCGGAGATCGGGATCCTGTTGGCGGAGACGCTGGCCAGATTGGGACAGCGCACGGAGACGGTGGCTTTCATCGACTGGCTGACGAAAGAATATGGATCGTACCTTTCGGATCAAGACCGGGAACGATTGGAGCAGATCAAAGCCGGAGCCAGGTGACGGATGCCTGGTAAGATTTGCGCCAGGCGATAGGGTTCTACGGTGGCCCGTAAGATCTAGATATAGTCGTTAGCCCATCCTGATAGAAATGTGGGATGGGCTTTATTATCCTGTTGTAGCGATCCCTGGTCTGTTTGCCCGGGACTTTTTTGCAGGTAACGGCGGATTTCCAGCGAATAACCATGGAGAGATTTCACCTCGTGAAGGGTGAAAAGGCTCGATTCACCACAGGAAGGGTGAAAAGTTGTGGCCAAGCTGTTTACCGTGCTTACCGCTGATGTGGTGGCCTCCAGGCGTCTCTGGAACCGCAAAGATGCACAGGCCGATCTCAAGGAGGCGGTGGGGCGTTTGAATCTGGAGGCCGGTGGCGCCCTGATTACCCGGTTTTCGATCATGTCCGGGGATCAAATTCAAGGGGTCTTGCGCAATGCCAGCGGGCTTCCAAAGGTTCTGAGGCGCCTGCGGGGTCTGGTTTACCCGGTACGGCTGCGGGTGGGTATCGGGATCGGGGAGATTGTCACCGAAATCCGCGCCGACTACTCCGGGGAGATGGACGGGCCGGCTTTCCACAACGCGCGCTGGTGCCTGGAGGCCATGAAACGGGAAAAGTTCCGGCTGACCATGTGCAAGTCACCGGAGGCGGAGCTCGATGAGACCGTTAATGCCGTTTTCGCGCTGATGGACGCGGTTCAAAACCGGTGGACCAGGGAGCAATGGGCGGCCATCCAGAGTTACGACCGGTACGGGACCTACCGGGCCGCCGCGGAAGAACTGGGCATCGCCCTGCAAAACGTCGAAAAGCGCTGCAGTGCGGCGGATTGGCCGGCCTTCCACGAGGCGGAGGAGTACCTTGCCGGGTTATTACGGCGATTTTCACCCACGGAAGGGTGAAAATGCCTGTTTCACCCTTTGAAGGGTGAAAAACATGAGGCGCTGGGGGTGGCAGGGTTGATAGTGGCGTTGAAACTGCTTGTGGCGCATTTTGCGGCCGATTTCTTATTGCAAACCTGGCCGGTGGCCGCAAAGAAAGGAAAGCGCCTTAGATACCTCTTGTTGCACATCGCGATACTTTTCATCACCACAGTGGCGCTGTTTGTTTACGAGTTGGGAAGGTATCTGGCCTCCATTCTGATCCTGACCCTGGTGCATGGCGGCATTGACCTGGTGACGTCGCGGAAGCTGCCCGCCAACTGGAAGACGCTGATGGCGGATCAGGCGTTGCACTGGTTGTCGATCATAGCGGTGGCCGCCTGGGTGGGCGGCGTTCCCTGGCACCGCATTTCGCAGGGGTTACGGGAGTTTTTGTCGGACGGGCGGATGCTGGTAATTGGGTTGGGGTATCTTGTATCAATGTTCTTTGGAAGCATCCTGGTGGAGAGAATCTGCGACCAGTTCGACAACCTCGCCAGGGCGGCGGGCGGCTTTAAAGAGCGCATACCGGGGCGGCACCAGGAGGATCGAGGCGCTGCTGGCGTTCTTCAAGGCCATGGAGGCAATCAAGACGGACTCCGTGTAGTCTCTGATCCAGAAGTAGCGCGGATGGAGGACGCCGCGGGGACCTTTATCGGCATTGTGGAGCGCTTTCTGGTGACCACCTTCATCATTTTTGGACAATACGGAGCGGTGGGTTATGTGTTTGCCGCCAAGTCTATCGGGAAATTTGCTGAACAGGGTGGCGACGGCGGGCGGCGGCAACGGTTCCCGGCGTATTATCTGGTCGGCACGCTGGCGAGCTTTGCGGTGGCGGTGGTGGCGGGGCTGGCGGTGAACAGACTGTTGCAGGTTGTCAAATAAGGTTCTCTAAAGTGATCTGGCGGATCAGGGGATACTATGGTTTGCACAGCTGGCGTGAAGGCGACAACCGGCGTCGTGGCGCGAGGTGACAGCGTGGCTGCAACCTGCAAAGCATTCCTGTAATGATGTAAGGGAGAGGTTGGATCATGAGTGTACTGTCCAGGCTGAAAACCCCTGTATTCAATGCGGAACGGTACAGACCAAAAGATGAGAAGAACCCGGAAACAGGCTTTTCCCTGCGGGTAGACGGGCTGGTCCGTAACCCGCGGGTGTTGACGTTACAAGAGATCAAGGAGATGCCTCTAAGCCAGGCTGACACGCGTCTGACCTCAGTGAGCGGCTTTTCTGTTCGAGCGCTGTGGGAGGGGTTAAGTTGGGAGGATTTTCTCCGAAATTTTGAGCTGGAAGAGGCGGCGTCCCACGTGACCTTTTATGGCGCCGCCGGGGAGAGGACGGTCTACACCACCACGGTTTCCCTGGAAGATCTGGCAAAGCCCAGGGTGCTTTTGGTGTACAGTATTGAAGGCGAGCCGCTGGAATGGGAGTACGGCGGGCCGCTCAGGCTTCTGGTGCCGCATCTCTGGGGCTATAAGAGCTGCAAATGGCTGGCCCGCGTGGAGTTTACCGACCGGATGCGGGGCGGTTTCTGGGAGGACCGCGGCTACCCACGGGAGGCGGAGATTGAGCCGGGCTGGACTCTGGACATCAACTCCCGCACTCGCCGGCGCATCGGCGGGGGAGAGGTGACGGAGTTATTTGGTTCACCTTTCCCTGCGTTTGCCACGTGAGGATGTAGAGGCTTTCAAACAAGTTGCCAAAAAAGCAGGCGTGGGCCACACGACACTGATCCGCATGGTACTTCGGAACTACCTTGATAGTTTCCACAAGGGGAAGGCCCGTACGTAAAATCCTTTGGAATCTAGCCATGGAGGTTGATGTAGTTGCCGAATCTCTTATCGACGTTGGAAGTCAAGGGAATGGTCTTGAAAAACCGGATCGTCATGCCGCCGATGGCGAATAACATGGCGACT
>JBLNCV010000150.1:0-6393 GCA_050260975.1 Syntrophothermus sp. | reverse complement strand
TTACTATCTCGAAATCGTCAAAGAAAGACTGTATCGGCCGGATCTTCATGGAGTGGAACAGCGGCGCTCGGGGCAATATGCGCTATATCACTGCCTGTTGGGCATTCTAAAGCTTTACGCTGTTTATGTCCCCCATATCACCGAATATATTTATCAAGAGTTTTTTAGGCAGCACGAAAATTCGGATTCCCTGCATACCCTCATTTGGGATAAACCAGAAATTATTAACGACGATCTCATTTTGTTTGGCGAAAAACTTAAAGAAATCATCGCGAATACAAGAAAGTACAAATCCGAAAATAACCTATCAATGAAAAGTGAAATCGAGCAAATCGTCATTTATACGGAAGAAAAGTTCATGCAAATGTTTAAACAAACGGAAAAGGACATAAAGGCGTGTTGTGGAGCTAAAGTGATTCAGATTAAAATCAAATAAGATTAGATCCATTGGCGACGGGTTTGAAGGTTAACTCGGGAAAAGCAGGAATTCTCTACTTCGACGGAGAAATATGTTATTAACGTAAACGTTTACGTATCCCAAAGACCCTGTATGATGGACTTATTATAGACCGGTGCATGGGGGAGGAGCATGAGCCCGACAATCCGAGATGTTGCCCAAAAAGCCGGTGTCTCCGTGGCCACGGTCTCCCGGGTGGTGAATGATCGTCCCGGTTATTCGGCGGAAACCAGAAACAAGGTTTTGCGGGTGATTGAAGAGCTGGGCTACCAGCCCAACGCGCTGGCCAGGGGCCTGGTAAGCAAGAGATCGCGGACCATCGGGGTGCTGATCCCGAACATCTCAAGCATGGTAGCATCGGAAATACTGAAAGGGATTGAGGATACCGCCCACACCATCAGCCAGAGCGTCATTGTCTGCAACACGGATAACAATGGCAAGCGCACTCTGGAATATTTGCAGGTCCTGAAAGAGAAGCAGGTTGATGGGATTATCGTGGTTAGCGCACAGATCACCCCACTGTATCACCAAAAGTTCCTGGAGATGAAGGCGCCGGTGGTGCTGGTTTCCACGCGATACCACGACGGCAATCTCCCATTCGTAAAAGTGGATGACGAGAAGGCAGCCTATCACGCCACGACCTATCTTATCGAAAAAGGTCATGAAAAGATCGGGATGATTGCCGGGACAAAAGATGACAGAATAGCCGGCATCCCCCGGGTGGAAGGGTATAAAAAAGCCTTGAGCGATCACGGTATCCCCATCCGTGATCATTACATAGCTTACGGAAGTTTTGGATTTAAAAGTGGGATGGCCGGCCTGGAGAGATTGCTTGAGGCCGCGCCGGAAATCACGGCGATCTTTTGCGCGAGCGATGAGATGGCGGCGGGGGCTTTATCGCTGGCCCACAAACGCGGAATTGATATCCCGGGCCGGTTATCCCTGATCGGGTACGATAACTCTCAACTGGCCGAGATGACGATTCCACCGTTGACTGCTTTGAGCCAGCCTCTCTGCCTGATGGGGCAAGAGGGGCTCACCATGTTGATTGCCATGATCGAACAGGGTAAGAGGACGATACACAGCAAATTTCTCCCTTATACGATTGTCGAACGGGAAACCGTAAGAAAGCTTCGCTAGGTGAATTGCCAGACTCTGGTCGGAAAAGAACCGGCAAAGGCAGGTGAGGGACAGGCGAGGTAGTAAGAACGGGCTTGGTTCAAACTTTTAAAAGGAGGAGACGTTCGATGAAAAAAAGAATGGCACTGGTTCTTTCGATGGTTTTGCTGTTCATCCTGGCCGCCGGAGCCTTTTCGGACGTGGGAGCCGCCGCCAAGATCAAGCTTGAACTCTTCCAGAACAAGCGGGAAGCGGTGGGGACCTTTGACGAACTGATCGCCAGGTTTGAAAAGGAACATCCGGATATCGACATCGTACAGAACTTTGTTCCGGAGGCTGAGACGGTTCTGAAGGCCAGGCTGGTCAAGAACGACATCCCGGACATCATGGCCATCGGCGGCAACTTTACCTACGGCGAGCTGGCCAGGGCCGGCGTGCTGGCCGATTTTTCCAAAGATCCAGCGCTGGCCAACGTCCAGAAACCCTACGTTACCATGCTCAACAAGCTGGCGCAGAAGGAGACGGTCAACGGCATACCTTTCTCCGCCAATGCCAATACGATTCTTTATAACAAGAAGAAGTTCGAAAAGCTGAGTTTGACCGTGCCCAAAACCTGGGACGAGTTCGTGGCCATGGCGGAGAAGATTAAGAAGGCCGGGGAAGTGCCCTTCTACCTGACTTTCAAGGACGCCTGGACGGCGATGGTGCCTTTCAACACCCTGGCTTCCAACCTGCAAGGCGACGATTTCATCGACAAGCGGAAGAAGGGTCAGACCACCTTCAAGGAAAGGTATCCCGACGTGGCCGCCAAGATGCTGACTCTCCTCAAATACGGCCACAAGGACAATTTCGGAGTCGGTTATGACCAAGGGAATACCGCCTTTGCCAACGGCGAGTCCGTGATGTTGATCCAGGGAATCTGGGCGATCTCTTCCATCAAGAAAGCCAACCCGGAGATCGAGATAGGAGTCTTCTCACTCCCGCCGACCAACGATCCGAAGAAGAACCGGTTGGTATCCGGCGTTGATACGGTCCTGACCATGTCCAAAAAGACCCGGTATCCCAAAGAGGCCAAAGCGTTCATCGACTTTCTCCTGAAGAAGGAGAACGCTCAGTATTACATCGACCAGCAGAAGCTCTTCTCCGCGGTCAAGGGCGTCTACCAGGAAGATCCGGAGTTGGTCAATTTGAAGGAGTACTTTGAATCGGGGAGAATTACCAGCTTCGCCGATCATTATTACCCGTCCGGTATGCAGGTACCAAATCTGGTGCAGGAATTTCTCCTCAAGGGCGATGTCAACGCCTTCCTCCGCAACCTGGACGCCGAATGGGATAAAACGAGCTCCCGGTAAGCTCCTGTGAGACGGGCAAGGAACAGATTTGCGCCTTCCGGGGTGCAAATCTGTTCCTTGCCCGGCAGGGTGCCAGTCCCGGCATTTTGTATTGGCGCTTCGAGAGGAGCGAGAGTACTTAACAGGAGTGAGGAAAGTGAGAGCCCCATCTTCGCGGTCTTCGCGGTCCTGGCGGTCTTCGCGCGCTTATTTCTTAATGACGATTCCCGCCCTGGTATTGTTCTTTGTCTTTCACACCTACCCCGCCCTGGAGGGGATCTTTTACAGCTTCACCAACTGGCCGGGCTATGGCGACTTTCAGTTTGTGGGGCTGAAAAACTATCTGAACCTGCTTAAGGATGGGCGGGCTTTGGACGCTTACCTCTTTACGTTCAAATTCGCGATCATCTCCACGATTTTGGTCAACCTGCTCAGCATGTTGGTGGCCGTCCTCCTGAATGAGATAATCAAGCTGAAAAGACTCCTGAGGGCGGTCTATTTTCTCCCCAACGTCTTGAGCATCCTGATTATCGGCTTCATCTTCAATTATATCTTTACTTACCTGCTGCCGGCCATCGGCGAAAGGTTGGGTATTACTGCGCTGGCCACGAATATCCTGGGGAATCCAGATCTGGCGTGGGTGGGGGTCGTCTTTGTGGCGGTGTGGCAGGCGTCCGCCTTTAATACTTTGTTGTACCTGGCGGGATTGCAGGCCATTCCCGACGACCTCTATGAAGCCGCCAGCATCGATGGGGCCGGAAGGTGGCAGCGGTTCGCCAGGATCACCTTCCCCCTGATCGCGCCTTTTTTTACCATCAACATGGTGCTGGCCATGAAGAATTTTCTGATGGTCTTCGATCACATCATGGCCTTGACCGGCGGAGGGCCGGGGCGGGCCACCGAATCCATCTCCCTCTTGATCTACCGGGGAGGGTTTCAGGGCGGGGAATTCGCCTACCAGTCGGCCAACGCGGTGATCTATTTCCTGGTGATCCTGGTTGTCTCATTCCTTCAGATCAAGTTCTTGCAGAAGAGAGAGGTGAGCCTGTAATGGCCAAAAAGACGAATTGGGCGGCCACGGTTCTGTTGATGCTTGGCTCACTGGTGATCCTGTTTCCTCTCTACCTGACCGTGACCATTGCCTTCAAAAATCCACAGGAGATGGCGCGATCCATAATCTCCTTGCCGCGGACCTTGCGCTGGGAAAACTTCACGCTGGCCATCCAGATGACCAACTTCTTCCGCAGTTTTGGCAACAGTTTTCTCATCACGGTGGCCGCGGTGGGGCTGACCCTGCTTACCAATTCGATGGTGGCCTATGCTATCGCCCGGAATATGCATAAAAGGTTCTTCAAGTTCCTCTATTATTATTTCATAAGCGCGCTCTTCATCCCCTTCCCGATCATCATGTTGCCGATCGTGAAAGAGACAAGCGCCATGGGGATCGACAACCAGATCGGCCTGATCTTTCTGTACGTGGTCTACGGGCTGGCCTTTAATATCTTCGTGTATGTGGGCTACCTCAAAACGATTCCCGCGTCCCTGGAGGAAGCGGCGATCATTGACGGCTGCGGCGTCTGGAAGCTGTTCTGGAAGATCGTCTTTCCGCTCATGGCGCCGATTAACGCCACGGTCGGCACCCTGACCACGTTGTGGGTGTGGAACGATTTTATGCTGCCCCTTATTATCTTAAACAAGCCGGAAGCAATGACCTTGCCCCTGGTGCAATTCGTCTTCCAGTCCCAGTTCAGCACCAACTACAATCTGGCCTTTGCGTCCTACCTGATGGCCATGGCCCCGGTGCTTATCGTTTATGTCCTGGCCCAGAAGTGGATCATCAGCGGGTTGATGCGGGGCGCGCTGAAGAGTTAAAAAGGAATGCTCGACCATTTGCGGGATCGGCCTCCTTGTTAAATAGCAAGTAGAATACCTTTTCAACATGGTAATAAACTGGTATAATAACTCTAGAGAAATGGATACATGAAGGCGGGTGTCAAATGAACCAAATCTTTCGGGAGATGAATGATCGGTTCAAGGCCAACCAAATCAAAAACGCCACGGAACTGCAAAATATGCCGTTTGAACGTGTTCTTACAGAACTCAAAAGTTCGATGAAATTACTTATCAGCTATCGTTCAAGGCCCGAAGCTGTTCTGCTTGATCATACACTATTTGCGGCTTTGATCTCGCGTATCGAGGAATTGGAGGATGCGCTGGAAGATGCAGAACTGAGCAATATTGCCAGCCGCAGAGATGCAACCGAAGTTAATTGGGTTGGAGACGACGATTTTAAGGCGGCTATGAAGGAGGCTCGTCCCGAAAAGTGACCAGGAAAGTCGTTTTCCACCCAGACGTCCTCTCGGTTGACATCCCAGCGCTGCAAGCGGATTTTCTGAACAGGGTAGTCTGGGACGAGCTTGAAGTACAAATCAACAAAGCTCTTGCTATGATCGCCAACAACCCATCTGCCGGCGCCAGACTTAAACGCCCGCCCCTGGAAAAATGGTGAAAATTTAAATTTCATTCTACTTCAAACCCCAAAGCAGGGGTAAACGCAGATATGCGTCTTGTTTATCGCTTTGATGAAGCGGCTGTATGGGTTCTCGCCATTAGAGCCAGAAAACCCGGAAACTCGGAAGATGTTTATCGCGTTGGGAACTCGCGCGTCTTGCATGAAAGGCCCTCACCGCCATACAGAGCAAGGAACTCCGTGTCGGGATAGTAACGAAAGCGTCCTCCCCACCTTGAGCAGCACTGCTGGAAGCGCTCAGCAACGCGTTAGCCTGGATAGGCTCAGGCTTATTTACCAGGGTAACTAAGTATCACACTATTCTACCCCAGATGTAGTGATCAGCTCCGCCCGCACCCTGGCCAGAAACTCCTCCAGCACCAGGCCGCAGACCTGGTGGGGATCGCTGCTCAATCGCTCCGCCAGCTTCTCCAGATCCGCAAACTTTTTCAACTCAGGGCCTGAGCCTGTTGCCCCCGGCCCTTTTTTCATCAGCAGGTCCAGATACCCCTCGGCCAGCTCGGCCTGGAGCGAGAGTTTCTCCAGCCAGGGCATGATCTCGTGCAGCAGCTGGCGGTTGGCCAGAGCCCGTTCCAGCTCCCCCTTGAGCTGCCGCAGCTCGCGGAACTCCGCCGCCAGCGCCTCGCCTTTGCCGCGCCAGTCCCCCGCCGGATATTCCGCCCAGAAGGCGCTGATCCTGGCCGCCAGCTCCGGCGACTCCTCGTCAAACAACCGGGAGCTCTGCAAGTTCTCGCATAGAAGCCGCATGGGCCGGTAAGCCACGTCCCCGGCCACATGCCGGATCGCCACATCCCACGCCTCCATCGGCTCGTACGCCTGGGGGTTCCATAGATAGTCCGCCACCGTCAAAAGGGCGATCTTGGAAGCCTCCCCCTGGTTCATGGGGTTGGCCGCCCACCCGGCCACCGGGCTTTCGGCCAAAGCGGCGTCCCGGTTGCGCAGCGGGCCCATGAACA
>JBLNCV010000149.1:0-2817 GCA_050260975.1 Syntrophothermus sp. | reverse complement strand
ACGATCAGGTGGAGGCTTTTGGCGGTAAAATCCTCACCAAGGTACGCCCCGTGGCCAAGCACCGAGCCATAGTCCATCAAGCCGTACTTCTGGTAGACCGCCTGCCCGCCTTTGATGTTTGACGCCGTGGTCAGCACCTCGCCAGATGTGCTTTTCACTTCTCCCGGCACCGGCGCGGTGCTCTTATAGACCCAAAAACCTCCCATCAGCAACACCGTTAGCCCCAGCAAGATGGCCAGGATCAGGATGTGTTTGAGCAACCCCACGCCAGGGGCGCCTTTTTCAAGGTTCACCCCAGCCTGAATTCCTTTTGCTGCACTTGGCATGCTGTTGTCCACTTTCATAGTAGGATCCCTCCTAGTTTATTTGTTAACCTATTTAAATATTATCATGGTTAATATATAATGTCAATAGGATCCCTCGGGTGCTTCCCTTTTTACACGGGAGACTAGCGGGAGACCAACCGGCAAAATGATGGCCCCGGTTGAAAAAAGATGCTGTCCCGAAAGTGATTCGGGGCAGCATCATCAGCTCTGTGGTTTCGCACCTTCCTTGTAATGGTTATAACTCTCGACCGGCGGTTCATGAACTTCCCCGGCTGGATCGCGAAAGGGATTTTCTATCTTTACCCCTCGAATAATCTGGCCATGATTGAGATCTTCTGTCCATAAGAATTGACAATGAGCTTTCTCCGCACTGACGATGACCAACGCGTCCCAGAAAGAAAGACGGTTCAGAATAGAACAGTCCACCGCCTCCTCGATCAGGACCTCATCAACGACTACAGTCTCATAGTTCCGCATGGCATGAATGAGGTTCTTGCCCATGATGGGATCGATACCAAGTTTCCTGACTGCTACGACATAAAACTCTT
This sequence comes from Syntrophothermus sp., assembly GCA_050260975.1. Classification (GTDB taxonomy): domain Bacteria; phylum Bacillota; class UBA5301; order JAMCQP01; family JAMCQP01; genus JAMCQP01. The sequence goes on along the minus strand of JBLNCV010000149.1, from coordinate 1,943 downwards.
GCAGAACCTGGGTGGAAATCACACCGCTCCGATCATCCCGTAACGTCCTGAGCAACGCCCGGCTTTTTTTCTGTTTGAGAGGCTCCCTTCCATCCGCCGCATAAACCAGGATATTGGTGTCGATAAAGATCTTAGACATCGTAAAGTTCCTCGCGGGACCATTTTTGCCCGCGCGAGTCGCCCTTGGCCTGGTCCATCATTTCAAACATTTCATCCAGCCAATTGTCCGAAGCGGGCAGGACCGTTTGGGCCAACAACTTTCTGATCAAGGAATTCAAGGACATATGATGCGCCCTGGCATATGAGCGGCTCGCTTCAAGCATCTTTTCCTCCAGGGAGATTGTGATGTTCTTCAAGTTTTATCACCCATTACATTATATGTGTGCACGTATTACGTGTCAAGACTCTGATTGAAAGAGCTTCACAGTCCTGGATGCCTTCCCGTTCGACAGCGTTCTCTTCCCTGTCAACTGGGTCAACCTCTTCATCGGAACCCATCACCGCCGCGGTCCCACCCGGCGAGCCAAAGTTTTTCCCGCGGGCGCTGGCATATGCGGAAAGACTCCATCCGATAACCCCGGAAGAGACAGAACGATTACGGCAGGCCGCGGCAGGGCTGGAACCCATCTTCCAGTAGCAATTTCTTTTTGTCGATTATCCTTCCAACCGTGATCTCCCCTGAAGGAAAAACCCCACCGGGACAGGACCTTTAGCGACTGCCAAGTTCCGCCAGCCGGTGCATCGAGCCCTTGTTGTTTTCGTAGAGGGCGCGGAATATCTGATAGTACTCGCTGTACAGCTTGTGCTCCGCCGAGTTGGGCGTCACCGTCCTCCCCGGCTCGATCCAGCGCGTCCGGATCTCGTTGAAGTCGCGGAACAAGCCAACTCCAATCCCCGCCAGGAAGGCGTCGCCGTAGGAAGCACCAATCGTGGTCCTGGGCACCTCTTGCGGGATACCGGTCACATCACTCACGATCTGCAGCCAGAGACTGTTTTTGGTCCCTCCTCCCACCGCAAACACCTTGCCGGGCAACCCCCCGATCTCCGCCATCGTCTCAAAGGTATGCCGCAATCCGAACGCCGTTCCCTCGAGCAACGCCCGGTAGACGTGAGCGCGTGTGTGGCTCAAGGCCAGGCCGATCACCATCCCTCTCGCCAGCGGATCGTAAATCGGTGTTCGTTCGCCGCTGAAGTATGGCAGCGCGATCAGCCCGCCGCTCCCCGCCGGCACACTCTCTGCTTCGGCCATCAGCAACTGGTAGGCGTCAATACCCAAAAGCCGCTCGGTCTCCCTTTCCACGTGGCCGAAATTGTCCCGGAACCACTTGGTCAGCGCCGCCGAGGTCGCTTGCCCCGCCGCCACCACGGCCCTGCCGGGCATTGTGTACGCCAGGGCCCAGAGCGCCGGGTGCACACGAAAGCTGTCCAGAACCGAGATGATAAACATCGTCGTGCCGTACATCAGCATGGCTTCACCGGGGTTGACGGTCCCCACGCTGATCGCCTCCGCAGTGGCATCAATGGTGCCGGCAATTACCGGCGTCCCCTCGGTCAACCCCGTCTCCCGGGCGGCTTCCCGCGTAATCCACCCCACCACATCCGTCGCCCAGCGGGGCTCCGGCAGCATCTCCGTGTGCGCACATCGCCTCATCCCATTGCAGTCTCTCCAGGTCAAAGAGCGGCGAAAAAGAAGGCGCTGTATAATAATCCACCACATATTTGCCCGTAAGCCTGAACACCAGGTAACTGGTGGCCGAAAGGATCCTGGCGGTCCGCGCGTACAGCGCCGGTTCATGGCGTTTGAACCAGAGGATCTTGGGGCCGACTGACTGGGTTGTAAGTTGCTGGCCTGTGGTGGAAAAGATTCGCTCGGAGCCGATCTCCCTGTTCAGTATTTCAATCTCCTCGGTCGCCCGCGTGTCGATTCCGTAGAGTATCGATGG
>JBLNCV010000148.1:0-5110 GCA_050260975.1 Syntrophothermus sp. | reverse complement strand
TAAAGGAGGGCATATTTGGGCCTACTTCTTCTCCACAATCACGATCTTGGGCAGCGGGATGCCCGTGGCCCGAGTGGCCAGATCCCCGATGCGGGCCGCCGAACTCTCATTGACAGCGTTGCCCGAGAGGATGATGGTCAGGCTGTCGCCCTGCAAAAATACCAGAGCGTCCGAATAGCCCTCGGCCTTGAGCAGGTTCTCCAGTTGGAGCTCCGATTCGGAGAGGGATATGAGCTTGAGCAGTTTTTGCTGGGCGTCCTGTTTGATGATGGGTGTGGTATTGGGGTTGTTGATCAAGGATTGCAACATCTCCATCTCGGCACTCCGGCTGCTTTCCCGTTCCACCCGGTAGTCGGCGTAAAAACCGTCGGAATCTCCTTTAGGAGAAAGATTGCCGGCTTCTTTGGAAGCCTGCCGCCCCACCCCTGCCACCGCCGGCGCGGTGGCCTCTTCTTTGCCCATATTGCTCGTATCACTGGCCACCGGCGCCTTGACGATCTTGTCCGGCCGGCTTCTAACCCCCCATCGTTGGCCGGGAGTATTGGTGGGAACAACCAGAAAGCTGATCAACGCCACCGCCGCCACGACGATCAGCGTCGTTCGAAATAGAAGTCTCTTGAACACGATGATGATCACCACCTTACTTCACTAGATTTCCTTGGGAGAACCTGTACACGGTGGGCAGGGATCCCCAACACGGTCTGTACCGCTCTGGAAAGCCGCGCCCGTATCACCGGATCCCGGGCGCCGTCGGCGACAACCAACACTCCCTGGATCTGCGGGCGTTTCTCAACGATGATCACCGGGCGGTCCGCACGCCCCTGATCCTCGCGCACTATGGTGACTTCCCGGTTTTCATTCTTTTCATTGATTACCCGGTTGCCCCCGGCCCGGTCCTGTTCCTGGGTAATCTTGGTGGTCTGGGTGACCTTCTGGGCGTACTCAAATTCCGGGCCGGAAGCCAAGGTAATCTGGATGGATACTTCCCCCACCCCTTCCATCTGGGAGAGCGTCGCAGCAAGTTGCTGTTTCAGGATTTCCTCATAACTTGCCGGAGCTTTGGGCGCCGCGGTGGCCCTGGGTCCCTGTCCCTGTTCTTCCACGATCCGCGGGGCAGGCTGGCGGGTGCCGGGCCAGGGATTGCCGCCAATGAGCAGGATCACTCCGAGCAGGCCAAGGAGAACCAGCATCCAGGTGGACCGGCGTTTCGGGTTACGAGACGATCTCTCCGTCCCTTTTCCAAGGAGATTAAGCACAAACTCTTTGCCTTTTTCGTAGAGTTGTTTCCAGTCCTGCAAACCTCCACCCCTCCCATCGTGTCACTACCGCATTACCAGGACCCGAACCTTTTCAGGAGAAAGAGCGGTAAAAGACGCCACCCTTTGCCTTACCCTCTCGCTTATCGCTGTGTAAGCATCATTCTGGCCGGAAGGCTCGCTGCTGCCCTGGTTGGAAGACCCACTGCCGTCGCTCTTGTCAAAAGGACCCCGTCCGGTCACCGCCACCTCCGGGACTTCTATCTCAGGCACCTCAGAACCGCCCGGCGTCCGTAACGCCACCTCGAGATTGGTTATCTGCCCGTCTTCCGGGCTGACCCCCACCCGGACACGAGCTTCCCAGCCAGGCAGAATTTCCTTTACAACTGCCCTGACCTCCTCGGCCAACCGGCCGGTATAAAGTGCGGCGACCTGCCGGGTATTTGTTGCCTCCAGTTTCGACCCCAGTTCGGATTCTGTTGCAAAGTCCGGTTGGGGTCCTGACTCAAAGCCTGGTTCAGACCCTGGTTTGGACCCTACCGAGGAAAAGAGCTCCTCCGGCTCCGGCCAGGCGGCCCCCCCGCGCACCAGATCCAGAAGCGGGCTGATCACCGCTACCAGGATAAAGAAACCCACCACCACCCTGGTAAATTTTTTGAGATCGTTGTCCGGGGTGAGCATCTCCAGAAAAGTGACGATAAAGACCAGCGTGACTAAATTCTTGACCCATTGTGACAAGGCTTCGATCACGATCGACCCTCCAGGAGATCAAAATCCGGACGCGTCAGTGGATCCCGGCTGTAAAGCTTCCCACACTGATGATGATGGTCAACGATACAAAGAACATCAGCCCTACCGCCCCCACGACCACGATTAAAAACGTGAGGCTGCTCTCCAGATGGCCCAGGGCCTCTACCAGCCGTTTGTCCCCGATTGGCTCCATCAGGGCGTTGGCCACCTTGTAGACGATAATAATTCCCAGGATCTTCAGCACTGGAAAGGCGGCAAAGGCCAAAACCAGGGTGATGCCCACCAGGCCGAGCGCATTTTTGACCAGAAGCGAACAACCCGCAACGATTTCCACGGCGTCGGAGAACATCTTGCCGATAATCGGGATGAAGTTGCTGGCCAGAAACTTTCCGGCCCGGATCGTCACCGCGTCGGTCACCGGCGTGGTCACCCCCCGCACCAGCATCGTTCCCAGGAAGATGCTGAAGAAGATTCCCAGGGTTGCCACGGCCACCTGGCGGACCAGCGCCGCCAGCCTGGCCATGGGAAACTTTTCGGAGATATTGCCCGCCAGTCCCACCACTGCTGAAAAGAAGAGCAGCGGGATGACCACGTTTTCCATCAGTGTGCTGACCAGGCTGGTCACCGCAAACAACAGTGGGTGCAGGATCGCCGCAGTGGTAACCCCGCCGATGGACACCAGCAGGGTGGAAAACATGGGCAGCAACGCCTGCATCACGGATACCATGTCGTCAACGGCCGCCCGTCCGAACCCGGCGGCATAGTAGAAGCTCTTGATCCCGATGAAGATCAGCACCAGATAGGAGACGGCGAAGGTCAGGTCCCCGAACGATTTGTCGCCGATGGCGCCCTGCATCTGTTGGAGAATGGCGCAGATCACCGCCAGGACCAGCAACTGCCCGAGGAGGTTGGCATTGGCGACGATCTCCTTGAAAAGGTACTTGAGGAGCCCCGCCAGAATCCGGCGCAGATCCAGGGCGCTCTTTCCATCCTTGCCGGGAAAGATCATCTCCCGCAGGTTAAGTTCCGGCAAGACCTGCCGGGCATCGCTGTCAAGCCTATCGAGGAAAACTTTTAATTGGTCGGCCTGAAGCGCCTGAAGTTGGGATTCCACCACTTCCTCGGGGGCGATCCTGGCCGCCGGAGCCTCCTCCGCCCGCGCCATCCCGGCGTTGGCCATCAGGGCCAGCAAAAGCCCGATAACCGCAAGGCTGTATCTCATCACCGCGCGGCCGTATCTCACCGTCCACCTCTACCCTTCTTTTCATGGCAGGATCTGGATAATGGCCTGCAAAACCGCCACCATCACCGGCACCGCCAGCACCAAAATCAATACTTTGCCGCCGAATTCGATCTTGTTGGCAATGGCCCCCTCACCGGCATCTCGGGAGATCTGGGCCCCAAAGCCGACGATGTACGCGATCCCCACAATCTTGAGGACCGTACCCAGGTAAGCCAGGTTCAGGTCAGCCCGCACCGCCAGATCCCGCAAAACATTCAGCACCGCCGCCAACCGATCCAGCATAAACAAGAAGACCAGAACCCCAACGACAATGCTCAACAGCAAGGCTATCTCCGGCCGCTGATCCCGCAAGATCACCACAAGAATAGAAGCCACCAGCCCCAGGCCCACCAGTTGCATCACTTCCATGGTCTTAACCCCCTGAACCCTAAACCTTGCAGGTTTAAGCCCTCTCTCCCACATCCGGGTCCAGGTCTTACCAAAGCTGGAAAACTGAACGCACGTCGGTAAAGAGCCGGCTGATAAGCTGGATGACCATCATCAGCACCACTACCACGCCGGCCAGAGTCAGCATCTGGGCCTGTTCCTCCTTGCCGGCTTGTTTAAGAACCATATTAAATACTGAGATCAGAATGCCGATCCCGGCGATCCGGAAGATCAGATTTACATCCATCGGGCTTCTCCTCTCCAGGCAAGTAGATACCGCAATTTAAAGCAGGGTGAGCACCACGATCAGGCCGGCAGAGACCCCCAGATAGTGGTAGAGCCTGCTGTTTTTCTGGCGTTCCTCCCAGGCGGTGGCCTCCTCCTGGGCCAGTTGCGCATGGACCAGACGAAGGTGTTTGATTTGATCCTCTTTGTCGGAAGCGCCAAGGTACGTGCCAAAAGCCAGCAAGATCTCCCGATCCCCCGGCTTCAGGGCGGTTTGTACAAAAATCTTTTCCACCGCTTTAGCCCAGGCCTCCGCACCGGTCAACCCTTCCCCGCGCCGAAGTTCATCCCGACAGTAAAGGAACAGCCTTGCCACCGGATCTCTTCCCGGCCCATGACCGTCAAGGCGCGCCGCCACCATTTCCAGCGCCTCCGGGAGAAGCGAGCGGGCGTAGATTACCTCCGTCTCCAGCATCTGCAACGCGGTGCGGAGAAGCCTTAACTGCTGCGGCCGCCTGGCGTACGCCGCGGCGATCTGATGCCCCAGAAGGCTGGTGGCCAAAACTACCATCAGGCTGCCGGCCAGTTTCAAAATCAGAGGGGATCCCATCTTCGCAAGCCTCCCATCCGGGCCAGTCGCTGGCTTATTCAATCTTATTTGAGGTTGGGGCAAGTTATGCCAACCTTACCGGATCTTGTCCACACCGTTTTGAGTAAGTTCCACAATGACTTCCAGGGTACCCGGTCCCTCGCGGCGGCTCAAAACCACCGCCCGTTGAAAGTGCCCTTCCCTGATCAGCCGGCCCGTCCCGGGCCGCCGTAAGAGTTCCGCCAGATCGTGACCGTGCGCCGTCGCAATCACCGCCACTCCGGCGTGACAAGCCTCCTCCACCGCCTCTACATCTTCCTCGCCGCCGATTTCGTCGGTTACCACAACCTCCGGCGACATGGACCGCAACAAAAGCATAATCCCTTCTGCCTTGGGGCAGGTATCCAGGACATCGGTGCGCAGCCCTACATCGTTTTGGGGCACGCCGTGATAGCAGCCGGCGATTTCAGAACGTTCATCCACAATGCCTACCTTGCGCCCTATAAGGCCGATCGCCGGCGCCCCGTCGCTGATCTGGCGGGCCAGATCCCGCAGAAGAGTGGTCTTGCCGCATTGCGGCGGGGAGATGATCAAAGTGGAAAGGATGGCCGGGCGAAACCG
>JBLNCV010000147.1:0-4390 GCA_050260975.1 Syntrophothermus sp. | reverse complement strand
CCCGGGCGAACCGCGCCGGCGTACGTCTCCGGCAAATCAAGGATTGCCGCGCTGTTGGCCACATGGGCCAGCGGAATCTGGATCCCCCTGGCTTCCAGCGCAGCCTGAACCTTCCGGAAGGCCTGAAACTGGGATACCGTATAGGATTTATCGGCCTCATCCGCGGTGGCAAAATGGGTGAAGAGCCCTTCCAACTTAAGACCCGGCAAGCGCACCAGCTTTTCGGCGAATTCCGGTGCATCCGCCGGAAGAAGCCACAGCCGTCCCATACCGGTGTCCACCTTGATATGGACCCGGGCTGTCTTGCCCAGGCGCTGAGCCGCCTGGGACAGGGCCTCCGCCACAGGCCAGCTGGAAACGGCGCAACTGGCGTCGTTCTCCACTACCAGCACAGCCTGCCCGGCGGGGGGCATGCCGAGAATATGAATGGGAGCCGTTATTCCGCCCTTGCGCAGGTGGATGACCTCTTCAACAATGGCCACCCCCAGCATGGCCGCTCCGTTGGCCAGCGCCGTCCGCCCTACTTGCCGGGCGCCGTGGCCGTACCCGTTAGCCTTCACAATCGCCATAATCTGGGCGCTTTGCGGCACCTTGCGGCGAATCTCCCGAATGTTGTGAGCGATATGGTCAAGGTTGATCTCCGCCCAGACGGACCGCAGGTCAGCCGGCAATCGCAGGTGTGGCTCCGGCTGTTGATTCATTTGATGTCACTCCAGTCGTTGGATTACTTATTCACCTATCTACCCTTGATTAGCTGTGCGATGGCCCTGGGCAGGCGGGGTAAAAGGTCGCCCGCCACGATCCCGGCCGGGCCAATCTCTTCCGCGGCCAGATCGCCGGCGGCTCCGTGCAAAAATACCGCCGCAACGGCAGCCTCGGTTGAGCCGAGCCCCTGCGCCGACAGGCCGCCCACCACCCCGGCCAGGACGTCGCCCATGCCGGCCGAGGCCATCCCGGCGTTGCCGGTGATGTTGATGTAAACTTGTCCGTCCGGATCCGCGATTACGGTCCGGGAACCCTTCAAAACAACCGTGGCCCGCCACTCACCGGCGGCGCGCCTGGCGACGGCCACCCGGTCCTGCTGCACCTCTGCAACCGAGAGTTCCATCAACCGGGCCATTTCACCGGGGTGGGGAGTCAAGACCACCCGGTGCGCCAGCCTTTCTGAAAGGTTCTGCACCAGTGACTTAAACTCCTGCCGCCCAGCCGCCAGGGTGTTTAGCCCGTCGGCATCAATCACCAGCGTGGCGGGTTTCCCGGAAGACGGCCCACCCTGAGCCGGTTGGCCCGAAGTATTGCCGGAGGCAGGTTTCCCCGAAACTCCGGACAGTCCCTCCAAAAGCTCCCTTAAAAAGGCGGATCCGGTTTCTTCAACCCCCATTCCCGGCCCGACCACCAGAACGTCGAATCTGGCCGCCTGTTCAAGAATAACCCGGGCAGCCGCGGGCGCCAGAGTTTGCCTGGGGGTCTCCGGCAGGCCGATGGTCATCTCCTCGGTCAACTTGGCGGCCAGCACCGATTGGAGGCCGGCGGGCACCCCCACGGTCACAAGACCCGCACCGGAACGCAGCGCCGCCTGGCCGGCCATGGCCACCGATCCGCTCATTCCTCCGGACCCGCCCACCACCAGCACATGTCCAAATATTCCCTTATGACTGTTCGCCGGGCGCCGGGGGAGACGCCCCCTCACTAGGCTGCCCGTCACCAGATGGCAAGTAAGGGCCGGATCGCCGGCCCACCCCACCGGCATCCCGATATCCGCCAGATAGATCGCCCCGGCGTACTCCGCGCCAGGGTGGAGCATCAGGCCGAGTTTGACCGCGCCAAAGGTTACCGTGGCCGTCGCGCGAACCACGGGACCTGGCGCCTGCCCATTGGCCCCATTGAGCCCCGACGGGATGTCCACCGCCAGCACAGGGCGGCCGGAGCCATTGATCAATTCAATTACCGAGGCGGCCAACCCTCGCACCGGGCCGGAAAGCCCGGTACCGAAGATGGCATCCACAATCAGGTCAGCGTTGGCAGCCAGACGCCCGGCTTCAGAGAAGCGTTCCGGAGTTGCCATAAAGAGCCGCTCTGGATCGATTATCTTCTGGAGAATCCCCAGGTTGGTGGCCGCATCACCCCGAAACTCTCCGGGATCAGCCAAAAGCCCGACCCACACCACAGCGCCCCGGTTAATCAGGTGCCTGGCGATCACACACCCGTCTCCGCCGTTGTTTCCTTTACCCACAAAAACAAGGACGGTCTTCCCGTCCACGCCGGCCATTATCCGGCCGGCCACCTCCGCCGCCCGCAGCCCGGCGTTCTCCATGAGGACGATTCCCGGCAGGCCAAGGTCCTTGATCGCCCAATCCTCGATGCGTCGCATCTGTTCCGGCGTGACGAGCTTCATCGTGCCCTCCAAACACCAACCGGCCCACATCTGACCGGGCCGATTGCGCACCACTTTCTATCCGATGGCGGTGGCATACGCCACCGCATAATCACGGCTATGAGAGATACTTAAAAGCACCCGGCGGACCCCCTGCTTCTGCGCCAGTTCTCTGGCGGCCCCGAAAAGCGCAACCAGTGGCTGGCCCTGCGGACCCCTTTGCACCTCGATCTCTTGCCAGGCCAGAGGGCCCCAGCCGCTTTCCAAAGCCTTCATCACCGCCTCCTTGGCGGCGAACCTGCCGGCCAGCCTGGCATAGGGCGGGTTGGCCTGCTGGCAATAGGCAATCTCCCCGGGCGTATAGATGCGCTGGAGAAAACGCTCGGAATGTTGCACCGCCGCCGCAACCCGCGCGATTTCGATAATATCCACACCCACGCCCACTATCAAAGCCGCCCCTCATTTCCAGCCAAGTTTCATTTCCGATAGAAGGTCGAAAAGATACACTCAAAGCCGAAATCCCGGTAGCGCAGGAGAGGTTCCGTCCCCCCCACCAAAAAGACGCCGCCCGGTTTCAAAGCCTCATAAAATCTGTGATATAGCTTATCTTTTGCATCTTCGGTAAAGTAAATAACCACATTCCGGCAAAGAATCAGGTCGAAGTCCTCTTCAAAAGAGTCTGTGAGAAGGTTGTGCTGCCGGAAATCCACCATCTTCTTCAACTCTTCAGTCACCTGGTAGGAGTCAGGCCCCAACCTGGTAAAGTATTTGGCCAGCCGGTCCGGGTTAAGGTTGCGCAGTTCGGCGGTTTGATACACCCCCTGCCTGGCTTTTTCCAGGACCTGCCTGTCCACATCGGTGGCCAGGATACGATGGCTCCCCTGGGTGCTGCCCCTGGGATCCAGGTCATGCAATAAGATCGCCAGCGAGTACGGCTCGGCCCCTGTGGCACAGCCCGCGCTCCAAACCTTGATCCCCCTGTTTTTCACCAGCAGTTGCGGTAAGATATCCTTCTCCAATTCCTCGAAACGCTCCGGGTTGCGCATGAATTCGGTGACATTGATGGTCAGCCGCTTCAAAAACTCCTGGTAGCGTTGAGGGTTCTCTTCCAGCAGCCGGAAATACTCCTCGTAACTCTTTACCCCGACGGTATCCATCAAGGCGTTGATCCGGCGCTGCATCTGCTGTTGCTTGTAGCTGTTCAGGTCTATACCGCTTTTTTTGAGAATCTTTCGTTTGAATTCGGCATATGAGGCTTCATTCAGTGCTGCTTCAGGCATTTTCCCACCCCTGATCTCGTATTGGCGGCCTTGGCCCCCTTGCCCATCCGGGGCTTCGCGGCCCCTCGACTCCATGTCGAGCAAAAGCCGCACTAATTTAATTATCGGGGAGGGTGCCTGTTTTACTTAATTGTACTCCTACATTTACATTATACTACCACAAACCGGCTGCGGCAATCTCCTTTGCTTCAGCCGGCTGCTCTTTCACCGCCGTCGTGTATTGCCTCTTAAAGTTCCTGTTCGCTCACAAAGACGCCGCGCTCGGCCAATTCCGTCAAGAAAAGATCCGGGTCGACGGCCCCCTCCGCCTCCGGCGCAAAGACACCCTTGCGTTTGATCTGCCCCCGGCCGAGCATCAAAGCCCCTACCGCCAGCGGCACCCCTGTGAGGTTATTCATGTGGTTGGCGGCCTTGTAGACCATGTGCCGCGGTTTTCCTTTATATAAGCCTTTCACGTCCACCCGCATGCCCGAGATGGGTATCCCCGGCTTGCCCAGCTTCTCCAGGGCCGGCAAGGTGGCTTTGATGATCCCGCCCACCACATCCTTTTTACGTTTGGTGTTGGTTAGACGCATCCGGGCGATGCCCACCGCCAGCCGGTTCAGGAATGGTTCCGTAAGGCCGCCCTTGAGGGTAACTACCTTCACCCCCTTGATGAAACGCGGGATGGTCACCGGTTCCGGATGCCCCAGGTGGTAGACGGTGACATTCTCCAGGGGCGCCGGGAAAGACACCA
>JBLNCV010000146.1:0-9424 GCA_050260975.1 Syntrophothermus sp. | reverse complement strand
GGGGTTCGTTTCAATATGGGCGGCTACATGACTGAGTTGGATTACACAAGGACGGTATTGGAAGGCAGCAAGCTTGCCGGGACCATGGGATGGACCGGCGACGGGCCGCACCCGGAGATCTTCGCCGCGGCGCAGGACGCGATTGGCGAGTCCGGCGGGGTCGCCATTGTCAAGCCGCGGGAGGATGAGGTGATCCTGGAGTACTTCCGTAAGCTGGAGGAAGCCCGGCCGGTGGCGGTGGGCGTGGATGTGGACGGTGCCGGGGCAATCACCATGGCTCTTCAGGGGCAGCCCGTCGGCCCGAAATTGCCGGAATCGTTGCGAAAGATTGTCAAGGCTTCTTCCTGGCCGTTTATCCTGAAAGGAATCATGACCCCCGACGAGGCGGAACTGGCGGTGGAGGTGGGGGCCGCCGCAATCGTGGTCTCCAACCACGGTGGAAGGGTGCTCGACCACACGCCTGGGACAGCGGAGGTTCTGCCGGGGATTGCGGAAAAGGTCAAGGGCAAGATTGCGATTATCGCCGACGGCGGCGTCCGTTCCGGGGTGGACGTACTGAAATTCCTGGCGCTGGGCGCCGATGCGGTGTTGGTGGGAAGGCCGCTGGTCATCGGGGCTTACGGTGGAGGCGCCGAAGGGGTGGCCTTTGTCCTTCGCCGGATGGCTGACGAGTTGCGCCAGGCCATGATCCTGACCGGTTGCGCAAATCTCGCCGATATCGGGCCGCGGGTACTAGCGGTTTAGCGGTTCTCTTGACATTTTGGCCCGGAGAAGGTATACTGGAACTAGTTAATTAGACGATTGGCTAATAATCTAAGACAAATACATTGATGTTAATGTTTATGTGCCAGGGTCGATCTTTAATGGGACGCCGCGTCACAATGGAGATGAGCTTATTTATGAAATACGCCATTGAAACGGACCAGTTAACGAAAAACTTTGCCAAAACGGAGGCGCTGAAGGGCATCCACTTGCAGATTCCCGCCGGGACCATCTTTGGTTTTCTTGGAACCAACGGGGCGGGTAAAACCACCACGGTTCGGCTGCTGACCGGTGTGCTCAAGCCCAGCGGCGGCCAGGCCAGGGTGCTAGGGTTGGATGTGGCGGCGAACCAGACCGAGGTGCGCAAACGAATCGGGGTGCTTACCGAAACCGCGGGGAATTATGAACGGTTGACAGCCTGGGACAACCTGGTCACCTTCGGCCGGTTGTACGGCCTGGATAAGGGCGCAGCCATCAAGCGCGCCGGCGAGTTGCTGAGATTTTTCGGCCTGGAAGCGAAGGCCGGGGAGCGGGTGGAGACCTTCAGCACCGGCATGAAGAAGCGCCTTCTCCTGGCACGGGCTTTGATTCACGAGCCGGAAGTGCTCTTTCTGGATGAGCCGACCTCGGGGCTTGACCCGGAGGCGGCCCACACCGTTCTGGAACTGATCAGGGATCTCTGCGTCGAAAGGCGGCGCACGGTCTTTATTTGCACGCATAATCTGGACGAAGCGCAGCGGTTGTGCGACACGGTGGCGATGATCAGCGCGGGCCGGGTGGTGGCCCAGGGCTCTCCAAAAGAGTTGGAAGAGAGGCTGTGGTCGCAAGCCGAAGTGGTGGTGGAACTTGAGGAAGCCAGCGCGGCTGTTGCCGGTGCTATTACGGGTGCAATCAAGAAATTCGCCGCCGGGGAACCGGCTGTCGAGGCGATTGGCCAGGAGGCGAAAAACCTGCGGATTACCCTTCAAAGTCAGAGGCAGGTACCGGATCTGGTGGCGGAGATTGTCAAGGCGGGCGGGCGTATTCGGGCGGTCCAACCCGTAAAACATTCCCTGGAAGAGACCTATTTAAAGTTGATGGGGGGCGCCGGAGATGAACTGGCAAAGCATTAAAGCTATCATGTTTAAGGATATCAAGGAGATTGGGAGGAACGTACAATTCTGGCTGCCGACAGCCGTGGTCCCCCTGCTTCTGGTAGTCGTCATACCGTTGATCATAAATCTCGTCGTGAGCAAGCTGCCGGCGAGTTCGATGAATAATAGCTCTTGGGACCAGATCTTCAAGCACATGTCGGCTGCGCAACCCGGCTTAAGCGATATGACGCGGCGGCAGGGGATGATCTATATCTTTGCGAACTACCTGTTTGCCCCATTTTTCCTGATCATCCCGTTGATGGTCTCCACGATTATCGCCGCCAACAGCTTTGCCGGGGAGCGCGAGCGCAAGACCATCGAATCGCTTCTGTACACCCCGGTGCCGGATCTGGAGTTGCTCCTGGGCAAGGTTCTGGCGGCCTTTGTACCGTCTGTCGTGGTATCGTGGCTGGCCTTTTTAGCCTTTGTAATCACGGTGGATGCCACCAGTTTCCCCTTGTTCGGGCGGCTGCTTCTCCCTACAGTCTGCTGGGTGCTGCTGCTGGCGTTTTTGGCGCCGGCGGTCTCTTTTCTGGGGTTGGGAATAACCGTGTTGATTTCGGCGCGGGTAAGAGGATTTCAGGAAGCGCAGCAAATCGCCGGAGTGTTGGTGCTGCCCATTCTGTTCTTGATCTTTGGGCAAGCCCTGGGACTGTTTGTGCTGGATGCGCGGTTGATTCTGGCAATCGCGGTGATCCTGGCATTTCTGGACTATTTGCTGGTAAGATGGGGCACCCGGACTTTCAGCCGGGAGCGGGTGATCACCCAGCTTTAACGTGCGGCGTTTTCTTTTCATATTAAGACATCGGGGAGGATCTGACATGGGCGTTGGTGGAAGAACAATGGCCGGAGGCCCAGCGGACACCACCGGCTGGCTGGATAAGAAAGGGATCTTCTGGTTCTTGCTTTTGACGTTCGGCATTACCTGGGGCATCGAACTGGCGATGATTCTCAGGTGGCATGTGTCCTTCGTCGCGATACCTCCCTTTCAGGCGCAGCTTATCGTGGCGGCGGTGATGTTTGCGCCGGCGCTTGCCGCTTTTATCACGGCCAGATTTATTGCCAGGGAAGGCTTTGGAAGAACCGGCTTGCGGTTTGGGCCATTCCGGGCATATTTGCAGGTTTATCTGCTGATTCCCACCATGTTTGTCGCGGCGTACGGAGTGACCTGGCTCTTGGGCCTGGGCAAGCCGGATTGGGCGTTAAGCGGTTTTATGAAATCAGTCGAGAGCAGCTTTCCCACGGGTAAGGCGACCGCGCCAATGCCGCCGGCAAGCACTGTTTTGCTGGGAATTGCATTGGGCTCGATCACCCTTGCGCCGGTCATCAACAGCCTTTTTGCCTTTGGTGAGGAGTTCGGCTGGCGGGGCTATCTCTTGCCGAAGCTGATGCCGCTTGGGAAGGGGCGCGCCATGATTATTAGCGGGATTATCTGGGGGCTCTGGCACGCGCCGATTGTCGCAGTGGGATTCAATTATCCCGGGTACCCTGTTTTAGGAGTGCTGTTGATGATCCTGCTGACCACGTTCATGGGGGTATACCTGGCCTACCTCCGGCTTGAATTTGACAGCGCGGTTCTGGCCTCTTTCGGGCACGGGGTATTCAACGCCCAGGGCTACGGGATCTGGCGCCTGTTGTTTCCGGCGGTGAATCCAGTTTTAGGCGGGTTTACAGGGGTAATCGGGCTTTTAGTGCAGTTTGCGGTGGCGGCCTGGGCATACCGGAAGATCCGCACAACCAGTAATTTTTTGTAGCAGGAACTTTTTGAAGAAGGGCGAAACATTTGCAGGGATGGCAGTGATGGCCATCCCTATTTTGATCAAGGAGGAGGGGCCTTGTGTCCGAAATCAATATGTGGATGTCCTGGTGATGGGGCGTATAAAATGAGTGCGATAATGTAGGCGGTGGTTCTGTTGCAGGCGAGTACCTTAACAGCGATCTTCATGGCGGTGATTTCCGGGGTAGCCATCGGGTTTCAGGGGACCTTCAACAGCTTGCTCAGCAAGACGGTCGGCCTGTGGGAGTCAACCTTCATCGTCCATCTGACCGGGTTGGCGGCGGTGACGGCGATCATGCTTCTTTTCGGCCAGGGGAATCTTTTCGCGACTTTTCAGGCTCCCAGGGCCAGTCTTCTGGGCGGCCTGCTGGGGGTGGTGGTGGTCGCCGCGGTGATCTTGGCGTTCCGCCGGCTGGGGGCGATGTACGCTCTGGGGCTGGTAATCTTTTCCCAGTTGCTGGTGGCCGCGGTGGTTGACCATTTCGGCTGGTTCGGGATTGAACGGGCTCCCTTCTCCCTGGCGCGTGCTTTTGGACTTCTTTTGCTGGGGGCGGGCGTCTATTTCTTTAAAAGGTAGGGGGCCGGGAATTGGATAAAAGAGTTTGGGCGGCGTTGCTGGCGGTCAGCGTGATCTGGGCTTCGACCTTTCTGGTTATACGTATCGGGCTTGAGTATCTTCCGCCGTTTACCTTCGCCGCGATCAGGTTTGTGCTGGCATCAATACTGCTGGTTCTATATCAGGTGGCAAGGGGCAAGAGCTTCCGGGCGTCGCGCGCCGATCTCGGCCGTTTGGCCATCCTGGGCTTTCTCATGACGGCGTTGCCTTTCGGGCTGGTGTTTTGGGGGCAGCAGTACATTTCTTCGGGCCTGGCGGCGGTGCTCAACAGCACCGTGCCGTTCTTTGTGGCTTTCCTGGCCTATCTATGGCTGGGGGAAAAGCTGTCGCTTGCCCGGGTGTCCGGTATTATTGTGGGATTTGCAGGCGTGATCTTCTTATCCGGTGGCATCAAGCCGGGAAATTCGCTCCTGGGTGTCCTGGCGTTGCTGGCGAGCGCGGGCAGCTACGGGGCCGCCAATGTTTATGCCAAAAAGTGGCTGGGCCATCTGGATGCCGTACTTACAAACACCTGGCAGACGATCTTCGGCGCCCTGATGCTGGTGGTTGGAGCAGCGGCGGTGGAATCCGGCGCCCGCCTTGCGTGGAGCTGGCAGGCAGTGGCGGCCCTGCTCTTCCTCTCGATCTTCGGTTCCGCGGTGGCCTTCGGAATGCTGTTCTGGCTCCTGCAGAAAGCCGAGGCCACCCAGGTGGCTATGGTCGGATATATCATCCCCGTGATCTCCGTCCTGATTGGCACTTTGTACGGCGAACCCCTGACCTGGCCCATGGTGGCCGGGATCCTTCTGGTGCTGCTGGGGGTGATGATCACCGAGGACCGGCTGGGGAAACGACGCACCGGGGGCAGGAAGGGAAATGGGCGCGTTGAAGCCGGCCAGGGGCACCCTACGGCGTTATCAAACCCGCCACCCAGGTGAGCTGTTCGTAGGCCCTGGCCAGAAATGCTTCCGGCGGCTCGCTTGACCCTTCTTTGCGGGCCACTTCCAGTGTCAGGGCTCCCGGGTAAGTGGAACTGGGGAAGGCCTGGGCCACTCTGCGCCAATCGACGATTCCCTCGCCGGGAAGCCAGTGGCGATCCTGTTGCCCATCATTGTCAGAAAGGTGAGTGGCCATCAGGCGGTGGCCAAATTTTTGCAGCGGGTTCCCTCTTTCAGCGCCATACAGCCAGTCGTGGGAAGTGTCATAACAAAATCCCAGAGATTCGGATTCAACCTCTGAAAATAAAGAGTGGAGGTGGGCCGGGGATCCGGTGTTTTCAACGGCTACGGCCACGTCGAATTCTTCCGCTATCTCAAGGATCTGGAGCAGGCTGTTTAGTCCAAATCTGTTGGGGCCCGGGGGTTTTGGGCCATCCGTCACGTGGATGACCATCATGGGGATGTTGTGCCTTGCGCAATCCTGTAACCAGGCAATGTGCTTGTTAACGATATCCGTGCGATCCAACGCACTCTCGCTCCAGAGATCATTGCAATGATCGTAGGGTACATGGATGTTTTCCAGGACCAACCCGCTCTTCCGCACCAGATCCGGCATGTCGTCCTTTTCCAGGCCCCCGAGGGTCTCCTCGTCCTCCCACCAGAGAGTGGTCGCGTCAAACCCGGCCATTTTGATGAGTTCAAGTTTCTTTTGCAAAGGAAGTACATACCCGAACCACGAAAAGATGCCCAACGGATGTTTGAACTTTTGCAGCAAGGGCGCCATTACTGTTCCTCTTTCATCAGTTTCTCTTTCTCGGTCACCATAGATCCATGGATAGGTAACGCTCACCGGTATCCGGCAGGATGGTAACCACCGTTTTTCCGGGTCCCAGTTGCCTGGCGATCTTGAGCGAGGCGGCGGCCGCCGTTCCGGAAGAGACTCCGGCGAGGAGGCCTTCCTTTCTGGCCAGCAGACGCGCCATTTCCACTGCTTCTTCATCGGTTACCTGGACGATCTCGTCGATAATCCGCCGGTTGAGGACCTTCGGGATTAGCCCGTCTCCAATGCCTTGCTGGATGTGGCTCCCGATCTTCCCCCCGGAAAGGATGGCGGCGTTGGCGGGCTCTGCGGCTACCACCCGGATCTTGGGGTGCCGTTTCTTCAGGACTTCGCCGACGCCGGTCAGGGTGCCGCCGGTGCCGATTCCGGCCACAAAGGCGTCGATTGGCCCATCCACCTGCTCCAGGATCTCCTGGGCGGTGGTGTCCCGGTGCGCCGCGGGGTTGGCCGGGTTTTCGAATTGCTGCGGGATGAAGACCCGCGGGTCGGCGGCGGCCATCCGGCGCGCTTCGTTTATGCAAACGTCGAAGGTCTCCTGGATATTCCGGCCGGCGGTCGTCAGGCGTATCTCGGCGCCGAAAGCCGCCACAAGTTTGCGCCTTTCTACACTCATGGTCTCCGGCATGACGATGATGGCGCGATAACCTTTGACGGCCGCGACCATCGCCAGGCCGATGCCCTGGTTGCCGCTGGTGGGTTCGACGATAATGGAATCCTTGTTGAGCAGGCCGGCTTTTTCGGCGGCGGTGATCATCCCGTAGGCGGCTCTGGCCTTAATGCTTCCGCTTGGGTTGAGAAATTCCAGTTTGGCGAGCACTTGCGCTTCGTTATCCCCGACGAGACGGTTGAGCCGGACAAGCGGGGTGCCCCCGATGGCTTCCAGAACGTTGGATAGAACAGGCATTTGAACAAGCCTCCTCCCGACGATGTCTTGAATAGCAATAGTTGGTTGCTTGTTAGAAACGGCGATCCTTTCCGGCCTGAGAAGGCTCTCCCTGGTTATTCGGTAAGATGCGTGCGATTCCTTTAAAACCTGCCCCTCTAAAAACCGGTTCTTGACATTTTCAACAGGGAGTGCTACGCTATTATACCATAGGGGGTAGAGTATATACAAGGCATATGGAGGTTGTGACGATGTTTACAAAGAAACGTGTACCACTATTTGGAAGGCTTTTCATCGCTGTGATGGCCATCAGCCTGATGGTGGCTTTGGGAACCTCGGGCATGGGTTTCGCCGAAGTCAAGGTTAAGCCGCAGGCTGGTGGCGCCCTGAAAATCGCCATGCCATATACGGTGGGGACGCTGGATCCACTGCATTTCATGGCGGATGCGGATTTTCACGTGATCACGCAGATTTACGAGCCGCTGGTTCTCTTTAACGAGGAAGGGAACCCGATTCCCAGGCTGGCGGCTTCCTGGCAGAGCCCTGATCCCACTACCTGGGTCTTTCATTTGAGGAAGGGCGCCCGCTGGCAGACGGGTAACGAGGTCTTTCCAAAAGGGACGAAGGCCGAAGTCACCGCCGACGATGTGGTGACAACCCTCAACCTCGTTCTAAACCTGGATAATAAAGCGACCTTTTACAGCAAGCTGGCCAAAGTGATCAAATCGGTGGAAGCGGTGGACAAACACACCGTGAAAGTGGTGACCCAGGCGCCATATGCCTTCCTTCTGGAGGATTTGGGACATATTCCGATCGTCAGCAAACAGGCGGTGGAAAAGGTGGGGGCCGGCCAACTCGGCCGCTACCCGATTGGCTCCGGGCCGTTTGAGCTTTCCGAGGCCCGGCTCGATAATCAAATTACACTGATGCGCAACGACGACTACTATTTGAAGCCGCTTCTGGCGCGGGTGATCTTCCAGGTGATCCCGGATAAGTCCGTGGCCGCCATGGCCCTGGAGAGCGGCGACGTGGACGTGGTCACCCAGTTGCCGCCGCTGGAAATCCCCCGGATTGCGGCGGACAAGCGGTTTGTGGTAATGGCGCCGGCCAGCGGTTCTTACCGGTACATTGCCTTCAACCAGCGGAAGCCGCCCTTTGACGACCTGAAGATCCGCGAGGCAATCGCCATGGGCATCGACATCAGGAGCGCGCTGAAGGCCATCTTCCCGGCGGAAAGCCTGGCACAGCCGGCCTGGGGCCCGGTGCCTCCGGGAATTCCGGGCTATGACCCAAGCCTGCAAAAGATGTGGACCTACGATCCGGAGCGGGCCCGGGAGCTTCTGGCGGCGCAGGGATGGGCGGACACGGATAAGGACGGCGTTCTGGAGAAGGACGGCCGCAAGTTCTCCTTCGTGCTGCAAGCCCCCAACGATCCAAACCGGAGCAAGCTGGCGGTGATCGTGGCGGATCAGCTCAAGGCCATCGGCCTCGACGTCAAGGTAAAGGTTGAAGAATGGGGGATGCACCTGCAGGATCTGGCGGCGGGGCAGGCCGACATGTTCGTGATGGGCGGCGGCAGCACGCCGGACGGGCTGTTGTATCTCTTCCACTCCGGGTTGGTGTCCAAGGACCATAACACCGGCTTTCGCAACGCCGAGGTGGATCAGCTTCTGGACAAAGCCAAGGCGACCACCGATGCGGCGGCGCGGAAAAAGCTCTGGCAGGAGGCGCAGCGATTGATCGTGGAGAACCGGGTGCACCTGCCGGGGTACTATGAATTCGTCAACGCGGGTGTCGCAAAGTACGTGCATGACTTCAAACCCGCCAATTACACCTTGCTTCTGGTGGGACCAGGCCGGAATGTCTGGGTGGAAAAAAGGTAGCGGCGTGGCCGCATAGAATAGATAATGACCGAACTAACCGGTTAGATGATGACGAGATAACTGGTGGGGATTAACTGGTGTAGGCTTAACTGGTGGCGATGCAAGTGCAGACTGCGGTACTAAAACGGCTGGCTGAGATGGGCATAGCCCTTCTCGGCCTGTCCTTTGCGGTTTTCGCTGCGGTACGGCTGGTACCGGGCGATCCATTTCAAATATTGTTCAGTGGAGCGGCTCCTGGCACGGGAGACGCGGGCTTCCTCCACAGCCTGCATACGGCGGCGGGCCTGGACCGCCCGTTGCTGGCCCAATATGCCGGTTATCTGGGGCAGATTGCCCATGGCAATTTGGGAGTCTCCTTGCGCTCGGGGGAGCCGGTGATCTGGCTGATTGGCCGGCACCTGGCGCCAACCCTGCAACTGGCGGGCGCCTCGCTGCTACTATCCATGGGCATGGGGGTCTTCTTCGGCGTGGCGCTGGCGCTGGGCCGGAAACGGTGGTGGGGGGCGCTGGCGGGAACGGCGGTCTCCCTGGCCGTGGCTTTGCCTTCCGCGGGGGCCGGGATCCTTCTCATCTACATATTCGGCCTGAAGCTGGGCTGGCTGCCCACCTTTG
>JBLNCV010000145.1:0-5437 GCA_050260975.1 Syntrophothermus sp. | reverse complement strand
CTTATTCAACTTGATTATTTGCTATCACCGGCACTTTTCCTGTACTATTCCCGCGAAAAAAGTCTCCCCCTCCTGCTCCGTAAGCCGCAACGGGGGAGACTCTTTCGGTAGGAACTACCTGGCCACCTTATTTTCTCAAGCCATTTCGCCAGATCTCACTTGGCCACGGGAGCCGGCGATTCTCCAGCGACATAGGCGGCCCTGGGCGCTTTGGTCAAGAAGGTCAAGCCCGCGGCGACAATGCAGAGGACCGCCGCAATGTAAAAGGCATTGTTAAAGGCGCCAAAAACATCTTTAATTCTGCCAGCCATGATTGGCCCAAACACCCCGCCCACGCCCCAGGCGGTAAAGACCAGGCCGTAGTTGACTCCCAGGTTTTTTGTGCCGTAATAATCAGCGGTGGTGGACGGGAAGAGCGACAAGAGCGAGCCATAGTTGAAGCCTACGGCACAGGAGCCCAGAATCAGCAAGAACACCGTGCCGAAACTGGGGAACATGGCCATGAAGAACGCCTGCAAGACAAATACCAGCAACATGGTGCGGGTCCGGCCGATCTTGTCGGAGAGAAAGCCCGCGACGATCCGGCCGCCGGCGTTGCTAACGGCCAGCAACGCCACCATCAGGGAAGCCATGGAAGCCGCCTGTGCAGGTTCAACCTTCGCCACCACGATCTTGGCCAGTGTCCCGATGGTCAGAAGACCGGCGGCGGCGCCAAAGGCAAACATCAGCCATAACAGATAGAAGGTGGGGGTACTGATCATCTCCTGCCAGTCATAATCATGTTTCTTCATGGGCGCACCTGTCTTAGGGGCGGGAGGCATTCCCTTCGGTACATATCCCGCGGGAGGGTTGGCCAGCAACTGGGCCAACCCCACGGTTACGATAAAGAAGGCGATCCCCAGAATGAGAAAGGTTTTGTTAACCCCGTAAGCTTTCAACAAGGCTGTGGCAAGCGGGGAGATGTAAACGGAAGCCAAACCAAAACCCGCAACCACCAGACCTGAAATCAGGCCTTTCTTCTGAGGAGGAAACCATTTGACCGCCGGCGGGGTGGCGGAACCATACCCGAAACCGATGCCGGTGCCGGCCAGAATGCCAAAACCGATGATCATCAGAAGAGCACTGTCTTTGGAGGCCAAGCTGGCCAGGATTAAGCCCAAGCCGGTTAGCGCCCCGCCCAAACCGGCGACGATCCTGGGCCCAAATTTGTCCTGTGAGCGGCCGGCGGGCACCATCATCAGCGCGAAAACACCGCAGGCTACCGCGTAGGGAATCTGGCTTTGCAGTGTCGTCCAGCCCCACCCGCCCTTATCAACAGGCGCTGTCAAAGTCGTGGCAATAATGCTCCATGAATACAACACCCCCAGGGCAAGGTTGATGCCTGTTCCCGCAAAGGTCGTCACCCAACCTCTTAGTTGTGTGGGCTGACTCATGGGCTGACTCATTGAAAACACCTCCCGATTCAGATTTGAAATTTCCGTGCCCTACGATGCGTCGGCTTCCTCGCGGTAGGTTTCCTTCAGTCTGGCGATGACGCCGGGATCCGCCAGTGTGGTGGTATCCCCTAACGCCTTGCCCTCGGCGATATCCCGCAGCAACCTGCGCATGATCTTGCCGCTTCTGGTCTTCGGAAGTTCGGCGGAGAAGAAGATCTCCTCCGGCCTGGCCAGAGCCCCGATCTTTTTCACCACATGTTCCTTGAGTTCCGCCATTAGTTGCGCGGAGTCGGCGACGCCCTCCCTCAGGGTCACAAAGGCTGAGATGGCCTGCCCCTTGATCTCGTGAGGGCGGCCGATGACCGCAGCCTCAGCCACAAAGGGGTGTGATACCAGGGCGCTCTCCACTTCCATGGTCCCGATGCGGTGTCCGGAGACATTAATCACGTCATCGATCCGGCCCAGGATCCAGAAGTAGCCGTCCTGATCCTTCTTCGCCCCGTCTCCGGTGAAATACACCCCGGGGAAACGGCTCCAGTACTGTTGCACATACCGGTCCGGATCGCGGTAGACGGTCCGGAGCATGGCCGGCCAGGGCGACTTGATCACCAGATATCCTCCTTGCCCCGGGGGAACAGGTTTCCCGTCGTTGTCCACCACCTCCGCCTCAATGGTGGGGAAAGGCCGGGTAGCCGAACCAGGCTTCGTCGCTGTAAGCCCGGGCAAAGGGGTGATCAACTGCATCCCCGTCTCCGTCTGCCACCAGGTATCCACAATGGGGCACCTCTCCCCGCCAATGTTCTTGTAATACCACATCCAGGCTTCCGGGTTGATGGGTTCGCCCACGGTGCCGAGAAGCCTGAGGCTGCTCAGATTGCAACGACGCGCCCACTCCTCGCCCCAGCGCATAAAAGTCCGGATGGAGGTCGGCGCGGTATAAAAGACAGTCACGCCGTACTTCTCAATGATCCGCCAGAATCGGTCCTTCTCCGGGTAATCCGGGGTCCCTTCGTACATCACCACCGTAGCCCCCAGCGAGAGCGGGCCGTAGACCACATAGCTATGCCCGGTGACCCAGCCGATGTCGGCCGTGCACCAGTAAACATCCTCCTCCTTGAGATCAAAGACCATCCGGGTTGTGGAGTTCACCCCCACCAGGTACCCGCCGGTGGTATGAACGACCCCCTTTGGTTTTCCGGTGGTCCCGCTGGTATAAAGGATATAGAGCATATCTTCCGCGTCCATGGCCTTGGGCGGATATTCCTGCTTGCTGGCGGAGGCCATCTGCTCATGCCACCAGAGATCCCGGTTGGGGTCCATGGTAATTTGCGCCTTCTCCCCCACCCGCCGGACCACAAGGACCTTTTCGATGGAGGGGGTTTGGGCCAGCGCCACGTCGGCGTTCTGTTTCAGGGGGACAATATTCCCCCGCCGGTAACTGCCGTCCGCAGTGATCAAAATCCTCGCCTCAGCGTCGTTGATCCGATCCCGGAGGGCTTCAGCGCTGAACCCCCCGAAGACCACGCTATGAACGGCTCCTATCCTGGCGCAGGCCAGGAGAGAAACGGCCAGTTCCGGAATCATGGGCAAGTAAAGCGTCACCCTGTCCCCCTTCTTCACCCCCAGTGATTTCAGGACGTTAGCCGCCTTGTTCACCTCACGATAGAGATCCCGGTAAGTCAGGACCCTGTCGTCCCCCGGCTCCCCCTCCCAGATAACCGCCGCCTTGTTCCTTCGCCAGGTTGGGAGGTGGCGGTCCACGCAATTGTAAGAGGCGTTGATCTTTCCCCCCACGAACCACTGGGCAAAAGGAGGTTTCCAGTCCAGGACGCGGTCCCACCGGCGCATCCAGTCCAGGTTTTCAGCCTCCCGGGCCCAGAAAGTCTCGCGGTCGGCCAAGGCCCTGTCGTAGATCCCGGGATCTCTGACATTGGCCTGCTCGGCAAACGTCCGAGGTGGTGCGAAGGTTCTCTGCTCATCCAGTAAACCGGCAATGTTCTGATCGGTCATGCTCTCGCCTCCTTATTTGATTTGAGGGTCTCCCTCGACTTTAATCATAAATCCTGATTTCCTGAGGCACAACGAAAAGACGGTAAGAGGTCGAAAAATACGGGTGAAGCATGCAAATTCCCCTTTGTGTGGTAACCCTGCAAAAAATGGTTATCTCATTGGAAACGACCCTCATAAGATACGGTAAATTGATGAGTGAACGGTAAAAAACTGGGGCCGAAAGATCATTTTTGGCATTTGAGTAACATTTTAGCAGGAATTGCAGAGCCATTGTCGAAATGACTTTAAAATTCCAATTAGGTGGGAGCACCATGCATCAAGATGCAAGTCGTAATATTTTGGATAGTTTTCGTGTGAATCTTTTCACGACTGCGGTTCTTCTTTGCCTTTTGGAAACCATGCTGGTGTGGGCTATCGTTACCGGACCCGGCCGGTGGCTCCTGGCGGGGGCGCTGATAGCTCTTAACGCTCTAGCTCTGGTTTTTTTAAACCGTAGCCGTTTGAAGGTTCAGCACCGGGTGAGCACAGAGACAGGACGTTTCCAACAGGTGGATCATACGCTGGAGATTGCCTACAAGACCCTCTCTTACATGCGCCAGGGTTTGAATCCCGAAACCGCCTTAAAATCCGCTCAGATCATCCAAAAGATCAGCGGTGTCGCCGCCGTGGCCATCACGGATCGGGAGAAGGTCCTATCCTTCATCGGGGCTGGTTGTGATAAACACCCACCCGGTGAAGAGATTCTCACCGCGGCCACCAGAGAGGCCATTGCCCACGGCCGGACCAAAATTGTCAATAGCCAGCGGGAACTGGATTGCCCGCGTCGAAAGCACTGCGACTGCCCTCTGGGAGCTGCGGTGGCCGTCCCTCTTATTTCACGGGGCGAAGTGATGGGAGCTGTAATCCTCTTTGAAGCTAACGACGGCGAAATGCCTCCTTACATTGTCAACCTGGCCACTGGAATCGCCCAACTCCTGGGGATGCAGATCGAGCTGGCCGAACTGGACCGGCAGGTGCACCTGCTCTGGAAAGCCGAATTGGATGCCCTCAGGGCGCAGATCAACCCTCACTTTCTCTTCAACACCTTAAACACCATCATCATGTACAGCCGGATCAGCCCTGAAAAGGCTCGCCGTCTTCTGGTGCGGTTGGCCGAGTTTTTCCGGCAGACCCTGAAGAGTTCGGGGCATTTTCATACCTTCCACGAAGAGCTGCACTATATCCGCACCTACTTGTATCTGGAGCAAGCCCGGTTCCAGGACAGGCTCAAGGTCAGGTACCGGGTGGACCAGGCCACATTACGGGCTCTGGTGCCGGTGCTAACGATCCAGCCCATCGTGGAGAACGCCGTTAAATACGGCATTGGGAAAAAAATAGGAGTTGGAACGGTGGAGATCACCGCCACGGTACAGGAAGGAGCTCTGGTTGTCTCGATAAGGGATGATGGGGTGGGGATGTCCCCCCAGCTTTTAGGCCAGGTACTCCAACCTGGCTTCGGCTCCGGGAATGGAGTTGGGCTGAATAACCTTTGGGAGAGGCTTCGCCGCTTATACGGCGAAGAATTCCGCTTTAAGATGGAAAGCAAAGAGGGGGAAGGCACAGTAGTAACCCTCCGTTTCCCCTTACAATACGCCGAGGAGAAGGAAGGCCTGCCTTATGAAGTTGAAGGCGCTCATCGTGGATGATGAATACCCGGCCAGGGCGGAACTCCGCTACTTTCTCCAGCGTTTCCAGGACAGGGTGGAGATAATCGGGGAGGCCACTCACGTAGCTGAGGCCAGGACTCTTTTGTCGGCTCTCCCCTACGATCTGCTCTTCCTGGACATCGAGATGCCGGGGCTGAATGGGCTTGCATTGGCCAGAGAACTCCTGGCCTCCCCCAAGCCCCCATTCATCGTCTTTGTCACGGCTTACCAGGATTATGCCGTGGAAGCTTTCGAGGTTAACGCCATCGACTACCTCCTTAAACCCTTTGACGAAAGGCGGCTGGC
>JBLNCV010000144.1:0-4528 GCA_050260975.1 Syntrophothermus sp. | reverse complement strand
CTCCTTGACGCATCTCTATATAATCAGCCTGCTCATGAACATCGGCCGGATCTTTTCCCTGCCGTGCATGAGAGCCTCCGTGCCAAGGATCCTGGCCAAAGAAGAGTTAATGCTGGGAAATGCCGCAATATCCACCGGCCAGGGCCTGGCGAATACCCTGGGATATTTTATCGGCGGAACCCTGGTTGCTATCTGGGGCTTCAATATTGCTTTTTATATCGATGCCGCGTCGTTTTTCATCTCCGCCGCGATGACAGCTGTGATTGTTTTACCGCATGTCCCGGCGGTCAAAAATAAGTCATTGTGGGAGAATGTGAAGACCGTCTTCACAAACTTGCGCGAGGGCTTCGCGTATGTTGCGCGGCACCGGATTGCGCAGGGCCTGTTTCTCACCAATGCCATCTTGCAGTTGTGCATCGGCGCCTACAACATGATGGAGGCGGTCTTTGTGGGAGAGACCCTGCGGGGCGGCACGACCGGCTACGGCCTGGTGGCCGGGTCCATGACCCTGGGTTTTTTGGTCGGCACCCTGCTTTTCGGAGGGGCGGCTCACCGGGTGAACCCATTTTCCTCGTACAGTTGGGGGATACTGGGCATGGGGGTCGGGATAATGGCGTTCGGCAGTTCGCCAAATGTGGCGGTGGCCACGGTGACAGGGGTCATCTTCGGGATGCTCAACCCATTTTACTTCGTACCCTCCGGCGCCCTCATGCAGTCCAATGTTGATAACTACATTCTGGGAAGGGTGAGCAGCCTGTTCAACATTGTCAACCGGGCGGCGATCTTCCTTTCGGCGCTTTACACGAGGTCGATTCAGGAGTCGCTCCACTGGCCGGTGGGCTTGACCATCCAGTCGCTCGGCGCGATAGCGGCCGTCGGGGGCGTCCTGGCGTTGTGGTGGTTCCGGTATGAACGAAGGGGCGAAGCCCAAAAAGAGGTCCCGGCCACGGGCGCCTAGAAGGTGAGCGCCTGAGGGTAGTTTGCATGTTGGTTGGTTTTGCTTGTCAGGGGGGTCTGCGATGAAGGTCTATCTGGATTACAACGCCACGACGCCGGTGGATCCCGAGGTCTTTGCGGCGATGGTCCCTTTTTTGCAGGAGGAATATGGCAACCCGTCGAGCACGCACTGGTTGGGGATCGAGGCCAAAAAGGCCGTGGACAATGCCCGCCAGCAGGTGGCCGATCTTCTGGGATGCGATCCGGATGAGGTGGTCTTCACCAGCGGGGGAAGCGAGTCGGACAACTACGCCATCAGAGGTGCCGCGCTCATGCGCCGCGCAGGCGGCAAAGGAGATCACCTGATTACCTGTGCCGTGGAACATCCAGCGGTATTGAACACTTGCCGCTACCTGGAGCGGCAGGGGTTCAAGGTCACCTACCTCCCGGTGGATCGATACGGGATGGTGGATCCCGGCGATGTCCAAAGAGCCGTTACCGATCGGACATCGCTCATTAGCATCATGCATGCGAATAACGAGGTGGGGACGCTCCAGCCCCTGGAGGCCATCGGTGAGATCGCCCGGAAGAGGAATATCTGCTTTCACACCGATGCGGCGCAATCGACGGGCAAGGTGGCGACCTATGTCGATGAGCTGGGGGTCGACCTTTTAACGGTGGCCGGGCACAAGCTCTATGCGCCCAAGGGCGTGGGAGCGCTTTACATCAGGCGGGGAACGCGCCTTGAGCCGTTGATCTATGGCGCCGGTCACGAAGGTGGCAGGCGGGCCGGCACGGAAAATGTGGCCGGCATAGTGGGGCTCGGCAAAGCTTGCGAGTTGGCCGCGAAAAACCTGGCGGTTGATGCAAAGCGAATCAAAGCGTTGCGAGACAGGCTGCACCAGCGGCTTTTGACCAGCGTGGGGAGCGAGAAGCTGGTGTTAAACGGCCATCCTGAGAAGCGGCTGCCCAATACGCTTAATGTGAGCTTCCTGGGTGTGGAGGGTGGGGCATTGCTGGACCGGACGCCGGATCTTGCCGCGTCCACCGGCTCAGCCTGCCATGCCGGCCATACAGAAGCATCGCCGGTGCTTTCCGCAATAGGGGCCGCTCCGGAAGTGGCGTTGGGTGCGGTCCGACTGAGTTTGGGAAGGTTTACGACCGAAGCCGAGGTCGATTACGCCGCGGACTGCCTTATCAAGGCTTACCATGCCGAGGCGCCATCTTAATCGCCCGGGCCGGGCAGGTTGTGACGCAGAGACCGCAACCGTAGCAAAGAGAAGGGTCGTAACGGATCAAGCGCCGGTCTTGGGAAAGTAGTTCACGGGCGCCGAAGACGCAACGTTTGACGCACCGGCCGCAGTTGGTGCACGCCCCCGGGTCATCCTCGGCGATCACATCAGCCTTCGCGATCCAGTTGGTGCGCCCGTGCTGTTTGAATGCCTGGAGATCGTGGCAACAACATTCGCAGCAGGAACAGAGGGCATAAGCATCCATTCCCGGCGCGTAGATGGCCATATGAACCAGCCCGCGGGAATTGGCGATCCCGAGGATCTCGACAGCTTCTTTTTGGGTAATCTCCCTTCCCACTCCTCGCGCCAGCAACTCTTCGGCGGAATCCCCCATATTTATGCAAGTCTCCAGCGGCTGATCGCAACGTTGAAAGGTAAGCCGGCAACTGCAAGGAATCAGGGCCAATCGGCCCTGCCTCCGCAAGAGAGCTGCCGCTTGGCTGGCGGGGGTCACACGGGTAATCCCTTCATGCGGGTGCCGGTGGAACCGTGAAATGTCATCGGGCGTTTTTCCATATACAGAAGCTGCCTTCGGAGTAATAGCCTCGTCCAGGGTGATAACTTGTGAAGAAGTGGGGATTCGCTTTTCCACCAGGTATTTATCGTAGATTTGCAGCCTGGCTTCCATGTAAAAGTCACGGAGTTGCTCCAATTCTTCCTGCGAGAGCTGATCGGGTAAATGCTCTGGTTGAAGGCGGCCTTCGCCCAGCAAGAGGTTGACGATCTGGTAAAAGCTTCTGGTCCGGTAGGAGGGCCGGTTCCGGCCAGGTGATTCCTCCGGGCTCATGACCCGAGCCTCATGACCATCGTAGCTCTGCGGAGCTGTTCCCTGGGCTGACGCCGGCTCTTTGGCCATCAGCCCATCGCAAAATAACTTTTCAAGCTTGGATGCTGCATCAGCAAGGGTCAGATTGAACCGGGACGCCACCATAGGCAGGGTAACACTGCCATTGCTAGCAAAAAGAAGCAGTGGCGCTGCTTCCGCGGGGATGATCTTTTTGAGGACTCGTAACAATTCTTTCGGGCAGCGAAGACGTTCGGCAAGGCTTTCGTAAAGGTCGAGCATAGAGACCTCCTGAGTTTAATCAACTCTGGCATTACCTGTTGATGCTTCCATCTCCTTCCGTCAAGAAGATCCTACTTTAGTGCGGGGAGAAAGTCAAGCGCCTGGTTACCTGTGCCGGTATCACCCGAGGCGCTTACTGCAATGCCGCAACCTTTCCTTGCCGGCCAATCGGCCCGGCCTCCGCAAGAGAGCTGCCGCCTGGCTGGCGGCTAAAACGACAGGGCGCGGTTATCCGCGCCCTGATTCGTCTGTCTGTATTAAAGCCTGCCTGGTGCCGGCGTTTTAACTGGCCGCTCGTACAAGCACCCGATCGATCTTTTGCTTTAACGCTGCCGCCGGCAAGGCTCCCACGGCATGATCGACGACACGCCCGCCAGAGAAGAACAACATGGTGGGGATGCTCATGATTCCGTAGCGAGCGGCGGTAAGCGATGCTTCTTCGGTGTCCAGCTTGGCGAAACGCATCCGTCCGTCATACTCCGCCGCCATCGCTTTGAAAGTCGGGGCGAGAATCCGGCAAGGCGCGCACCATTCGGCCCAAAAATCCACTACCACCGGGACCGGTGATTCGAGCACCTCTTTGGTGAAGTTTTCGTCGTTGACGTGGATTAGATTGGGGCCCAGTTCTCTTGGATCGCCGGGACGCACGCCGTACTTTTGCTCGAGCAGATCGTCTTTTGATAGGCTGCTATTTTCGATTTCGGCCTTTAATTGTTCCAGTTCTTCCATGGTCGAAGCGAATTTAACTGCTCCGGCGGGGCAATAGTGAGTACACGGCTGGTGTTGGCAGTTAACGCATTCGTCGTTGTTCACCACGACTTTGTTCTGCCGGCGGTCGAAAGCGATAGCGCCGGTTGGACAAGCCCGGGAGGCGCCGCAACCGGGGGCGTTATCGCAGGTGCGGTAATCGATTAGCACAGGCATCTTGATCACTCCTCCAAGATTTAATAATATACGGATACCGGTAGGGGTACATTTACTTTATTTTACTAATCAGAAATGCGATTGTCAAGTGTCAAAAAAGGTGGCTTTTCCCAGTGATGCACAAAAACTGGTATATTTTAGGCTGGCCGGTGGCATGTTAGATCTAAAACTTCCCGGGGAATCTTCCGGGGAGCGAGGAGGTTGAGCGTTTTATGTTTGTGCAAAGTGTTGTGATGCGCCGCAACGGGCTCAAAAGACAATGGCCGCTACTCCTGCTTATCATGTTTGTTCTTCTCGCATTGCCGGCGTC
>JBLNCV010000143.1:0-15043 GCA_050260975.1 Syntrophothermus sp. | reverse complement strand
CGGCTCTCCTGGGGCTGAATCTCGGATTTTACAAGCCCCTTTTCTTCGAGCTTGCCCAGTTCGCGGTAGATCTGGCTCAATTCGGCATGCCAGAAGTGGGCGACAGACTGCTTAAAGAAGTTGCCCAGATCGTAACCGGTCATGGGCCGGTAGCTTAGGAACCCAAGGATAGCATAAGGAAGGGACATTTTTATTCACCCGTTCATATATGATAAGTTATATATAAATTATCATACCAGACGGTAAATGTCAAGTGCCGGAGGGGATGAAAATAGCAGGTGTAGGATAATAAGCCGGGGAGGCGTTACTGCGGTTTTGAGCAGAGACCTGGCCGCTTCGGGAAATGAACTGTGAAAATGCCGGTCGGGGATCGTAGCGGAACCGTCGGGTGGTGCGCATAAGCCGGTGATCTTCACGGCTGATATGGATGCGCTCCCAATGCTGGACGAAAAGAAGGTGGATTATGCGTCCAAGGTGCCCGGGGTGATGCATGCCTGCGGGCATGGCAGGCATGTGGCAACCCTGGCCCGCCAGATCATCTCCGATGAGCGGCAGATCATCAAGGCAGCCCAGCTTTTGGCACGCATGGCTTTGCGGCTTGGAGGTTTATTTGTTCTGGCTTAGATTTTTGGATAGTTGGTAGATAATATACTGGTTAAGGCTTACGTTTTCTCGTCTTGCACCCTCTACCAGGGCTTTATGAAGGGACTTTGGAACTCTTACATTGAATTTTCCCGAGTAATCGCCTATGTCTTTAGGTTCGGGTATCGGAAGCCCCTCCTCAAGCCTGGTTTCAAGCCATGCCCGTTTGGCATCCTGAATCATGGCCACGGCGTCTTGCATGTCATCACCCTGGGTTATACATCCAGGGAGTTCGGGGATTTCAACAACGTAGCCACCTTCTTTGGCAGGGTAAAAAATAACTGGATATTGCAAGTTCATGTAATAATTGATATCCTTAACGATCATTATTCTCTTCTCCTTCTGGGACGAGGTCTCCAATATGTTCGATCACTTGCCGGACATAAATTTCTTTTATATAAGGCTTTTGAAACGGCACCACGAGGGTGGTGGCATCTTTTATGTAAACGTAATGGCTAGAACCACCATGAGGCTGTCTGCACCTAAATCCATTTCGTCTAAGAATCTTATCCAGTTCCTCGAACCGGACTGTTTTTGGATTGTTTCGGACCTTCTCCAATAGTTTCTCAAATTGTCCCAGGAGACTCACCACCCAAAAATATAGTACCGTATTTAGTGGCTAAAGTCAAGGAGTTTTGCCTGCAGGCAAGTCACTGCACACGGGTAGGCAAAGACTCACTGAAAAAAGCCGCCATGGTTAGAAAGATACTCCCTTGCCAACATGGACAGAACCTCAAGGGATTCATAGCCTTTCTCCGTCTTCTTGCATTCCCGCAAGACTCCTTCTTTGATGAAGCCCTCTGATTGATATAGCCGTTTGGCCCTCTCGTTGTGGCTGCGCACATCCAACCAGAGTCTGTGGGCCTTGAGTTCCTCGAAGGCCAGCTTTTTAACCAGCCGCAGGGCTTCCCTGCCATACCCCTTCCCCTTATCGGCTATAACCACGCGCATCAATTCGATGCTGTCATCGGGGCTGGTCAACCCTTTAATGATGGCATAGCCGACAGGGGTCATGGTTTTGTTGTCCTCCACAAGCATTTCCACAATCAGGTGCAGAATATCGCGGTCAGCGAAAGAGCTGGCATGCTGTTCGCGTGTCCATTGACCGATAAATTTCCGATTTTCTTCGGCTCGTTCCAACGCCAGAATGAAGTCAAGGTCTTTTGCCGCGGACCTGCGGAACCGGACCGCTCCGGATTGGATGATGATCGCATCTCCGATTACGGCGGCATCGCCATTCATAAGTTTTGGCCCTCCTTCTTGTCTATTATCTTGTCTATTATCCAAGGTGGTCAGGAGACGGAAGGAACGACGGTTTCCTGCCAAGAAGATCCTACCAGATCCAGAGGTTTTTGGGTAGTTCAGATGGAAGTATTGACGAAAGCAACAATGGGTGATGTGGAAGGAGCGGACATATGCGGAAAACTCATCGGAAATCGTGGCTCAAGCCATTTGTTTTTCTTGTTTTCTTGGTTGCCCTGCTCGCGCCTGCCACAACGGCCGTCCTTGAACTTCCGGCCCTGGCTGTTGCTCCCGGGCGGCTGCTGCCCATGCCGTACCTGCAGGCGGTCACGACTGACAGCATTTACGTGCTGGTCGAGCGGGACTCGAAGAACCCGGTGACCGTGGAATACGGCATGGATACCTCCTATGGCAATACGGCGGTAACGGAAAGCGTTGAAGCGACCACCTCCGAACCGGCAACCTACGTTCACAACGTGAAGCTGACCGGCCTGAAGCCGGATACCCTCTATCACTATAGAGTGCGGCAAGATGGCCATTCTGGAGCACAACAGGGCGGCTACAGCCCTGATCACACCTTCACCACGGCGGCCGAGCCTGGTGCAAGCTTCCGCTTTGCCTGGGCGGCGGACTTTCGCACCGGGACAAGCATCCATGATGCGATTGCGAAAAGGATCAAGGCGGCCAACCCGCGATTTTTGCTCTACGGTGGGGATTTATGCCTGGACGGCAGCTATGCGGCCTTCAAAAACGAATTCTTCCGTCCAGCCGAGATGGCGTTAATCTCGGAGGCGCCGTTCTTTAACGCCACCGGCAACCATGAAGGCTGGCTGCAGAACACCAGGGCGTTCACCCAGGCGCCCGCGCCCAATCCGGACCTTCGAGTGCCCGTTTCAGGGACTCCCGCCTCCAATTCTGGAGATCGGGGTTACTATTCATTTGATTACGGAGATGTGCATATTCTGGTCCTGAATAACCAGATTCCTTACACGATAGGAAGCCCGCAATACAACTTTGCGAAAAGCGATCTGGAGAGCGCCAAAAAAACGTGGAAGATAGTTGTCGCCCACCGGCATGCCTACGCCGCGGGAGGGCACGGCGAAGACGAGGGGATGAAAGCCATGGCCGCCGGGATCTTCGAACCCAACAAGGTGGACATGGTGATCGCCGGGCACTCCCATTTCTACCAGCATAACCTGGTGCGCGGGATTCATTACCTGGTGATCGGCTCGGCCGGGGCTCCGCTGTACGACCCGGGGACCGCTTCGTACACGCTGAAATCCGTAAAAGATTATAATTACGCCGTGGTAGACGTGACGCCCACCACGCTGCACATGGCGGTATACAATGACCGGGGGATGGAACTGGATAGTATTTACCTGGCCAAACAGGACCCCATTGACTTTGCAAAATTGGGCGCACGTCCTGACCCGAGATGAGACGCATCTCGAAAACTCGATTCTACTTGAATTTTATAATGAGCACTGAATTTTATAATAAATATTTCCTATCATTACTATTGCAGGAAAAGGTGTCGGACCTTTGACAATTTCGCGGAAATGAGCTATATTAGACCATGAGAAGTTAAAGACCACCTCGTCTCTCTAGATCTGGACCTGGCAACCAGATGGTCAGGCGATGGTTCAGGCGAATAAATCCAATAGGAGGTATGCCGATGGCTACCAAAATGACAATCGACGGAAACACTGCTGCAGCGCACGTTGCCTACGCCTTCAGCGATGTTGCCGCCATCTACCCCATCACACCCTCGTCGCCAATGGCCGAGGCCTGTGACGAGTGGGCGGCCCACGGACGGAAGAACATCTTCGGGCAGGTCTTGCGAATTGCGGAGATGCAGTCCGAGGCGGGCGCGGCCGGGGCGGTGCACGGCTCCCTGGCGGCCGGGTCTTTGACGACCACCTTTACGGCGTCTCAGGGCTTGCTGCTCATGATTCCCAACATGTACAAGATCGCCGGTGAGTTGTTGCCGGCTGTCTTCCACGTATCAGCGCGTTCCCTGGCGGCCCACGCGCTCTCCATCTTCGGCGATCAGAGCGACGTGATGGCCTGCCGGCAGACAGGCTTCGCCATGCTCGCTTCTTCTTCCGTTCAGGAAGTGATGGATCTGGCGCTGGTCGCCCACCTGGCGACCTTGAAGGCCAAGGTTCCGTTCCTGCACTTCTTTGACGGCTTCCGCACCTCCCATGAGGTCCAGAAGATTGAAGTCATCGACTATGAGGATATGGCCAAACTGCTGGACATGGAGGCGGTCCGGGACTTCCGCAGCCGGGCGCTCAATCCGGAGCATCCACACATGCGGGGGACTGCCCAGAACCCCGATATCTACTTCCAGAACAGGGAAGCGGCCAACCGCTTCTACCTGGCCACACCAGCCATTGTCGAAGAGGTAATGAAGCAGGTCGGCAAGCTTACCGGGCGGAATTACAAACTCTTTGACTACGTCGGCGCCCCGGATGCCGACCGGGTTGTGGTGAGCATGGGGTCCGGCTCCGAGACCCTGGAGGAGACTGTCAACTACCTGACCAAAAAGGGCGAAAAGGTGGGTGTGTTGAAGGTCCGGCTCTACCGGCCGTTCTCCGTCAAGCACTTCCTGGATGTGCTGCCGAAGTCGGTAAAACGGATCGCCGTGCTGGATCGCGCCAAGGAACCGGGTTCGTTGGGGGAACCGCTTTATCAGGATGTTTGCACCGTCTTTGCGGAAAAGCAGAATGTGCCTGTCATCGTCGGCGGCCGTTACGGCTTGAGTTCCAAGGAGTTCACTCCGTCCATGGCCAAGGCGGTCTTCGACAACCTGGCTCAGGCGGAGCCGAAGAACCACTTTACCGTTGGGATCATCGACGATGTGACGCACACTTCTCTTGAGGTGCGCGAGCATATCGACACGGCGCCGGAGGGGATGATTCGCTGCAAGTTCTTCGGGCTGGGTTCCGATGGGACCGTCGGCGCCAACAAGAACTCGATCAAGATCATCGGCGATCACACCGACATGTATGCCCAGGGTTATTTCGTCTACGACTCCAAGAAGTCCGGCGGAATCACCATCTCGCACCTGCGATTCGGCCGTACGCCGATCCAGTCGGCGTACCTGATCGACCAGGCCGACTTCATCGCCTGTCACAACCCGTCGTACGTGACGCGGTACAACGTTCTGGACGGGATCAAGACCGGTGGCACGTTCCTTTTGAACTCCAACTGGACCGTCGAGGAGATGGAGTACCGGCTTCCGGCATCCATGAAGAGGGTCATCGCGCAAAAGAAGCTGAAGTTTTACAACATCGACGCGATCAAGATTGCCACCGAGGTGGGCTTGCGCGGCAGGATCAACATGGTGATGCAGGCGGCTTTCTTCAAGATCGCCAATGTTATGCCGGTGGATAAGGCCTTCGATTATATGAAGAAGGCCATTGAGAAGACCTATGGCAAAAAGGGCGACAAGATCGTCAAGATGAACGTGGCGGCCATCGACCGGGCGGCTGAAGCCCTGGAGGAGATCAAGTACCCGGCCGGCTGGGCGAACGCTGCGGACGAAGCAGCGGCGGCGGCCGATGTGCCGGCCTATGTCCGGGACGTCATCAACCCGATTCTTGCTCTGGAGGGCGACAAGCTCCCGGTCAGCGCCTTTTCGCCGGACGGCACCGTGCCCACCGGCACGACGAAGTATGAGAAGCGTGGCATTGCCATCGAAATTCCGAAATGGGACGCCGCCAACTGCATCCAGTGCAACCAGTGCTCCTTTGTCTGCCCGCATGCCGCAATCCGGCCCTACCTGGCCAGGCCGGAGGACCTGAAGAAGGCGCCGGCCGGTTTTGAGACCAAGGCGGCGATCGGCAAGGAGGCTGCCGGGTTGCAGTTCAGGATTCAGGTCAACCCGCTGGATTGCACCGGATGCGGCAACTGCGTGGACATCTGCCCGTCCAAGGTGAAATCCTTGGCCATGGAGCCGTTGCAGGCGCGGGTTGAGGTTGAATCGGAGAACTACGAGTTTGCGGAGAAGCTGCCGAAAGTCGAAGCCAATTTCAACCCGGAGACCGTCAAGGGCAGCCAGTTCCGGCAGCCGCTCTTCGAATTCTCGGGCGCCTGCGCGGGCTGCGGCGAGACTCCCTATATCAAGCTTGCCACCCAACTCTTCGGAGACCGGATGGTGATCGCCAACGCCACGGGGTGCTCCTCCATCTATGGCGGCAGCGAGCCGACCTGCCCCTACACCACGAACGACAAGGGCGAGGGGCCGGCCTGGGCGAACTCCCTCTTTGAGGATAACGCGGAGTTCGGTTATGGCATCAACCTGGCGATTAACCAGAAGCGCAACCGCCTGGAAGGGCTGATCACCGAGGCCTTGCAGGGCGGCATTTCGGCGGAGCTCAAGGAGGCGTTCAACCTCTGGCTGGAGGGTAAGGACGACGGAGACAAGTCCCGCGTCGCCGCGGACAAGATCAGGGCGCTGCTTCCCGCGGCGTTGAAGAAGGCCGACGGGCAATTGAAACAGATACTATCGGAGATCAACGGTTTTGCGGATTATCTGATCAAGAAGTCCCTCTGGATCATCGGCGGCGACGGCTGGGCTTACGATATCGGGTACGGCGGGCTCGACCATGTGTTGGCTTCCGGCGAGGATGTCAATGTCCTGGTCCTGGATACCGAGGTCTATTCCAACACCGGCGGGCAATCTTCCAAGTCCACCCCGACCGGGGCGACCGCCAAGTTTGCCGCGGCCGGCAAGAAGACCCGGAAGAAGGATCTGGGCCTGATGGCCATGTCCTACGGTTATGTGTACGTGGCCTCCGTCTCCATGGGCGCCAACCAGAATCAGGTGGTCAAGGCCATGGTCGAGGCTGAGAAGTACAAGGGTCCATCGCTGATCATCGCCTACTCGCCGTGCATTAACCACGGCATCGACATGAGCAAGAGCCAGCGCGAGGGCAAGAGGGCGGTAGAGGCCGGCTATGTGCCGCTCTATCGTTACAACCCCGAATTGGCCGAGCAGGGCAAGAACCCGTTCATCCTTGATTCCAAGGAACCGACGGCCAGCTTCCGTGACTTCCTGGTTGGCGAGGTTCGGTACGCCAGCTTGCAGAAGGAATTCCCGGAGGCCGCGGACGCCCTCTTTGAGAAGGCGGAGAAGGACGCGGCGGCGCGTCTGGCGCAGTACAAGCGTCTGGCTCAAGGATAGACGCGACCCACGACTGGCGTGTTTCTGACGATAAAGGTGAAGTTGTAGTCTGGTTTAGCGGGGATAGACTTCGTGGTCTACGAGGGTCTATCCCCATTTTATTGGATTGTACTGATGACGCAATAGTCTAATATGTTCAAATCCCGACTAGTATTACATATCAAGTATTAGCCGGGTTTTTTCTTTATCGTAAAAAGTTTGGGCTAATCTGGAAGGAAAAATTTTCATTTTGTAGAATGAAATGGTGTCGACCGTATACAATTTTATGGGCATGCACAAAACGGGAGGGAGCGACTTGCTAATCGATCAGGAAAAGTGTTCCGGATGCGGGATTTGTATTCCCTATTGCCCGGGTGGGGCCATCACCCTGGTAAACAAAAAGGCGCGGATTGATAGAGATGCCTGCCTGGAATGCGGGAATTGCGGGCGCAAGCTGGTTGTAAGATGCCCCAGAGATGCGTTTTATGAGGAACCCGGTCTTTATGAAGGACCACGAGCGGTACGCAAGTTTTTCAGTGATCCCATGACCACCCATGCCGTAACCAGGATTCCCGGACGGGGGACGGAAGAGGTAAAGACCAATGATGTAACCGGCAGGGTGCGGCGTGGCGAGGTGGGAATCGCCCTGGAAGTAGGCAGGCCCTGCTTGGGGGCCAGCATGGTGGAGATCCAGAAAGTGACCATGGCGCTGGCCGCCCAGGGGGTGGAGTTCGAGGAGAACAACCCGCTGACCCACCTGCTTTCCGACCGGCGCGCCGGCACCATTGCCGAGAAATATCTGGGGGAAAAAGTGGTTTCCGCGATTATCGAGTTTAGTGATAAAGCGGAGCGGCTACCCCTGCTCCTGGAAACCATCACCCGTATCGCCAGGGAGCTGGATACGGTCTTCTCCCTGGATCTGATCACCTGTTTTAATGAGGATGGATCAATACCGGTGTTGCCAGTACTAAAGAGCCTGGGGATCACCCCGCGCCTCAACGCCAAAGTGAACCTGGGCATGGGCCGGCCTGCGGCGGCCAAATATAGGGAAGGAGGTTCAGTGGCATGACCCATTCATTACACCGGCGAGGCACCCTGGAGAATCTTTCGGAGGATTTCGTCCTGCTGGCTACGGCGGCTGCGGGCGTAAACCACGAGGGCTCCAAGGATAAGCTGCGCAAGATCCTTGAAATAGTTTACGAAGCGGGGCCGGCCAACATCGGGTCTTACGATACGGGAACAATTTACGCCGGGGTGAGCATTGAGGAGATCAAGGCGGCTTTGAACGAAGTTCCAAGGGTCAGATGCGCTTTTTCCAGCAGAGAAAAGATTAAAGAAGTACTCCGCCAAATAAAGGAGGCGGACCTGGGGATCTCCATCACCGTCAGCGGCCTGACTGAGGACGTATTAGAGATGGCCAGGGAACTAGGACTTACACCCCACTCCATAAACCTTTCCCTGAATATCTGGGGCAAGACCGAAGAGTTGCCTTCCGAGGACGTGCTGGAGTTTGTAACCATGTGCGGTCACGGGCTGATCTCCAGGAGCCTGGTGGAAAAGGCCATCGCCGATGTCAAAGCGGGTAAGAAGACGCCCCGCCAGGCGGCGGAACTGGTAGCTCACCCCTGCGTTTGCGGCATCTACAATCCGGATAGGGCGGAGGCCTTGTTTGCCAGATATTCTCCCGCGGTTTCTGATAGCAAGGAAAGATCAGCTTAAGATCAGTGATGCGTAAAGGGCAAACTCAAAATCAAAAAGGAGGGAAATCTGATGAAAGTTCGATTGGCAGTCTTCCTTATGGTGGTGGCGTTGGTGGTTGCTCAGGTTTCTGTGGAAGCGGCCAAGCCGTCGTATCCAGACAAGCCCATCGAGATGGTAGTTCCCTTCGGCGCCGGGGGCGGCAGCGACATCATGGCCCGCTCCCTGGTAAAAGTGATTACCGACAACAAATTCGCATCCGTGCCCATCATCGTAACCAACAAACCAGGCGGCAGCGGGTCCATAGGTTACTCCTTCGTGGCCGAAAAGAAAGGAGACCCGTACTACATTGCCACGGTGAGTTCCAGTTTCTACACCGCGCCTTTGATCGGCCAATCACCCGTTTCCTATAAGGACTTCACCCCCATTGCCGGGTTTGCCATGGATACCCTGGTGCTTCTTGTGAACAGCAATAGCAAGTATCGTAGCTTAAAAGAGTTGTTGGACGACGCCAGGGCCAACCCCAAAAAGATTAGTGTGGGAGGGACCAGCGGCACCTCTGACGACGCGGTAATCACCCACATGATGGAGGGAAGGGCCGGCTTGAAGTTTAAATATGTTCCCTTTTCAGGCGGTGGTGACGTGATGACCGCTCTTCTGGGAGGCCATGTGGACTTTGCCTGGGCCAATCCGGGGGAAGCCCTGACCCAGATGGAAGCGGGCAAAGCCCGGCCGCTGGGGGTGGCCACCAAAACGCGAATTCCCAGCCTGCCGAATGTTCCCACCTTGAAAGAGCAGGGGCTGGATGTGGTCCTTGCCCAGTTCCGGGGGGTTGTGGCCCCCAAGGGGATCCCACAAGAGGCGGCCAAGTATCTTGAGGAAGTATTCCGCAAGGTCTCCCTGTCCCCTGATTGGCAGGAGGGCTACATCAAGAAAAATATGGTGACCAGCCAGTTCATGGAGGCGGAAGAATTCGGCAAGGCCATCGTGGAGGTCACCGAGATGTACCGGGCGGTCTTCCTCGAGCTGGGATTGATCAAATAGCTAAGCCGGGCCTTTAAGGGGCGGGCGGACCGCCCCTTTATACTATATCGTCTACTTATCAACAAGTCGGGGGGTGATTTCCAGCATGCGTGGCGCTGACCGGATTTTAAGCGTGTTGATGCTGCTTCTGGGTAGTTACGTTTTGGCCACGTCCTTTCGCCTGGGATATACAATGGACGACCTGCCGGGGCCGGGGTTTGCTCCTTTTTGGGCAGGGTTGGCTCTGGTTGCCATCTCCCTGATCATGCTGGCGGGCACTTTTTCGCGTTCTACGGACAACCGTTCCACGCCCTTGTCCCGGGAAAGCCTCCGGAACCTCGTTGTCAGTCTGGGTGGCTGTGTTGCCCTGGTGGTGTTAACCAGGTTTATAGGGTTCTTAACGGCTCTGGGGCTCCTGACAGTTCTTTTGGTGAGGTTCTGGGGAATCAGGAGCTGGGTCACCACGATTCTAGTCGCGGTCATTCTCCCGGTATTGTTGCACTTTTTGTTTGTGACAGGTTTTGGAGTGCCTGTTCCAAAAGGGATCCTGGGATTTTGAAGGGAGGCGGGCATAACCGAGATGGAGACCTTGAATAACCTGCTTATGGGATTGTCCGTGGCTTTTGACCCCATCAACCTTCTATATGTGACCATCGGTGTGATCGCCGGGATGATCATCGGCGCTCTGCCGGGGCTTGGACCGTCGGCGGGGATCGCCATTTTACTGCCGCTTACCTT
Organism: Syntrophothermus sp.; assembly: GCA_050260975.1. Taxonomy (GTDB): domain Bacteria; phylum Bacillota; class UBA5301; order JAMCQP01; family JAMCQP01; genus JAMCQP01. Next base: position 4,530 of record JBLNCV010000143.1, on the reverse strand, counting down.
TGGCGCCAATCCCGTGGCGGGGATCATCATGCTGGCGGGAATCTATTATGGCGCCATGTATGGTGGCTCCATCACCTCCATTCTGGTCAACGTACCGGGCGATTCGGCGTCGGTAGCCACCACCCTGGACGGCTACCCCATGGCGCTGGCCGGGCGGGCGGGGGCGGCGCTGGGGATGTCGGCCTTCGCTTCCTTTATCGCCGGGACGGTTTGCGTGGTGGGGTTCATGTACCTGGCTCCCGCTCTGGCCAGGGTGGCGTTGAGTTTCGGGCCGCCTGAATATTTTGCCTTGATGGTTCTGGGACTGACCACCCTGGCCGGATTGACGGGCAAGTACCCGCTCAAGGGCTTTTTGGCCGCGGTGGTTGGGCTCTTTCTATCCATCATCGGACTGGATCTGGTTACCGGCCTTCCCCGTTACACCTTCGGGTGGAGAGAACTTTACGGCGGGGTGGACTTCATTACGGCCGCCATGGGCCTCTTCGGCATCGCCGAGATCCTGGCCAACTCAGAGGAAGCTCAAATGGACATGTTTTTGGTGCCAAAAAGTGATCTGAGATGGCGCAAACTCTTTCCCACTGTGAGGGACTGGGTAGCCTCCGCCTGGCACATCCTGCACGCCACGGTGGTCGGGTTTTTCATCGGCTTGCTGCCGGGGGCCGGGGCCACCATCGCGTCCTTTATCACCTATGGCGTGGCTAAAAATACCTCCAAACACCCGGAAAAGTTTGGCCAGGGAGCGATTGAGGGGGTGGCCGCTCCGGAGGCGGCCAATAACGCCGCTTCTGTGGGCGCCATGGTGCCGCTTTTGACGCTGGGTGTCCCCGGCTCCGCCAGCACCGCGGTAATGATGGGCGCGCTGCTGATGTTTGACTTGCGGCCCGGCCCGCTGCTTTTTGAGCGCAACCCGGATTTCGTCTGGGGGTTGATTGGGAGCATGTACATCGGTAACGTAATGCTGGTGGTGCTATCATTGGTGGCGATTCCGGTATTTGTCCGGATCCTCCAGGTTCCCCGCCCGCTTTTGAACTCCGTGGTGATCGCCTTCATCCTTATCGGGACCTACAGCCTGAATAACAGCATGTTTGACGTGGCCTTGACCATCTTCTTCGGACTGGTGGGTTACCTGATGAAGAAGCTGGAGATCCCGGCGGCGCCCCTGGTGCTGGCCCTGGTGCTGGGAAACCTGCTGGAAAACTCCTTGCGCCAATCCCTGATCTTGTCCAACGGCAGCGCGGCCATCTTCTTCACCAGGCCCATCTCCGGCGCCATCCTGGCCATTGCTTTGGTGGCCATGGCCTGGCCGGCGTTTGCGAGTTTGCGTCAGATGGTGCGCGGCAGGATGGCTGCTTGATCTTTATACCTGTTTCGGAACCATGATGGCCGCTGAGGTGCCGGCTGTCCTGGATAAGGTCGCCAAAAGCCCCAACTTCTAAGACCCTCTTTTTTTGTGGCCTGGAATAGGATAAAATGGAGATATATTTGGCCAAAGGCGGTGATCCTTTTGTCAAACATTCCGGAAATGCAAACCGTGGCAGGAAAAGAGAAAGGCGAGAAAGGATTGGGGCAAAAAATGGGCTACCTGGCGCTTACTCTACTCATTGCAGCCATCGGGGGGTTTGTGGCGCTGAAGTTGCGGATTCCCGCCGGAGCGTTGATAGGGTCCATGGTGCTGGTGGCCGTTATACGGGGGAGCGGCGTGCAATTGGGCGTGCTTCCTTCCTGGACCAGGTTGGCGGTCCAAATGGTTCTGGGGGCCATGATCGGGCTCAGTATCACCCCTCAGGTACTGCAAGAGCTCAAACAGATTGCCCTGCCGGCGGCGATTCTGGTGATCACCCTGCTGACCACGGGGCTCATCACGGGGTTTGTAATCAGCAAGATCAGCAGGCTGGACATCATCACCTCCCTTTTCAGCACCGCTCCCGGCGGGATGACCGACATGGTGCTTCTATCCAGCGTGCTGGGGGCGGACGCGCCCAAGGTGGCCGCTTTGCACCTTATCCGGGTGGTGAGCGTGCTTATTGTGATGCCGCCGCTCTTGCGCTGGCTGGTGAAGTAACCCGGCGGCGGTGGAAAGGAGTTTTATGGTGGTACCTAAACCCGACTGGACCGAAGCAATATCGCACCTCCGCAACGCCGATCCGGTGCTTGCGGCGTTGATTGACAGGTACGAGTTGTGCGCCCTCATGCCGGATACGGATTACTTTTCGTCGCTGTCCGAATCCATCATCTGCCAGCAAATCTCCTCGAAGGCGGGGGAATCCATCGTACGGCGATTCCGGGCGCTTTTTCCGGGTGGACAACCCACGCCTGAAGGAGTGTCAAATCTGGACGAAGCAAGCCTGCGTAGCGCCGGTTTGTCTCCTCAGAAGATGCGGTATCTCAAGGATCTGGCCCGCAAATGTTTGGACGGGACGATCGATTTGGCGCGGCTTGATCAATTGCCGGAAGAGGAGATTGCAAGGCAGCTTCGCACGGTTAAGGGCGTTGGCGAGTGGACGGTAACCATGTTTCTCATCTTTGCCTTGAACCGGACCGATGTACTGCCGGTATGGGATCTGGGCCTAAGGCGCGCCGTGCAACTGGCTTACGGTCTTGAGGCTCTTCCGGACAGGGGCAAACTCGTGGAGATCGCCAGGCCATGGCATCCCTACGAAACGATAGCTACCTGGTACCTGTGGCGCAGCCTGGAGAACAAAAAAGATCCGGGCCGCGAGGGCGTCAAGCAACCTTGATGCCCTCGCTTGTCCTGAAGATCAGGTCCGCGGCCCGCGCTTATGCCCGAGCCTGTCAGAAGTGGAGGCACGGTCGGTAGCCAGCGTACCCCAACTTCAAAGGGATCCTTCCGGGCATTGCGTTCCAAAAGCTGGTGAACCAGTTCGCTCATCTCTCCAACCCCCCCTCTAAAAATCGGATTTATCCCGATAATCCTGGCTTTTCATCATACTGGCTTCCATATCGCGGCCTCTCACTCGTAGACCTTTTCCTGATCCTTATCGGCCTCGTGGGCGTCCAGTTCCACGTCCCGGCGGTTGTCCGCCAGATTCCCAAGCTCCTTGTAAATTTCGTGTTGAATGATCAGGTTCATCACTTCGCTCGTCCCCGTCCAGATCATGATCAACCGTATATCTCTCAAAAGCCGCTCAATGGGGTAAATGTTGGTGTAGCCGATGCCGCCCATCACCTGCATCGCGTCGTTGACGATATCCCAGGCGGCCTGCGTGGCGAACTTCTTGGCTTCCGACACCAGGCGCCGGATCCCGGATGGATCATGGCCGGCATCCACCGCTTTGGCAGTTGCGTAGACCATGGCCCTTGCTGCGTCGAGACGGGTGATGCTGTCGGCGATCTTAAAGCCCACGGCCTGGAAGTCTTTAATATGTTTGCCGAAGGCCTTGCGCCGGGTGCTGTACCGGGCGGCCACTTCCAGCGCGGCTCGCCCCATGCCGATGGCGCCAGCCGCGCTGGTCAGGCGCTCCGGGATCATCATCCGGTAGAAGATCTCCGCCGCGCCGTTTTCCCGGCCGAGTAAATTTTCCGCCGGAACCCGGCAGTTGTCGAGCACCAGCCGGCCGGCGCCGCCACCACGGGTGCCCATCAAACCGTACAGATACTCCACCTTGACCCCCGGGCCTCTCTCCACCAGGAAGGCGCTGATGGATTTATTGGGTGGCGCCTCGGGATCCGTCTTGGCGTAGATCATGAAGTAGTCCGCGCCTTCGGCCCCGACAATGAACCGTTTTTGCCCCTTGATGAGGTAGTGGTCCCCTTCCTTGCGGGCTATGCTTGTGGCTCCAAAGAAGTCCGAGCCGCCCCGGGGTTCGGTCAACCCTTCGGCCGAGGCCATCTGGCCTTTCAGGGTTGGTTTGAGGAATCTCTCTTTTTGCTCCCGGGAGCCGAAGACGTTGATGGCTTCTCCAACTATGGTCGGCATGGAGTAGAGGCAGGCCAGGGAAGTACCCAGCGTCCCGACCTCCTCCAGCGCCACGATCTCCGACGACCAGTCCAGGCCGCGACCGCCGTATTCCCGTGGGAAACGCAGCCCGAGCAAGTTTTTCGCGCCGGCCTGTTCCAGAAAGCTCCGGGGGAAGACAACCTTCTCGGCGTCCATGTCCAGGATAAGCTGGCGCGGCACCTCCCTGACGAACTGTCTTACCTCTTCCCGCAGGCTCTTTTGCTCTTCGGACATTAAAAAGTCAAACATAAGATCACCCCCACGTCGAACACTTTGCGCTTGTACCATATATTCCATACTCTTTGCGGAAATACCTTTAGAACCAAAAAACTTTAACCACGCAGGCGGGTTAGAGACCGAAAACAACCTAAAGCTCCGGATTAACCCTCTCCAGGGCCTCTTGGTCTATCTGTGACAGGATCGGCGTCTCTTCGCCAGCGCACAGGATGATCAGGCGGTGCATGGCGCGGGTGCAGGCCACATAGAGAAGCTTGATGTCCAATTCTTCCGGCCGGTAGACGCCGGCGGCGGCGTTGGCGATGATCACGGCGTCGAACTCCAGCCCTTTGGCC
>JBLNCV010000142.1:0-18823 GCA_050260975.1 Syntrophothermus sp. | reverse complement strand
TACACACTTACCTGTTTGGCTTCCTTGCCTTTCCGCTCGTAGCTTACGTAGCCGTCAATCTTGGCAAAGAGCGTATCGTCCTTGCCAAGGCCGACATTGACGCCCGGGCGAAACTTGGTCCCCCTCTGGCGCACCAGGATGCTACCGGCAGTCACAAACTGCCCATCATGCCTTTTTAGGCCAAGCCGCTGCGCCTGGCTGTCACGGCCGTTGCGCGAACTGCCGACACCTTTTTTATGAGCAAATAATTGAAGGTCGATCCGGAACATTCGGTCCGCCTCGCTTTCTTGAATTACTGGTCAGACAAAGCCACATGCCGCGGGTACTGTTCGCTGATATCCCTTAAACCCACCAGCATCGTCTCCAGGATCAGGTCCGCCCCCCGTCTGTCCTCCGGCTTCAAAACCGCCGGCAACCGGCAGGTAAGCAATCCATCCTGCGTCTGCACCGATACCGCCAGCCCCAGTACCCGGGTCAATCCCAGCACCGCCGTCTGGGCAAGCACTGAAACCGCGGCACAAACGATGTCGCTGCCGTGCCTGGCAAACCCGGTGTGGCCTTCCACGGAAAAGGCAACGATCTGGCCGTCTTCCCGTTGCACCGTCACCCTGGTCATCGACATCAGGCCTCAATCTTCTCCACCAAAAGCCGCGTAAACGGCTGCCGGTGGCCATAACGCCGGCGAATATTCTTCTTGGGCTTGTAGCGGAAGGCCAGAATCTTCTTGGCCTTGTCCTGGCCCAGAACCTTTGCAATCGCTCTGGCGCCTTCCACCAACGGCTTGCCCACCTGGACCTGCCCGTCTTTGGCCACCAACAAAACCTTGTTGAGTTCGACCGTGCTTCCTACCTCACCGTCCAACTTTTCAACGGTGATGATGTCCCCCTCGGCGACCCTGTATTGCTTTCCACCTGTCTCAACCACCACGTACACGATAAATCCACCTCCTCCGCGCGGAATGCCTCCCTGGCCTTGCGCCACCCACCATCCGTGGCCGAAATCTGGACTCGCCAAAAGCCTGGGCAGTTGCGGCGCCGGGCAGAAGATCCACATGGCTTCGCCATGCACCCGGCAAACATTTCCACCAGGGCCGTCGCCACGTCCAAAATCCAGGACGCGGGATAGCCGCTTTCAACCCTGGTTGCCCGTTTTGAGCGGTTTGGTGGCAACCGTGTCGCGTGACGGCGTTGCCAACAAACACTTTTTGATTTTATCACATGGCACTGGCCCTGTCAATATTATTACCAGCGCGGGCCATGTCCACTTTCCGCTCCAGAAACCATTTCTTACCCACCTGCAACAGGGCGAAATCACCCTTGTCGGTCTTCACCACATACCTTGCCCGCCCCGGCCCCAGAGCCAACCTGGCGTGGATGTGCGAGATGGAATAAACCTCTCCCCCAAGCCAGAAGCTGCGCGGCGTCACGTGGTCCACGCCAAAACCGACCGCCACCTGCTTGTTGGACAGCTCTCCCGCCTGATTCGGGGCTGATCTGGGCAAAGACATGTTTCCGGAAGGCAATGGGGCGATTCTATTTTTGCCGGCGGCTTTGGCCTGGTAGAGAGCCTGGTCCGCGCTGTGGATCAGTTCCTCCCTGGTCACTCCATCCCTGGGATAGGTCGCAATTCCCGCACTCACCGTAACTTCCACGGCAGGTGAATTTTCCACCAACTGCCTCACCCGCTCCATAATGGTAAATGCCCCGCCCTGATCAGTCTCGGGCAGGATCAACGCAAACTCTTCCCCTCCGTACCTGGCTGCCAGGTCGATGGACCGGACATTCTCCTTGAGGACAGCGGCGATTGCCGCCAGCATCTTATCCCCGGCCAGATGGCCATGCGTGTCATTATACAGTTTGAAATCGTCAATATCCAGCATCACCAGCGTCAACCCGCGATTGTACCGTTCCGCGCGTTGAATTTCTTCTTGAAGCCTCTGCTCAAAGAGGCGGCGGTTTGCCAGGCCGGTCTGCTCATCCGTGATGGCCAGGGTCCACGCCTCTTCGTAAGATGCGGCAAGTTCCCCCATTATCTGCAGCATCTGCTTGATAAGGTCTTTTGCCCTGTTGTCAAAACTCATTTCGGGCACCTTCCTTATTTTATCCCTTGGATGGAATGTATCCAACCTCCAGCTGGTCGCCGGGGACCTCCGTATCAACGATCCGGCCCTTGGCATATGTTCTGTATACCTTGACAATCTCCACCTTCAGGGTCCGCCCCACGAATTCACCTGCTCCTTCGATGTCCAGCACATAGCCTTCCACCCGCGCGATCCCGTTCCGCGGGTTGGCGGCATGGGTATCGGAGATGGTTACAAACATAATCTGGCCCTCTTGAACCGGCAAAGCCTTTTTTTCCACTTCTTCCCTGGATCCAAAGAGAATGTTAACGCTCTCCATCGGGAGATGTTCCGAGCCCTTTACATAAATAATCTTCTCCGTAAGCTGCTCAAGGCGGTGTAAATTGGTTCCCCCGGTGCCAATCAGGACTGCCCCAACCAGCGGGTGGACGTTTACAAAGATCGCCTCAGCCTTTTGTTCAGCTGCCAGGGAGATAAGCTGCCTTTCCACCTTTAGCGCAATGGTCTCCTCCGAAAGGATCCTGCCGGTCCCATCGCAGCAAGGACACCTCTTTTGCAAAACTTCGTCCAGATCCGGCCGGACTTTTTTACGCGTGATCTCCACCAGACCCAGGCTTGTGAAACCGACAATATTGGTCTTGACCTTGTCTTTGCGGACCTCCTCCTCCAATAAGGCCAGAACTTTGGCGCGATCCTCGGCGGAAACCATGTCAATAAAATCCACGATGATAATCCCGGCCATGTTACGCAACCGCAACTGGCGGGCAATTTCACTGGCGGCTTGCAGGTTGGTGGCCAAAACTGTGTCCGAAAGGTTGGTGGAACCGATAAATTTTCCGGTATTCACATCGATGCTGACCAGGGCTTCTGTCTCATCGATCACCAGGTAGCCGCCGCAATCCAGCCATACCCGGCGCCGCAGGGCCCTCTCGATCTCCGCTTCAATTCCGTAATGGTCAAAGATCGGCTCCTTCAAATTAAAATATTCAATCCGGGACCGCAAACCAGGGGAGAGGGAGCCCAGAAGATCCCTGGCCTTTTCGTATTCCGGCCGGGAATCAATCACCAGCTTTTCAATATCCTCGGTGAAATAATCACGCACCAGCCTGTAGATCAGATCATGATCCCGGTAGAGCAGCGCCGGCGCCTTGACCTTGCGGCTCCTAGCCTGAAGTTTTTCCCAGACCTTGATCAGAAACTTCATGTCCCTTTGCAGGTCCCGTTCAGACTGACCCTCGGCTACGGTGCGGACGATGACCCCCATGGATTTGGGCTTGATCTTGGCGGCAATGCTCTTCAGCCGTTCCCTCTCGTCCCCGCCCTCAATGCGCCGGGAGACGCCGATATAGTTCACCGTGGGCATGAGTACCAGATACCGCCCCGGGATAGTCAGGTTGGAGACCACCCGCGCCCCCTTGGTGCCAATGGCTTCCTTGCTGACCTGGACAATCACCTCTTGCCCTACTCGAAGAACTTCATTGATCGACCGGCGGCGGCGCCGATCGGCCTTACTTGCAACCTCGATCACCGCCTCCTGGAGTTCGGCGGAGTCCCCCGCATCTTCAAGGTCCACTTCCTCCCGGGCGACTACCTCCCGCCCCATCTGCGCCGGCACATCATCCACGTATAGAAAGGCATTGCGTTCCAGCCCGATATTTACAAAAGCCGCCTGCATGCCTGGCAATACATTCTCAACCCGTCCTTTATAAATATTTCCCGCAACTCGCTCGTCCATGGCACGTTCAATATACAATTCAAACACCCGCCCGTCTTCGCGCAGCGCAGCCCGCTTTTCGCTGCCCAGGGCGTTGACAATAATGTCCCTCGCCACAATATTCCCCCTCGCCGGCCCTGACCGGGCCGCGGAAAAGATCAAACTTTACTCTATCGGAGACATGGGCCTCCCCTCTTGGACAATAAACAAGCCGGTCCGGTGCATACTTGCATTGACCATTGGCAAACCCAAAGCGTCTACAATCTCTTCTGGACGGGCATTTCCCGAGTTGCCCATCTTCAGCCGCATCGCGATCCGGTGGGCGCCATGGTCTTCACCGCACCAGGAAATCTCTTCGATGAGCGGCCGCAGGTCAAAAACCTTGATCCCTTTTTTTCCCTTGCGTTCCACCGTTACCGTCCGCCGGGCCAGAAGTTCCCGGATGGCCCCCTGCACCTGGTCACGGGTTAAAGCCGGCTGCCCGGATACCTCCACCTGATATTCCGCCAGATCGATCATGGCCATCAGAGCTCCGGAATCCAACGGCACCTGCGCGGCATCCAGGATCTGGATCCCCTCCGGCAGTACCGCATTCAGCCGCTGTGCCACCTCTTCTGCTCCCACGGGCCGGCTGAATTCAAAATCAGCATACTCCGCTTCACTGGTGGTCCCAACCGGAAGCGCCGAAGCATAGACAATCCTGGGCATCGGGTGAAAGCCCTGGGAGAACGCAATCGGCAGCCTTGCCCGGCGTACAGCCCTTTCCATGGCCCGGGTCAAATCCAGATGTGAGATGAACCGCAATGGGTCGCCCTTGCTAAATCTAATTCTGATCCTGGTTTTCTCGTTGCCCAAGATTCATCCCCCTGCCTGCCCGGTAAACGCAGGCCCGGCCAGCCGGGTATCCACCCCCAGCCGCGGGCAGACGCCGCACCCGGGGCATGGCCCAAAACGGCAGTCGGCGGTCCTTTCTCCGGCCAGGGCTCTTGTCCTCTCCCGCCAGAGATATTGCCGCGTAACACCGGCATCCACTACCTCCCAGGGCAGCCGTTCTTTAAACGTTCTCTCCCGGTGGGCATAAAAGTCTATTGAGAGCCCCGTATCGGCAAAGGCCTGTAACCAGCGGTCATAGTGAAAATGATCCGCCCACCCGTCAAACCGGCATCCCAATTGCCAGGCCCTTTCCAAAGCCTCCCCCACCCGGCGGTCACCCCGGGAAAGTACAGCCTCCATCTGGCTTAAGCGTGCATCATGCCACTGAAAAGCGATGGCCCGGTCCCGCAAGCGTTCCTTGAGAAACTCCTGACGCTCCACCAGTGTTTCAAGTCCGGCCTGTGGTTCCCATTGAAACGGGGTATGCGGTTTGGGAACAAAGGATGAGGCGCTCACCGTTACAGAGATCCGGCCAGGCATCGGAAGGCCATGGCCGTCCCGTTCCCGGGCGACCTTTGCCCCATGCCGCCTGGCGGAGCGGCCTTCTTTGAGCACCGCGTAAGCAAGATCCACAATCCCCTGAAGATCCGCCTCGGTCTCGGTGGGCAGCCCGATCATGAAATAGAGTTTCACTGAAGACCACCCGGCCCCAAAGACCGCCCTCACCGTTTCAAGCAAATCCTCCCCCGTGACCCCTTTGTTGATTACATCCCGCAACCGCTGCGTGCCGGCCTCGGGCGCAAAGGTCAGGCTGGTCCTGCGCACCCTCTGGATCTGATCCGCCAGGCCCACCGCAAAAGAGTCCACGCGCAGCGAGGGCAAGGAGAGCGCCACGCCCTCAGGCTCCAACTGGAGCATCAGATCGCCGATCACTTGCTGGATACAGGTATAATCACTGCTGCTTAAGGAGGTGAGCGACAACTCTTCGTAACCGGTGCGATCCAACAGGGATCTTACCAATTTTTTCACCGTCTCGGGCCGCCTCTCCCGGACCGGCCGGTAGATCATGCCAGCCTGGCAAAAACGACAGCCCCTGGTGCAACCGCGCAGCACCTCCACCATCGCCCGATCATGAACGATGTCCATGTAGGGAACAGGAAAGGCGTCAGGGTAAGGAGCCAGATCGAGGTCCGGCACAACCCGCTTCCTGACCGGAAAAGGGAGGTCCTCCTCCCCGGGGCGCCATCCCTGGATTAACCCTTCCGCGGTATATTCCACCTCAAAAAGGGATGGTACATAAACCCCCGGAATCCTGGCCAGAGCGCTCAATAAAGCTAGCCTGCCCCTGCCGCGCCAAATCATATAGGTGTCAAGGACCTCATGAATCGCCTCTTCGGCGTCGCCAATCACAAAAAGGTCTACAAAAGCCGCCAGGGGTTCAGGGTTAAAGGCGCAGGGGCCTCCGGCGATCACCAGCGGATCCCTGTCTCCCCGCTGGCCGGATCGCAAGGGAATTCCCGCCAGATCCAGCATGTTCAGGATGTTTGTATAACTCATCTCGTACTGGAGGGTAAAACCAAGGATCTCAAAGTCCCGGAGAGGAGTCCAGGATTCCATGGAAAACAGCGGTACGCCCTTTTCCCGGAGCCTCTGCTCCATGTCCACCCAGGGGGCGTAGGCGCGTTCCGCCAGAGCATCCTTACGCCCATTAATGATGTGGTACAGGATCTTCAACCCCAGGTGGGACATGCCCACCTCGTAAAGGTCGGGGAATGCCAGGGCAATCTTGATCTCCACCGAACCCGGATCTTTATGGACCGCGTTGAGTTCATTTCCCTGATAACGGGTGGGCTTTTCAACCTTGGGCAATATTTCCCGGATAATTTGCCGGTATTGGCCCCCAGCAAGGCTATGATCCTGAAGCACTCTATTTGCCCTCCCGTGGCTCCTTGCCGAATGTGCGTATATTGCTTATTTAGTATAACAGTATTCCACCGCGCCTTATGCAGGCTGGCAGCGCATTAACAAGCGCCTGCCTGCTTTGCTTTTACGCGCCGCCGGTGGCGCCTTTCCCAGATCTCGAAAAGACATAGGTTCCCCTTTATAGCCACCTTTTGCTAATTATACCCCTATTGGTCTGAAAAAACAACCCTCGCCTGATCCGACTAGAGCTTATGCCCCGTCAAATCCCGCAAGGGGGTCTCCATTCCCCGATCAAATAGTGCATTGATTATCTCGATTTCGGTTACCAACCCAATGATTTCGTAATTTTGATTCGTAAGCAAAACCAGATGATAACGCTTTGGGACAAAGTATTTGATGATCTCCCGCACCGGAAGATCCGCGGACGCTACCAGTTGTTCGGCGGGCAAGACCCCGTTACGCCTGAGTTCATCTTTCTTTTGGGTCAAATAGCGGATAAAAGCATATGCGGCAAGGTTCTTCTCCTTCCTTGCCGCATAAAAGACAAAAAATGCCAGTAAAATCAGCGTAAGGTTTAAATAGCCCATGTAAAGGCCCACCAGGCCGAAAATAGCAAACACCAGGGCCAGGATCTGCCCCAGGCTTGCCGCCCGCTCGGTGGCCCTGCGATACCCAATCTTTCTTGCCAGCCTGGCGCGATAAACCCGCCCGCCGTCAAGCGGCAGGGCCGGTATACAGTTGAAGCTGGCCATCAACAGGTTATCCTGGATCAGACGGATCCCAGTCTCGCGGGGGAACACCGCATATACCAGCAAAAGGAGGCTGATTCCCGCCAGGAACAGGTTGGTCAGCGGGCCGGCCAGCGCCACAGTTCTTTCCACCGCCGGATCAAATTCGATCATCTCTTCGATGCGAGCTACCCCGCCAAAAGGCAAAAGCTCGATCTCTTCCACTTTAAGGCCATAGCCTCTGGCCACTGCCATGTGAGCGGTTTCGTGAATCAAAACTATACCGAAAAGGATCAGCGCCTGGGGTAAAAGACCGGCAATGCCAAATCCGAAGAGCATGAGCAGAAAAAAGGGATTCAAAACTATACGTACGCCAAAGATCTTGCCGATTCGCATCTGGCCTCAGCCCCTTGCACCAATCCCCCTTTTGCCTCCGTGCCAACTCGCCCATCAAAGGTTGCCGGCAAACCAGGGAAGGGGGTCAACCGCCACCCCATCCTTCCATAACTCCAGGTGCAGGTGGGCGCCGGTGGAAGCGCCGGTATTGCCGACTTTAGCAATGATCTGTCCCTTTTTAACCGGCTGTCCGGGCCGTACTAAAGCCATTTGGAGATGGGCATAGAGCGTCCTGAACCCGTTTGAATGTTCGAGCACCACGACCTTCCCAAAGCTGGGGCTAACGTAAACTTCCACTGTCTTGCCATCCAGCGCCGCTTTTACCGGTGTCCCCACGGGGGCTATGATGTCCAGCCCCTCGTGAACCGCCGGCCTTTTCTTGATCGGATGAAGCCGCATTCCAAAACCATCGGATAACCTTCCGGCCACGGGCATGACGGGCCGGAGATCGTCTGAACGGGCTGAATGGGTCAAACGGACTGGATCTTTTCCCGCAGTTAAACCGTCTAAAGTGGCCGCGCTTGCCAATGTGGGCTTGTCGCCAGGCACTGCCTCACTTCGATCTTCTTCGGTATTTCTACCGGTAGTACCATTGGAACCACCGCCGGTACCCTCGCCGCCCTGATCTTCCCCCACTCCATTGGCGGCATCAGGGCCAGCGGCATCTGACCCGTTTGCATCCGGATTGCGACCGGTACGAATACGCTGCCAAACCGTTTTCCAGTCGACTTTGCCTGAAAATGTGCCCAGGCTCTGGGCCTGCGACAGCATATCAGAGTAATTGTACCCCGTCGTGAGCACAAAGGAAACGTAATTCCGCACCAGCTTGGCAGGCGGCAGATCCACCGTATTGAGCGCATTGATCCCTAAGAAGATCAGGACGGAAAAAGATGTCTTTCGTATTGTGCGTTCCCACCTCACAGGGAGTTCCTCCTGATGAAAGTGTTTGGCCGCTCTCACCCCTCCATGGGTTTCGCGGCACCTTGGCCTCCGTGCCAAATGGCCGCTCTCACCCCTCCATGGGTTCCGCGGCACCTTGGCCTCCGTGCCAAATGCCACATTTAATTGTATTGGAGCGTGGAAACGCGTATGTCTTCCTGCAATAAAAAAGCTCGCCGGCTAAACAGATTCTCCTGAAAAGCCAGCGATCATTACTGGGACTTAAAAATTACCTTAAATCTCTTTTTTGGTGAGGGCGAGCTTGGCGTCCGCCAGATCTCGAATAGTTGTCCCGCCAAGGACCTCCAGCATCTGTAGTTGCGCTTTCGCCCAAACGCCGTGAAGGGGACATTCGGACCTTTTTTCACACCCATCCTCATCCACGAGGCATTTGTTGAGGGCGATGGGGCCCTCAATAAGTCGAATCACGTCTTCCACGGAGATCCGAGCCGGATCCATTGCTAACTGTAGGCCGCCGCCAGCGCCCCTCGTCCCGCGTACCCACCCTTTCTTGCCGAGAATCGCCGCGATTTGCGGGAGAAGGTTCGAGGGGATCCGCTGCCGCTGGGCAATCTCCTTGGACAGGATAAACCCGTCCTTGTGCAAAGCAAGGTCCACCAGTAACGAAATGGCGTATTCTGCTTTACGCGTAATCCCGAGGGCCATGCCGGCCAACTCCTTCGATAGGATATATAACCAAAAAAATTAGTTATTAAAAGGCTCGCTCAACATCTTTTCTTAATCTTCCATATTCATTATTCATTATAATTCATTATACCATGCCCCCGCGGACGTTGCCAAACCTAAAACAGGATCTTTTGCCGGCGCATGTAAATATTCAGCAAGAGACCGATACCGATCAGATTGGTTACCAGCGAGCTTCTGCCAAAACTCATAAACGGAAGCGGGATGCCGGTAACCGGCATAATCCCCACGTTCATCCCCACATTAATCATAATGTGGAAGAGCATCATTGAAACAATCCCGGTAGCCAGGAGCGCTCCAAAACTCTCACGGGCGTGGGAGATCGTCCGGATTCCCCGCCAGACGATAAAGAAATAGCCCCCTAAAAGAAGCACGCTGCCTATGAACCCGAGCTCTTCGCCAACCACTGAAAAGATGAAGTCGGTGTGATGTTCCGGCACAAAGTTTAGCTGGGTCTGGGTTCCGGAAAAAAGCCCCTTGCCAAAAAACCGGCCGGAACCCACGGCAATCATGGCCTGAATGACGTTATAGCCGCTCCCCCGGCTGTCGGCATAAGGGTTGATAAAGGTCATAATCCGGGCCTGCTGGTAGTCCTTTAACACAAAAAAGTATACAAGCGGCGACAGTGCCGCAAAGATGAGGATAATCCCCAGTAAATGCTTCGGCCGGGCTCCACCTATTAACAACATCCCGAAAAGAATTCCCACAAAGACCATCGCCGTTCCCAGATCGGGTTGCAACAGGATGAGCGCCATGGGAATGCCGACATGAATGAACGGCGAGAGCAACCCGGTCAACTTCTGAAGATCGCGCTTGGCCTCCAGATGTTTGGCCAGAGTAACGATAATGGCAATCTTAGCGATCTCAGAAGGCTGAAAGGAACTAAGAGGCCCCAATGACAGCCAGCTTTGCGCTCCGGACACCACCTTGCCCACCACCAAAGTTACACCGAGCAATACCAAATTGCCAATATAGATATATGGAGTAAATTTATCGAGACCACGGTAATCAAAGTTGATGACAATCGCTATGGCGATTAGTCCAATCAACGCCCCGACCACCTGCTGCTTGGCAAAATAATAGGGATTACCGCCGTTTTCCACCATGGAGGAATGGGTAGCGCTGTATACCGCCAAAATGCCCAAAGTAGTGATCCCCAGCACCACCCCCAGCAATGGCAAGTCAAGATTTTTGATGAGGCGTTTGTCAATCATAGCAACCGCGTCCTTTATTGCGTATCTCGCCCTTATTGCATATGCATATATAAGGAAAGTGCCTGGAGAGGCACCTGATCACCGTTCGACGACGGCGTTAAAAGGGCGTTTCATCTTGCGAATTGGGATATTGGCCACCAGCGCTACCGCTCGTTCATTGCGATCCAGGTTAACCTCAAGGCCTCCTTCGTCGATCTCCAGATATTTGGAGATCCCGGCAATCAATTCTTCCCGGAGAGTTTCCAACAGTTGCGGGGAGATGCTGGTCCGATCATGCACCAGCACCAACCGCAGGCGCTCTTTGGCGGTATCTTTGCTTCGTGTCTCTGTATCTTTGCTGAAGATCTGCGACAGGAGATCCATCACATTAACCCCGCCCATCTCAACGCCCCCCTATCCCTACCAGGCGCTTGAACAACGACAGGAAACTGCTGGAGCCCTGAAAGCTCATCAAAGGAATTTCCTCACCCTCCAGCCGCCGCACGATGTTGCGATAAGCCTGCCCCGCCGGTGAGCCATGATCCAGGACCACCGGCTCCCCCCGGTTGGTAAAGATGATGATATTTTCATCCTCGGGCACCACCCCGATCAGAGAGATGGCCAGGATCTCGATCACATCATCAATATCCATCATGTCTCCTTTTTTCACCATGTCCGGCCGGAGACGGTTCAAAATCAGTTTGGGATCCCGGAGCTCAGCCGCTTCCAAAAGCCCGATAATCCTATCCGCATCCCGCACCGCGGAAACTTCCGGGGTAGTGACGATAATTGCGGAATCAGCGCCGACAATCGCATTTTTGAAGCCCTGTTCAATCCCGGCGGGTGAATCGATCAAAACATAGTCAAAATCCTTCCGGAGTTCATCGCAAATATTCTTCATCTGTTCCGGCGTGACGGCGTCCTTGTCTCTTGTCTGTGCGGCCGGCAACAAAAACAGTTGATCATACCGTTTGTCTTTGATCAGAGCCTGCCGGAGACGGCAATTGCCCTCCGCCACATCCACGATGTCATATACGATCCGGTTCTCCAAACCCATGACCACATCGAGATTGCGCAAACCGATATCCGCATCCACCAGGGCCACCTTGCGCCCCAGCGCCGCCAGGCCGGTCCCCAGGTTGGCGGTGGTTGTGGTCTTACCCACCCCGCCTTTGCCAGAGGTAATCACTATAACTTTCCCCGCCATGGAAACTCCTCCCCTTGCGCTCTTCCGATTTAGGATACGTACTCCTCCACCACTACAAGGTCATCTTTAATCCGCGCAATCTCCGGGACATTGGGCAGTGGCTGCTTCTCATCAGGAGCCCGGGCGATAAAATGCGCGATCCGGAGCTGTGTGGGCAAGAGACGAAAAGCCGCCACCATCGCTTGCCTGTCCCCCGTCGCGCCCGCGTGAGCAACACCTCTGAGGCTGCCCATCACAATAATATCTCCGCTGGCGATGATCTCCGACCCGGGATTGACGTCCCCAAGAACCACCACGTTTCCGTTGTATCTGACGCTTTGGCCGGAACGCAAGGTTCGTTTCACCATTAAAGTGGACCGATCCACCATTCGGGAGTCAAAACCACTTTGATCAACCAGCCGGGCAGCGACCCCGTTGGCCTGCGCCTCATTTTCGGAGGTTTCCCATGCCGGATCCTCACTTCCTTGCTCTATCGCCGAAAGTTTTAACCCAAACTCTTCTTTGATGATCTCGACAAGTTCGCGCATCTGTTCCGGCGTCAATTCACGCCCGCCGGTTGAAATTCGAACGGATGCACCCGCAAAAAAACCATCGGAATGGGCAAGTTTTCTTTGAAGCTCACCCGCCACCGCAGAAAAATCCGCCACCGGGTCAAGCAACATCTTCAAACCTTGCCTTGACCCTTTAAAGACAACCAGTTCCCGCGGCATCTACCTTCCCCCACATTCAGCCTCCCGGATTGCTGCTCACTTACTTCGCCACAGAATGGTAGATTCCTTCTGGCGGTATTCCAATTTCTACCCTACGGATTGGCAGGCGCCGGTTTTTCTGCCCCTGTTGCGCTGTTTTCGATATTAGCCGGTGGCTGTCCGGCATTCCCCGCCGGGGCGGTCGCAGGAGGCGCCGTGGGAGCAACCTGGGGCGGTGTTGCTGGAGCGGCCTGAGAAGGCGCCGCAGGAGTGACCTGAGGCGCGATAGCCGGCCCGGCGGGCGCTTGATTAGGGGAGGCTTGGAACGGGTTAGCCGGCTGGCTGTTCCCTGGTTTCCCGCCGGGCGCTTCTTGAGACGTCTCTTTGGGTTTATCGAGGCCAAAGAATGCCTCCATCACCTTACGGGCCACCGGGGCGGCAGATGAACCGCCATGGCCGCCCCTCTCCACCATGGTCACCACGACAATCTGTGGATCGTCGATAGGGGCAAACGCCGCAAACCAGGCGTGGACATCCCGGACTCCCTTGGCAATCTCCGCAGTGCCGGTCTTTCCTGCCACAGGGAGCGGAAAACCGCGGAAGGCATAGGCGGCGGTCCCTTCTCCGACCACCTTGGACAACCCCTCCTTGATGATCGCCACGGTCTGGGGTTTCAATCTCACCCGCCGGAGAACCTCCGACCTGAAACGTTTAATCACCCTGCCGTCCCTGGACGTAATCTCTTTCACCACAAAAGGACGGTAGGCCGTGCCGCCATTGGCAATCGTGGCATACAGGTTGGCCAGTTGGATGGGAGTAACTTCCAGCGCCCCCTGACCGATAGCCACATCCAGGGTCTCGATGGGATACCAGATCTTGTTGTCAGGGCGGGTGAACTGCTTTCTTTTCCATTCTTCATCGGGAACGGTGCCGTACCGTTCGGTAGGGGTGAGCTTGAGGCCGGTCGGCTGTCCCAGCCCCAGTTCTCTGGCCCAGTATGCCAGCCGGTTTATCCCCACGCGCCGACCCAGTTCATAAAAGACGATGTTGCATGAGTTCTGCAAACCTTCAACGATGGTTTGCTTGCCGTGAAAAATTCCATCCGCCAGGCCCCAGTCGGTCTTCTGCGGGTAAACCGAATCACGGCCGTTTATGTCATAGAAATATTCGTTGGCGGTGGTCTTCCCTTCTTCCAAAGCGGCAATACCGGTTACCGCCTTGAAGGTCGACCCGGGAGGAAAGGCCGCCTGGGTTACACGGTTGGTAAAGGGGTGATAAGGATCTTTGGAAAGTTCTTCCCAGTATTCAGCCGGAACCCCGCCGACAAATCGATTGGGGTCAAAATCCGGCCTGCTGGCAAAAGCCAATATCTCGCCGGTTTTGGGGATGAGAGCAATCACCGCGCCGGCCCTGGCGTTTTTATAAGGAGTATTTTTCCGGATCCAGTCAAGTTGCTGGTCCAGGGCTTCTTCCGCCACCTGCTGGACATGGCTGTCCAGCGTCAGAACGAGATTATCGCCAGGGATCGGCTCCACCTCACCCAGGACCCGGATCGGACGGTTGACCTTGTTGACCTCCACCTGCTGGCCCCCATCCACCCCGCGCAAGTACTCTTCAAAATCGCGTTCCAACCCGGTTTTGCCGATAACGTCTGAGGCCATGTAACCATAGTTTTTATAGTACTCATACTCTTTTCCGCTGATATTGCCAAGGTAGCCGAATAAGTGCGCGGCATAGCGGCCGTAAACATAGTCCCGGACCGGTAACTCTTCCACAATCACCCCGGGGAGATCCAGCCGGCTCTCTTCCACCAGGGTCACCGTCTTCGCATCCACATCCCGCTTAAGGCGCACCGGATAGTAGGGCATATTGTTCGGGTTGGAAACAGCCTGTTCAATCTCCCTCGGATCAATACCCAGGATGCGGCCGAGTTTACGAAAGATCTCCTGGTGATCCCTGGGTAATTCTCTGGGAATGACCGAAACCGAAAAGGCCAATCTACTGTCCACCAGCCGCTTGCCGTTTCGATCATAGAAGATCCCTCGCGGCGCTGTGATGACCACCCGGCGCATGCTGTTCGTCCTGGCGCGTTCGGCGAAAACCGCACCCTGCATAATCTGAAGGTACCACAGCCTGAAAAAGAGCGCCGTAAAGACCACAATCACAAAGTATGACAGGAATCGAAGCCGCTGCTCCATTTCTCTGGCGGTCATCCAGGTCACCTCTTAGAATAGTTTTCGCCTTACCTCCCAGCTCATCTTGATCAGGCGCCGGTTGAGTCCATAGAGCCGGTTATACAAGAGCGGCATCAACATGGCTGTATAAAGCGCGGTAGGAATAGCCACCGCAAAGATTCCAGGCCACAAAGGATAATCGAGCCCAAAAGCATTGCCAAGAATTAAAAAAAGCAACTGATCGGCAAAAGTCCCGGCAAAAGCGGTTATAATCGGCACAATGAAGTCGTCGTTGAAGACTCGTTCCTCCATGGTTCCGAGCAAAAAACCGGTTGTCCCTTTCGACAAAGCCGCCAACCCCAAAAAATCTCCCCGCAACAGATCGATCAACAATCCTCCGCTGATTCCCACAGCCGCTCCCTGATACCTGCCACGAAAGAGCGCAAAGGCCACCACCACCAGAGAAACCAGATCCGGCTTTATACCGAAGATCTGCAAGTGAGGCAAAACCGTGGCCTGAAGTATGACGCTCAGAAACAATACAAGGCCGATGACCAGGACGTACACTTAGTTGCCCTCCCCATTACCAGAAGCCGGCTTTTCAACCGGCTGCGCACTTGCGGAAGGGTTGTTCTCAGCCGGCGGATTTGGGTTCGCCGGGTTTTGACCTGCCGGCGCCGCCTGCCCGGCGCTGGCAGGAGCGTTTTTCTTGGCCGGCTGAGCTTTTTCTTGCGGCCGGCGGTTGCCGGAGTACGCCGGGTATGCTCCTTCGTCCAGTTGCGTCGAAACCCTGACTACCACAAAAACCTCCTCCAGCCGCGCGAAATTCACAGCCGGAGTCAAAATTCCCTTGGCGGAAAGCCCGAATCTCCCCTTGGTTACCTGCTCTATCCGCCCCAGAGGCAGCCCTTTGGGGAAGACCTCCCCCAACCCGGACGTAACTACATGGTCACCCTTGCGTAATTTGGTATGCGGCCCCAGAGGCTTGACCTCTCCGGTTCCCAGACGGTCCGTTGAGCCTTCAACCAGAACAAAATCCCTTGATTCCTGGATTTGGCCGCCCACAGCGCTTTTGGAGTCCAAAATCAATAAAACCACGGACGAATGCGGGTTGACCTGGCGAACCTGGCCCACCACCCCTTCGTCGCTGATCACAGGCATCCCCTTTTTGACGCCGTCAGCCTCGCCCTTGTTGATCACCAGCGTGTTAAACCAGTTGGAAGTATCTCGGGCCACCACCTGGGCGGCCAAAAGTTTGTGCACGGAAGCCTCACGGAAGTCAAGGAGCTTCTTCCAACGCTGATTTTCCCGGCGGTATTCCTCCATCTGGCTGTTGGCGGTCTGCAACCGCGACACCTCGGCGCGTAAGGCCTGATTTTCCGCCCGGAGGCGCCCCAACTCCCGGAACATCGCCAGGTTTTTCGCTATGCCGTACGTAGTGTTGCTTAAAACACTCTGTAAAGGAATAAGCGCATCCCGTACCATGCGCTCAAACCAGGTAGCCTGTGGTCTATCCCGCGAGGTCACCGCGACCAGGCTGATCAACAGAAAGATAACAACACCTGAGATGATCAGGCCTCTTCTTTTGTCAAGCGTCCTACTCACGGTTCCCACGCCTCCTAGCGTTCCGCGCCCCTCCGGGGCTTCGCCTCCTGGTTTATCCCAATCTCCTGGGGGAAACCAGTACGCGCTGAAGGATATCAAAGTGCTCCAGAGCAACTCCCGCGCCCATGGCCACGCAGGTGAGGGGATCCTCCGCCAGATTGACGGGCATCCCCGTCTCTTGCCGGAGATATTTGTCCAGACCGCGCAAGAGCGAGCCGCCGCCGGCCATCACAATCCCTTTATCCATAATATCCGCGGCTAATTCCGGCGGGGTCTTTTCCAGGGTCAAACGAACAGCCTCGGTAATAGCCATCACCGGCTCGGCCAGGGCTTCCCGAATCTCACCCGCGGTCACGCGGATGGTCTTGGGAAGGCCGGTAACCAGATCCCGCCCGCGAACCTCCATGGAAGCCTCTTCTTCAAAACCGTAGGCGGAGCCAATCTCTTTTTTGATCTCTTCGGCAGTTCGCTCGCCGATCATTAGGTTGTAAGTGCGTTTCACATGCTGGACGATGGTTTCATCCATCTCATCCCCGGCGACCCGGATCGAGCGGCTGGCCACAATGCCTCCCAGGGAGATGACCGCCACTTCGGTGGTACCGCCGCCGATATCCACAATCATGCTCCCGGTGGCCTCCTGGATGGGCAGGCCCGCTCCGATGGCGGCCGCCATCGGCTCCTCAATCAACCTGGCGTCCCGGGCTCCGGCCTGCAAAGTCGCGTCCATCACCGCCCGTTTTTCCACCTCGGTTACACCCGATGGAATGGAAACAAGGATCCGCGGCCGGAACATGCTCTTCCGCTTTTGCGTCTTGTGGATGAAGTGGCGCAGCATCTTTTCCGTGGTGTCGAAGTCGGCAATCACTCCGTCCCGCATCGGCCGGATGGCCACGATATTGCCGGGCGTGCGCCCGACCATACGCTTGGCGTCGGCCCCCACTGCAAAGACCTCATGGGTCTCCTGGTCGATGGCCACTACCGAAGGCTCCTGTAAAACAATGCCCTTCCCTTTCAGATAGACCAGGGTATTGGCCGTCCCCAGGTCGATCCCCATGTCCCTTGTAAAACGTTCCCAAAACATCTCTTTGTGGTACCCCTTTCCCCTCTTTCACTAAAGCAAAGAACACCTGAATTTATTCGCCTACATCAACCCTCTCTCCTTCAAGCTGACGAAGCGGTTATCGCCAATAATCACATGATCCAGCACTTCGATGCCCAAAAGCCTGCCCCCTTCGGCAACCCGGCGAGTCATAGTAAGATCTTCCTGGCTTGGAGCAGGATCCCCACTGGGGTGATTATGTGCCAGAATTATGGCGGCCGATCCATGCCGGATCGACTCGCGAAACAATTCCCGCGGGTGGACGATGCTGGCGTTCAGACTCCCTATGGAAACAACCTTCTTCCCCAGAATCTGGTTCTTGGTGTTGAGGAATAGTACCAGGAAGTGCTCTTTATCCATATAACGCATCTGGGGCATGAGCAACTTGCTCACATCGGCGGGGGTGTTGACGGCCTGTCTCACCTCGGGCGAGAGGCTCGCGATGCGCCTGCCAATCTCCAGCGCCGCGCAAACCTGTGCCGCCTTGGCCAGGCCGATACCGCGCATTTCCATCAACTCGCTCGTCCCGGCAAACATCAGCCCGCGCAACCCGCCAAAACTCACCAGAAGTCGGTCGGCAAGCCCCATGGCGGTCTCGGTGGGCGTACCGCTTCCGATGATAATCGCCAGCAACTCGCCGACTGATAACTGCCCCACCCCGTGTGTTCGCAACTTTTCCCTTGGCCGCTCATCCTCCGGAAGATCCTTGATGGTCAAGCGGTACTCCAAAACCTACCCTCCCCCTCTTCTTCATCCCCCTGATATCCTCCTAACGACAGTGACGACTCCCCGGACGGACCGCCAGGGATTTTTATACTATTTCATGCTCGATCTACCATGGGTTTATACCGAACTTTTTCAGCATGCCGGCCAGAGTTGGCAATGGCAGGCCGACCACATTGAAGTAACATCCTTCGATCCTGGTGATATTGATTGCTCCCAGTCCCTGGATCCCGTAGGCCCCGGCCTTGTCCATGGGTTCGCCTGTGGCCACATAGCGGCGGATCTCTGCGACGGTCATCGGCCGGAAGGTCACCAGCGTCCGGCTGGAATCGATCTCCTCGGCTCCCGTGGCCGCATCAATCACCGCCACGCCGGTGATTACCTCATGCGTCCTCCCGCTCAACTTCTTGAGCATGGCCTCGGCCTCCTGCACACTGGCAGGCTTGCCGAGGACCTCACCATCGATAAGCACGATGGTGTCGGCGCCTATCACCAGCTTCGCCTTTCCCCGATAGCGCTCCGCCACGTCTTTGGCCTTCAAATAGGCCAATTTCTCCGCGTATCCGGCGGGTCCTCCCCCATCAAAAGCCGGCTCTTCCACTGAACTCGGCTCCACGGTAAAGTCAAGCCCGATCAGGGCCAACAATTCCTGGCGGCGTGGGCTGGCCGAGGCCAGGACAAGGGGCTTGGACATGTAAGTACGTCCTCCTTGATCCGAATCAAAGAAAAAAGTACGGCCCGCGTGGCCGGCGTCCGACATAACCAAACATTTACA
>JBLNCV010000141.1:0-3619 GCA_050260975.1 Syntrophothermus sp. | reverse complement strand
CCGCCTTAACCGATCTTAAGCGGCCTTTTAAGGTTGCGCCTCGATCTTGGCGGTGACAAACCTGGTATTTCCGTCACGGATAACGACCAGCACCACTTTGCTGCCGATCCTGGTCTTCCTCACCAGGTCGATCAACTGCTCGCTATCAGTCACTTTTGTCCCATTGTATTCCTTGACAATGTCATAGGGCTCAAGACCGGCTTTATCCGCCGGGCTTCCTTTCACCACATCGCTGATGATCACCCCGGTGTTCACCGGCAGGCGCATGGCCTCCGCGAGATCCGGCGTGATATCCTGGATGCTCACGCCCAGCCAGGCACGGACCACCTTACCGTGCTCCATCAAGTCCTTCAGGACCTCTTTGGCCGTGTTGATGGGAATGGCAAAACCGATTCCCTGGGCGGTGGCATTCACCGCCGCATTGATCCCCACCACCTTGCCCTCCAGGTTGAGCAGCGGCCCACCGCTGTTCCCGGGGTTGATGGCCGCGTCGGTCTGAATCAGGTTCTTGTACCGCCGGGGGCTGCCGTCATCGGAGACGGTTATCGGCCGCCCCTTGGCGCTGACCACCCCAGCCGTAACCGTCCAGTCAAGCCCGTACGGATCCCCGATGGCAATCACCCATTCGCCCTGGCGCAGGCGATCCGAGTCGCCCAACTCCACAGTGGGAAGCGGCTTATCTTTTAAAGGTTCAATCTTGAGCACCGCCAGGTCCAGGCTCCTGTCTGTACCGATCCGTTTAGCTTCAAACGGTTTGTCAAAACCTTTGACGGTCACCTTGATCTTATCGGCATCGGCCACCACATGCTCATTGGTCAGGATGTAACCGTCCTTGTCGAAGATGAAACCGGAGCCAAGCCCGCTCCGGGGCCCGTTATCCCGCGGGATCATGTCGCCGAAGAACTCCCGGAAGAACGGGTCGTTGAAGAACGGGTTGTCATGTGGGTTGGGCCTGGAGCGCTCGTAAGTGGTTTCAATCTTCACCACCGCCGGCGCCACCCGCTCAGCCACATCCGCCACCGCATTGGGGTTGCCGGGGATAATGCCCCTGGCAGCCACCTGTTCACTGGCCGCGGGTTTTTGAGCGGCTTCATTCTCCGCCAGGCTGGATTGATCCAATACCAATTTGCCAACAATAAACCCCCCCACCATGGCCGCCACCAACGCGACCATGATAAAGGGAAAATACCTGGAAAGAAACTTGCGCACCGATTCAAACGACATTTGTCGAACCCTCCTGAAAAAGCTTACCTGCCCCCGATAGATTCCGCCATTTGCAGGAGAACCTCGGGCGGGACCTCGCCGATAAGCGTATAGTTTGTCCCGTTGGCTGTCCAATTCAACAACTGCACATCGCAGTTCTCCATCAGATAACCCACAATCCCGCCAATGGAAACCCGGCGGGCGTTATCCACCACATAAACCCTTCCCCGGGGCGCCACCGTCTCAAAGAGGGAGATCACGTTAAGGCCGTCGGTAAACTTCAGATACACTCCACCCTTGAACTGCGCCAGAGCCGCCATGCTTGCCCCGGCAAAGACAAACCCCGGCGGCAGGCGGTTGGGAAGCCGGATATTCACTCCTGTTTTGGCCCGAAGGACCGGGACAGGTTCAAAAATATTTACCCCTGGATGCCTGACCACGTCAACCCCCGGCGGGATCTTCACCTGAAAGAGTTCCTCATCCGGCGAAGCGGCCATGTCAATATCCACAAAGTAGGAAAGGTATTCCAGCGATCCATTGGCTCTGAATTTTTCGGTCTTCAGGGTCAGCGAGTTTTCCCGGTCGATCCATAGCCGCTGTGACGGGCTGCCGGGGTGTTTGGGCGTAATCTCCACGATATGCGCCTCGCGGTCGGCTACCTTCCCGATGCCCCCGTGACGAAACCGGTAATTACGCCGCAGCAACTCAAGTTCCTCGGCTTGTTGCTGCCGGAGTCTGGCGCCGCTGATGGAACGGAAGCTGATTACCAGCCGCCCACGTGGCTCAAACTGCCAGATATCGGCGCCGTCATCGATCACGACCCAGCCCGCCCGGTCCGCCGATTCCTGGTATTCGTAGCGGGTCAAGCCGGGGCGGCGATGAAAGATCTTCACCACCGTCGTGTGCTCGTCTCCCCCTGTGCCGTCCACCACCACCTGATTACCGATATAATCAACCAATGCCGGCGAATTGTTGGCCTTTTCCAAAAGCTGGACCAGAAAGTCTTCGCTATATCCGGCCACCGGCGGGGAAAGGGCCAAAAGCGCCGCCAATATGCCTATCCCGGATACGAAGGCTCTTTTGAACATTCCACTCACCTTCACGGCTGCCGCCACACGGCCGGCAGGCTCTGGATGCTGGCATAACGATGGGATGAGTGAATGGAAGGATCCGCGAAGGTATTGGCATGGGCATACCCCAAAACCGAAGCCGCACTCTGCCAGCCCACATCAGGCAAAACCGGGGCGGTTACCTCTTCCCGGGTCAGCCGGTAGGTCAGCGGCCCTTCATCGGTTAGAGCCTGTTCCGCGGCGTGAAGGTTGTGTTCGTTTAAAAAGGAATTAATGCGTACGATCTCCGGAGCCGGTTCAAGAGAACTTGTTAAAAACGGCACGGCCAGCGCCACCATTACCAATACCCCAGCCGGCACGAGCTTATACGGTCTTAAATTAAAAGGCCAGTTGATCCTGGGCAGCCGCCGCCGGTGGTTGGCGCCCAAAGCGCCCCCGTTCCGCCTTCCGGCCGACGCCGGCCTCAAGCCGACATCGCCGCTCCCGGCGCGCCTGGCTTCCGCCTGCAAACGCTCATGCAACTCCAGCCAAAAACCGGCGGGCATCTCCCGCGACGGCAGGCTGCCTATCAGATCTTTGGCCGCCTTGATCTCTTCATACTCGGCGTTGCAGGAGTCGCAAAAAGCAAGATGCTGCCGGATCTTCCGGTCATCCTCGTAGCACAGTTCCCGGTCAAGGAAGGCCGATAGAAGGTTACTTACCTTTTGGCAATTCATCGTTACACCACCTGACACTTCCATCCTTTACTGGTTCTCTGCCCTCCGAGTGTTATATACCGAGGGATAACTTTTGAGCATCTCGCGTAACTGCTTGCGTCCTCGATGAATACGCGATCGCACCGTTCCAATCGAACAGCGCAGCATATGCGAAATCTCCTCATAAGAGAAACCTTGAACGTCGCAGAGGATCACGGCCATTCGGTATTCGCCCGGCAATGCCTCCAGCGCCTTTTGAATCTCCCCGTCGAGGGCGTGAAGCTCGATCAGAGCGTCCGGATCGGTGGAATTATCCGCCACCACCTTCTCCATCTGCCCGTTTTCGGTGATCACCGGGGCGTCAAGGGACTCCTCCCGGGCCCGGCTCTTCTTTCGCACATGATCGATGTAGAGATTGGAGATGATCCGGTACAACCAGCGCTCAAAAGAGGTCCCCTGCTCGAACCTGTCAAAGGCTCGAAAAGCCCGGACAAAAGCCTCCTGTGCCAGATCCTTGGCCTCCTCCACATTGCCCACCATCCGGTAGGCAATGTTAAAGGCGTACTTCTCGTGTTTTTCCACCAGTTGCTCAAAGAGGTGGAGGTCGCTTTCCTGAAAGCGAAGACCTGCCTGTACCTGGGTTTGAATCAT
>JBLNCV010000140.1:0-19084 GCA_050260975.1 Syntrophothermus sp. | reverse complement strand
CTTACGGGTGCCTTGGAGACAACTGGCAGAAGACCCTGGCCCTTGCCCGTTTGCGCTGATCGTGATATGCTAGTGCCGCAGGAGGTGGATCATTTGCCGGCGGGCACAATCGAGTATCGTGAACATGACGGGATTACCTACATGCACTTTGTGGAGATAGAAGACCTGGGACTGGTCACTCATGCCTTCAGCACCAGGCTGGGCGGGGTGAGTAAACCGCCGTATGACTCTTTGAATCTTGGTTATCACGTTGCTGACGATCCTGAGGCGGTGAGCGAGAACCGTCGAAGGTTTTTCGCTGGGTTGGGCATCGCCAGGGCGCAGGTCGTTGCCGTCGAACAGGTGCACGGCGACCGGGTCGTCGTGGTGGACCGGGAGGTGCTTGAAAGAGGGCGGGAGAGTCCAAATGAACTGAATCCCCTGCTTGCTGCCACGGACGCGATGGTTACCGCGGTTTCCGGTGTGGCACTGGCGATCTTTACTGCTGACTGTGTCCCGGTCATAATCGTGGATCCTGTGCGCCGCGTCGTGGGGGCGGCCCATGCCGGATGGCAGGGAACGGTGCGCAAGATCGCCGCAAAGACTGTCAAAGTCATGCAAGAATCTTTCGGGACCAGGCCGGCGGACTGCCGGGTGGCCTTGGGTCCGTCCATCGGGCCGTGTTGTTATGAGGTCGATGCCCGGGTGATGGACCGGATCCGGGAGAACTTCGATAACCCCGAGCGCCTGGCTAGTCCCCATGGCGAAGGTAAGTGGCTTCTGGATCTTTGGGCGGCCAACTCTCAGAGTTTGCAGGAAACCGGAGTGAAGGAGGAGAATCTGTTGACCAGCGGTTGCTGTGCAGCTTGCCGGGGCGATCTCTTCTTTTCTCACCGGGCCGGGCACGGAAAGACCGGCAGGATGGCCGCTGTGGTGCTGCTCAAATAATGTTGCTCAGATAGTAATACTCAAAAATAGTGATGCTCAAGCGGCGATCCTCAAAAGGAGTGAGTGATCTTTGGGCAAGATCAGAAAGTTCAGGCGCACCGCAAAAGACTCTGGGAGGCGTGAGCATCCAGCCGGTTCGACCGGCTCAGGTTCAGGCTCAGCCTCAGGTTCGGGCCGGCGGAGAGAGGGTTCCGCGCTCCGGCGGGAGATCTGGGGCGTGATCCTGATGGCTTTTGCAGTTTTGTGGTTTATCAGCCTCCATTCCACAGCAAATGCGCCAGTCCAGACCGGCGATAACCCGGCTGGCGGCGGCAACCTGGCCGGTGGTTTGCCGGCTTCAGGTGTCTTGGGTGCCGCCTTGGCTACCGCCGGTAGATGGATCTTTGGCCAGGTGGTGGATCTTCCTGTAATTCTACTCTTTAGCTATGGGGTCCTCGCCTTGTGGGGAACCGCCAGGATGCGGTTTACCCTCAAAGTCGGCGGGTATCTCTTATTATGTGCCGGCGTGCTGGTCCTGTTTCACCTGGGGCTGCCCATAAATAACGGACCTGAGGGAGCCGGTTCTTTTGCCGCCCAGTTGGCCGCGGGTTTTGACGGGCAGGGAGGGGGAGTGATTGGAGGGATATTTGCGGGGCTTCTCCTCCGGTATTTGGCGAAAACGGGTGCTTACGTGGTTGCCTGGGCCGTGGTGGCTGTGTCTCTGCTGATTATTGTGGACCACACCGCCAGAGCAAATCTGTTGGCGGCAGCCCGCTATCTGTTTCGAGCGCTGGGCGTGGGCGTCAGAGCCGTTAGCCAGGCGCTGGTCAGGTTGTTGGCGGTCTTTGTGCAGCGGGAGCGGGAGAAGCCCGAGGCTGCAGCAACTGCTATGGTAACAACAGATGCCCAGGGGGCAAGGGCCGGTCGCGCCAAGGTGGTTCCCCTGGGTGAAGGCAAAGCCAAAGCAGAAAAATCGCGCTGGGAAGTATCCTGCGAACCGGCCGACGCCGGCTTGAATGTGGTTGAGACGGGCCAACCTGCCGATCTCGCAGGCGGAACTGGTCATACCGGCTCAGGTCGAGGCGGTGCAAGAAAGGCCGGAGAAGACGCGAATGAAACGGGCAGGCCGGATTTGGCCGAGGACTTCCGCAATGCTTCCCAGTTGCCGCTTCTGCCGTACCATGCCATGTACCACCTGCCGCCGTTGTCGCTCTTTCCCCGCAATGTGGTGGCCTACCGCCCCAAAGCGCAGCGCAACCCGGGAGATCAGGCCAGGCTCCTGGAGGAGACCCTGGACAGCTTCGGCGTCAAGGCCAAGGTAATTCAGATCGACCAGGGCCCCGTGGTAACCCGTTACGAATTGCAGCCAGCGCCCGGTGTAAAAGTGAGCAGGATTGTGAGCCTTGCCGATGATATCGCTCTTTCCTTGGCGGCTGCCGATGTGCGGATCGAGGCGCCGATCCCAGGAAAAGCGGCGGTGGGCATTGAGGTGCCCAACAAGGAGATGGCGCCTGTCTATTTCCGGGATGTCCTGGATGCTCCAGAGTTCATGTCACCGGCACATAAATTGCCTCTGGCCCTGGGAAAGGATATTGGGGGAAGCCCGGTAATTGCCGACCTCTCCAAGATGCCGCACCTTTTGATTGCGGGAGCGACTGGCTCCGGAAAGAGCGTATGCGTGAACACCCTGATTGCCAGTCTCCTGTTTAAAGCTCGCCCAAATGAGGTCAAGCTATTGCTCATCGATCCCAAACGGGTAGAACTGGCCAATTATGATGGGATTCCACACCTGATGGCGCCGGTGGTTACAGACCCACGCAAGGCGGCGGGCGCGTTGCGCTGGGTTGTGGAAGAGATGGAGAACCGTTACAAACTCTTTGCGGCTAATGGTGTCCGGAATATTGAAAAGTACAACGAACTCATGGCCGCCAGGCAGCCGGCCCAGGGCACGGGCGGAAGACCAGGACCCGAGATTCCCGGCCAGGCTGTAGCGTCGGGCCAGGCCACGTCAGCAGGCCAGGCCACATCATCAGGCAAGACCGCGCCGCCCGGCCAAATCGTGCCCTCTGGCGGAGAAGTTGAACCCGACCGGGTTTTACCTTATGTGGTGGTCTTTATCGATGAATTAGCCGATCTGATGATGGTGGCGGCTGCCGATGTGGAAGAAGCCATCTGCCGGCTTGCTCAGATGGCGAGAGCGGCGGGAATCCATCTGGTGATTGCCACCCAGCGGCCGTCGGTGGATGTGATTACCGGCCTGATCAAGGCCAATATCCCTTCCCGGATCTCCTTTGCGGTCTCCTCGCAAGTGGATTCTCGGACAATTCTGGACATGGCCGGCGCCGAACGCCTCCTCGGGAAAGGGGATATGCTCTTCTTGCCCATCAGCGCCCCGAAACCGGTTCGCGTCCAGGGCGCCTTCATTATGGACCGGGAGGTGGAGAGCCTGGTGGAGTTCTGGAAGAAACAGGGTAAGCCTGAATATCAGGAAGGGCTGGTCCAACAGGAGGCGGGGACGCGCCAGGAAGGGGAGCCCGATGATCCGCTCTTTGACGAGGCGGTTCAACTGGTGATCAAGACCGGGCAGGCTTCGGCATCGCTTCTCCAGCGCAGATTCCGGGTCGGTTATGCCCGTGCCGCCAGGCTGGTGGACCTCATGGAGATGAAGGGGATTGTCGGCCCGGCTCAGGGGAGCAAGCCCCGGGAGGTGTTGGTGAGCGACCCCGAGGAAGATTCATGATGGAGTGATTTGGCCCGATGCTTGCGCAATGGTACCTTGAGTACCGGATTCATAAGAATCGCCCGGGCCTTCTGGGCGATGTGGCGACGCTGCTTGGCATGCTCAGGATTAATATTGTGACCGTGAATGGGCTTACCGAGGACCGGCGAGGGTTTCTGCTCACCGCGGAAGCTGAAAAGATCGAGATGCTCCAGAAAGCCATTGGCGATGTGGAGGATATCCAGTTGACCGCCTTGCGCCCGCCGCAAGCCATAGATCTGGTGGCGCTGCGGCATGGCCGCAGCATAACCGAGTCGGAGCAGGTTCCGCCGGTTTACCGCTTTGTGCGCGAGGAACTCGGGTTGATGATCGATCTCATGGGCCAGATTCTCAAGGAAGACAAGGCCCAGATCCTGGGGATCCGGGGTATGCCCAAGGTGGGGAAGACCGAGGCGGCCATTGCCGCCTGTGTGAATGCCAGCAAACGCTGGATCATGGTCTCCGGCACCATCTTTCGCCAGACGCTGCGGACCCGCCTTACGCCGGAGGAGACCGCTTCCGACTGTGTCTTGCTTCTTGATGCCATTACTTCCACGTCGCGGCCGCTGCCGGAACACCGGGAGCTTGTGCGCCAGGTGCTGGCGCTGCCATTGCCCAAGGTTGTGGAGCATCCGGATATCTTTGTTCGAGAGGGTATCTTAAGTTCCGAAGCCTTTTGCACGATAATTGAATTAAGGCGCGAGCCGGACGAGGTAATCAGCTATGAGCGGATTGCCAGCAGTCCGTCGGCTTTTGATCTCAGTTAATCTGGTTGGTCGAGCTTATCTGGGAGGTGGCGGCGGTGAAAGAGTTGGGGCTCATCCTGCGGGAGGCCCGGGAGGCCAAAGGGCTGTCCCTGGCTGAGGTGCATGAACGGACGCGGATCAGCTCCCGCTATCTGGAGGCGATTGAAGAAGGAAACTTTGCAGTCCTGCCTGGCGATGTTTATATTAAAGGGTTCTTACAAAACTATGCAGATTGTGTAGGTCTCGATGGCGGAATTATTACGGAGAAGTATAAACAACTTAAAGCCGAAAAAGAGGCTGCTGAAGAGGAGAGGCGTCGGATTGAGGCTTTATCCCGGGAGCAAGCCAGGCGGGTGGCCAGACCTGCCGGTTTAAAGCTTCTCGCGAGCTGGGACCGCCTGCATCGTTCAACCAAAATTCTTCTGGTGTCAGGGATTGTGGCATTTCTCTTCTTTTTGTTGCTTACAGGATACCTCTTTTTGTCTACTCGGAACATCCCCGCCGCGGAAAGCATCTTGCGCCCCGGCGCAGTCTCTCTCGGCTATCACGGCTGACCAATATGCCATAAGATCACCTCAGGTTGGAGCAGGGATGGAATGTATCCATCCTTGTTTTAATTAGTCCCCGGGGGGAACCAATTTAAGCTAATAGAACCCGCCATCCGGGGCAATATAGAAATTGTAGCAGGAAACCAGAGCCGGCCACCGAATAGAATGTAAAATGGTGTCAAAACGCCAAGTCGTGGTGAAATTGGGAGGAAGGGAAAAGATGAACGAGATCATTTCGCTTTGTAAGAGGCGGGGGATGATCTTCCCCAGTAGCGAGATCTACGGGGGAATAAATAGTTGTTGGGACTATGGTGTGTTAGGGGCCGATCTCAAGCGCAACGTGAAGGACGCCTGGTGGTACGCCATGGTGCAAATGCGGGATGACGTGGTGGGGGTGGATACCAGCATCATTATGCACCCGGATGTCTGGAAGGCCAGCGGGCATGTGTCCAACTTCACGGATCCGCTGGTGGACTGCAAAGCCTGCAAGCAAAGATTCCGGGCGGACCACTTGCAGGGCGACCGTTGCCCGGCCTGCGGCGGAGAACTGACGGAGCCCAGGCAGTTTAACCTGATGTTTAAAACTTATGTGGGGCCGGTGGAGGAGAGCGCGGCCCAGGTCTACCTGAGGCCGGAGACCGCTCAGGGGATCTTTGTGGATTTCAAGACGATTCAGGCGGCTTCCCGGTTGCGGGTGCCCTTCGGCATCGCCCAGATCGGCAAGAGTTTCCGCAATGAGGTCTCGCCGGGCAACTTTATCTTCCGCTCCCGGGAGTTTGAACAGATGGAGATGGAGTTTTTTGTGGACGACAAGAAAGACGAAGAGTGGTTTGAATACTGGGTGGAAGAGCGGTTCAAGTGGTACCTGGATCTGGGGGTGAACCCGGCCAAGCTTCGCAAGCGGCGTCACGACCCTGATGAACTGGCGCACTACGCCAAGGCCTGTGTGGATATTGAGTATGAGTTTTCCATCGGGTGGCAGGAGATTGAGGGAATCGCCCACCGGGGACGGTTTGACCTCACCCAGCATATGAATCAGAGCGGGAAGGATCTGAGTTACTACGACGATCTGACGGGCGAACACTTCGTGCCCATCGTGGTTGAGACCTCGGCCGGGGTGGATCGCACCTTGCTGACCTTTCTGGTGGATGCCTATGCCGAGGAGGGGGAACGCACGGTTTTACGCTTGCATCCTAAGCTTGCGCCCACGAAAGTGGCCGTCTTCCCATTACAAAAGAAGCCTGAACTTGTGGAAAAGGCCCGGGAGGTCAAGCGCCTGTTGCAGCCCCATATGGCGGTGGCTTACGATGAAGCGGGCAGCATCGGGAGGCGCTACCGCCGGCAAGATGAGGTTGGGACCCCTTACGGCGTGACTATTGACTTTGACACCCTGGCCGATCACGCTGTCACCGTGCGTGATCGCGATTCGATGACGCAGAAGCGGGTGGCCATCGATCAACTACGCAATTTCATCCAGGAGAGCATGGCGCAGTACAAGTCGCTTCGGTAGAAACAGGAGGATCTGAGTGGAAGATTATCTGGTGCGCGCCCTGGCCGCCGATGGCCAGGTACGCGCCTTCGCCGCAGTAACCACCGCGTTGACGGAGGAAGCCAGGTGCAGGCACGATGCCTATCCGACAGCCGCAGCAGCATTGGGAAGGACCTTGACGGCTTCCGCCATGATGGGAATGATGCTCAAGGATGAGGATCAATTGACAGTGCAGATCATGGGGGGAGGGCCCATAGGGCAAATTGTAACCACCGCCGATGCCAGGGGCAGTGTGCACGGGTATGTAACCAATCCCAAAGTCCATTTCCGCCCACTCCTAAAGGAAAGCTGGATGTGAGCAGAGCAGTGGGGCATGATGGGCATCTTTACGTGATCAAGGATCTGGGGTTGAAGGAGCCTTATACCGGCAGTGTGCCGCTGGTGAGCGGGGAGATCGGCGAGGACTTCGCCTACTACTTCGTGCACTCCGAACAAACGCCGTCGGTGGTATCGCTGGGGGTTCTGGTGGAGAAGGATGCCACGGTCCGGGCGGCTGGGGGTTTCATCATTCAGCTCATGCCGCGTGCGGAAAAGGAGATCATAGAGCAACTGGAGGTGGCGGCCGGGCGGATCCCCCCGGTAAGCGGGCTGGTGGATGCGGGACGGACGCCGGAAGATATATTGGAGATGGTCATCGGCCAGTTGGGGATGAAGGTAATCGATAGGTCCGGGTTGCGTTTTCTGTGCTCCTGTTCCAAGGAACGCCTGGAGCGGGTGCTCCTGAGCCTTGGCAAGGCCGAGCTCAGGGATATGCTGGCCACCCAGGGAGAGGCGGAACTGGTCTGCCATTTTTGCCGGGAAAAGTATTATTTTTCTGGTGAGGAGTTGGCCAGGCTCCTGGGAGCGCTGGAGGTGGACGATCTGAACAAACGCAAAGACGACGGCGCGGATGGCCTGGATCGACCTGTTCACTGATCAACTTTTCCGGGAGACAAAAAAGTAAAACGGGCAAGGGGGAGTGGGATTATGGGTGACGCGCTGAGGCGGACCTTCGGACTAATCCTCGGGGCGGCGGCGGTCTTTTTTGTTTTGCTGGTGCTTTTTTCAGAATTTTACACTGATTGGCTGTGGTTTGCTGGTCTCAAGTACGACGGGGTATTCTGGAAAATTTTCTGGTCCACGTGGATGCTCCGGTTGGGAGTCGGGCTGATCTTTTTTGCAGTGATCTTTGGCAACCTGCTCTTGACCAGGAAGGTAATCGGAAGAGCCCTGGACCGGTTGCAGTTGTTTGGGGGGATGTTGCCGGACATCTTGTCGGCGCGGCGGGTAACATTTCTCTTTCTGATTGCCAGCGCCATCGGCGGTTTTCTGGGCGGGGCCGCCGCCGGCGGCTACTGGGAGATCGTGCAAAAATTCCTTTATGGAAGCGCCTTTGGGGTGACGGATCCGCTCTTTAAACACGATATTGGGTACTATATCTTTACGGTGCCGTTTTACCAGTATGTCTACAGGACGGCCATGGGGCTTTTGGGGCTCACCACGGTAGTGGTGGGAGCGATCTATTTTCTGGCCGGCTCTTTTCAATTTTCCGGAAGAGCTCTCATGGTGGACGGACGGGCCCGGCGCCATCTCGAGGTGCTTCTGGCTCTGATCTTTGCATTGAAGGCCTGGGGCTACCGGCTGGCGATGTTCAACCTCCTCTATTCCACCCGCGGGGTGGTCTTTGGAGCCGGGTATACGGATGTACACGCGCAGCTTCTGGCCCTCAAGGTCCTGATGGTCATCGCCCTCTTTTGCGCGTTGATCTTTCTGGCGGCGATCGTGGCCCGGACGGCAAGGCTGATGGTCGCCGGAGTGGGCTTGCTTTTAGTCTCCTCGTTGGTTTTGGGAAGCATCTACCCCGGCACGGTACAGCAGTTTCTGGTGGAGCCCAATGAGCAGGTCAAAGAACGCCCCTACATTTTGGAAAATATTAAATATACCCGGTTGGCTTATGGCCTGGATAAGATCGGGGAGAAGGGCTTTACCGTCCGGGAAGATCTGACAGCGGCGGATTTGCAAGGGGAACGAGGCACTTTGCAAAACGTCCGGCTGTGGGACTGGCGCCCGTTGTTGCAGACTTACGGGCAACTCCAGGCGATGCGCCTGTATTACGATTTCCGGCAGGTGGACATCGACCGGTACACGATTAACGGAGAGTTACGGCAAGTGATGCTGGCTCCCCGGGAGATGAACATCGCCAATATCCCGGAGTCGGCCCGTACCTGGATCAATATGAGCCTTCTATATACCCACGGTTACGGCCTGGTCATGAGCCCGGTGAATCTGGTGACCCAGGAGGGCCTGCCGAACTTCTTTATCAAAAACATCCCGCCGGAATCCTCCATCGACTTGAAGGTGGAGCGGCCCGAGATCTACTTCGGCGAACTCACCAACAACTATGTTTTGGTAAACACCAGAGCCAAGGAGTTTGACTATCCGATCGGGGATGAAAACGCTTATACCCGTTACGGGGGAACCGGCGGCGTGGTAATCTCGTCGCCTCTGGTGCGTGCGGCGCTGGCGGTCAGATTCGGCAATCTACAACTTCTTTTGTCCAATGACATTACCTCTGAAAGCAGGGCGCTCTTCTACCGGAATATTGGCGAAAGGGTTCGCCGTATCGCGCCGTTCTTGTTATATGACCGCGATCCCTACCTGGTTGTAGATCGGGGACGGCTCTTCTGGATCCAGGATGCCTATGTGACCACGAGCCTTTACCCTTATTCGGCGCCTGTAGCGGGTTGGGGGAACTATGTGCGCAATTCGGTGAAGGTGGTGATCGATGCCTATAACGGTACGACAGACTATTATATCGTCGATCCGTCTGAACCGCTGGCCAGGACCTACGCCAGCATCTTTCCCTCGCTCTTCAAGCCGGTCTCTCAGATGCCGGAGGGCCTGCGCAGCCACCTGCGTTATCCCGAGGACCTCTTCAGAGTGCAGGCCCAGGTTTACAACATCTACCATATGAATGATCCGGATGTCTTTTACAATAAGGAGGATGTCTGGACGGTTCCCACGGAGGTGGTCGGGGGCGAGGAGGTAGCCATTGAGCCCTATTACATCGTCATGAAACTGCCGGGAGCCAAAAATGAGGAGTTCGTGCTCATGCAGCCCTTTACGCCGTCGCGAAAGAACAACATGATCGCGTGGCTGGCGGCTTTATCCGACGGTGAGAATTATGGCAAGCTTTTGGTTTACAAGTTCCCGAAGCAGCAGCTTACCTACGGGCCGATGCAAATTGAGGCACGGATCAACCAGGATTCGGAGATCTCCAAACAACTGACCCTCTGGAACCAGAAGGGTTCCCGGGTGATCCGGGGGAACCTGCTGGTGATACCGGTGAAAAATTCGATCATGTACGTGGAACCGCTCTACCTGCAATCGGAGCAGAGCCAGATGCCGGAGCTGAAGAGGGTGATTGTGGCCTACGGCAATCAGGTGGTCATGGAAACCGACTTTGAGACCGCATTGAACCAGATCTTCGGCACCGGCTTTCTTCCGGAAAAGTCGGCCGGCATGGCGCCGGCGCCCGGCCCGGGCGGGGGTCCCAGGACGCCGCAACCCGCCAGGCCCACTCAGGCCACGGTACGGGAGTATATCCGCCAGGCGCGGCAGTTATTTGATGAAGCGCAAAACAAGCTGCGCGATGGGGATTGGGCCGGGTACGGCCAGGCGCTTCAGAAGATGGCCGACGCCCTCCGCAAAGCCGAGGAAGCCTCCAATCAATAAACCCAATATGACACTAGGCCGATCCCGAAGCGGCGTCTTCCAGGTCCCGGATCTTGCCGCTTTCTACTACTTTGATAAAAACACTGACTACCTCCGGGTCAAATTGGCTTCCCGCATTGGCCCGCAGTTCCGCCAGGGCGCGGCTGGAGGGAAGCGCCGCCCGGTAGGGGCGGGGGGAGATCATGGCGTGGTAGGCGTCGGCAATCGCGATAATCCTCGCTCCCAGGGGGATCTCCCGGCCGGACAACCCGTCCGGGTAGCCGGTCCCGTCGAAATGCTCATGATGGTGCAGGACCGACCGGACAATATCAATGGAAGCGGTCACGGGGCGGAGAATATTGCTCCCCATCACCGGGTGCTGGTTGATCAGGTCGCGTTCTTCAAGGGTAAGCGCGGCATGTTTCGTAAGGATCGTGTCAGAGATGGCGATCTTCCCGACATCGTGCAAAAGTCCGGCGATGGTCAAATCTTGCAATTGTTCCTGGCTTAGAGACATCCGCTCGCCGATCAGGCGGGCCAGCCTGGCGACCGTCTGGGAATGGCTGCAACAATAACGATCTCTGGCATCTACAATGGCCGCCAGGGATTTGACGTAATTGAGGAAGCGGCTGTTGGCAGGTTCGTTGGAACCCAGATTATGGGGCTGGGCCTTGCGGATCCTGGCGTTGTAAAGCTGAACCCGGTTTTTTCCGAGGCGTTTAGCTTGGTACATAGCGTCGTCCACCCTTTCAACCAGCTCCACGGCGGAAGAACCGTGTTCCGGGTAGGTCACCACTCCCACGCTGACAGTCAGGGAGCATGGGATCCCCAGCTTGGTCTCAAAGGTATGTTTGGCCACGGCTTTCATCAGCCTGTTGGCCACCACCATGGAATCGCCGGAAGTCGCCTCGGGCAGGATAATGGCGAATTCTTCTCCGCCGTAGCGAGCGGCGATATCCACCTCGCGGATGGAGGCTTTGATGATCTCTGCAATCTTTCGTAACGCCGCGTCCCCGAAGGTATGGCCGTTTTGGTCGTTGTAAAGCTTAAAGTCGTCGAGATCACAGAAGATGATGCCGAATGACGAGTTGAAACGGTCGGCCCGCTGTATCTCAGCGGCCAGCCGGTCATAAAAGTAAAGATGGTTGTATAACCCGGTAAGCCCGTCGATATTGGCTTGCCTTTGCGCATCTTCCAGCCGTCCTCCCACCATGCTGGCCATCTGGTTGATGGCGTCGCTGAGTTGGCGGATCTCCTGGCTGCCGGTTACATCCACTCTATGATCGAATTGGCCTTCGGTATACAGCCTGGTGGCTTCGGCGATCTTTTGGAGCGGCCGGGAGATGCTGTTTGTTAGCAAGAGGCCGATGATCAGCACTATCAACAGCCCGACTATGGTAATCTGGTTGATTCCCGCGGTCAGGGTTGATTTGGTTCTTTCGATATCGTCGGTGGGAACCATCACCGACAGGGTCATGGCGGAGCCAGTAATCTGCCTGTTGTTGCTTACATATGATGCACCGCGCGAGATCATCTCCGGCGGCATGGTGGAGATGATTATTCTTCCTTCACGGGAAAGAGTGACTTCCACCCTGTTTCTTTCCTTGACCTGCCGGATTAGTTGCTTGCTGGTGTCCATGGAGGTAATTAAGACGCCCACCACTCTATCGCCTTTTTTTATCGGTGCGCCGGCGAATACCTCCACTCCGAACAGGGTTTCAACCAGGGCCGAACTTGTCGTTCCATTTAGTCCCTGGATGATCAAGAGCGCAATGGCAGGTTCTCTGGGAGGCAATGGCCCCCGCACCAGAAGGGGATTTTTGTGGCTATCCACGACCATCAGGTTGTGGAAACGAAAGCGTTCCCTGGCGGGCGTAAGAAGCCGCCAAAGAGTGACAAAATCAGGGCTTTCTATTGCTTCAACCAAACCCGGGGTGATGGCGGTCATCTCGGTAAAGAGTCTGGTTTCAACCTGATACTCTTCGAACTCATGCAGAGTATCCTCAAGGACCTTGGCAGCCTTCTCGCGGGCCAGTTCGGCCATCTTGCTGGTAATCAGATTTGCGGACAACTGGCCAATGGTGAAGATAATCACAATGAGCGCAAGGGTAAAGGGTAAAAGAACCCGGTAGCGTAGTCTCGCATTAAAGATAGAACGGGCCGATCGCTTGCCGGCTTTCTTAGAGAGGGTAAGCTTTTCCCGGTAGGCAAAAAGCCATTTTGTTAGTGCGCCCATACTCATTTACCTTTCGGAGAACCTTCCATTATATTATCAGCTTTTTAACCGGTTTCCTTAAGTGGGGTCGCCACAAGGAGTTCCGCCACTTGTGGAGAACTATCAAAATAGGGGGCTATTTTCAGAATGTCTCAGCATAGCGGCGCAATGGACCGGCATATT
This sequence comes from Syntrophothermus sp., assembly GCA_050260975.1. GTDB lineage: Bacteria > Bacillota > UBA5301 > JAMCQP01 > JAMCQP01 > JAMCQP01. Next base: position 6,486 of record JBLNCV010000140.1, on the reverse strand, counting down.
TCAACTCCGCAAGAGGAGATTTCCGCGGGCGGGGTGGTTTTTGACCGGGGGGAGGCTCTCGTGGTTCAACACCTCCGGGGGGACTGGGTGATGCCAAAAGGTCATTTGGAAGCTGGCGAGTCACCGGAAGACGCGGCAATCCGTGAAGTTAAGGAAGAGACCAACCTGACGGTAAAGATTCTGGCGCGGATCGGGCAAACTGAATATGATTTCCGAACAGCGGGAGACGGCCAATGGCGCCATAAGATCGTCCACTGGTTTTTGATGCGTTTGGATGGGGATCGGGACGAATTGCGGGCCGTGGCCGAAGAAGGGATGGCGCAGGCTAGGTGGCTTGGGATAGACGAAGCATGCGAACAGCTTACCTTTGAGGCCGACAGGGCTATCTTGCGCCAGGGCTGGCAGATCTTGGAAGAACAGGGATTAAGATCGTGATACCGAAGAGGCAATGTATTACAAGGGGGATATTAGTTTGGATCTAAGCATTCAGGGATTAAAGGAAGCCTTTGAAAAAGAAGGCTACATCAGTGAAGATGAGATTGTCTTGACTGTATATCTGGCGCTCAAACTGGAAAAACCGCTTCTCATTGAAGGAGCCGCTGGCGTGGGAAAGACGGAGATCGCCAAGGTTTTAAGCAAGGTCTTTAATACTGAACTTATCCGGCTCCAGTGCTATGAAGGATTGGATGAGAACAAGGCGCTCTATGAATGGAACTATCAACGCCAGCTCATCAAGATTCAGGTAAGCAAGGAGACTGTCCAGGACGAAGAACTGGAACGAAACCTCTTTTCCCGGGAGTATCTTTTGGAACGGCCTCTGCTCCGGGCTATTCAGGCGGAGAAACGACCGGTGCTCCTCATCGACGAGATTGACAAGACCGACGAAGAGTTTGAAGCATTTCTCTTTGAACTCTTGTCGGACTTCCAGATCTCCATCCCCGAACTGGGAACATTGACTGCCAGGCAGATTCCTATTGTGGTGCTTACCAGCAATAACGAACGTGAACTTTCCGACGGCTTGAAGAGACGGTGCGTCTATTTGTATATCGATTACCCTTCGGTGGAAAAGGAAGTCCGGATTATAAACGCCAGGGTGCCGGAAGCCGGGGCGGTCCTGGCCCGGGAGATCTCCACCGCCGTGAATTATATCCGTTCCAACCTGGAGACGAAGAAGAATCCTTCCATCGCGGAGACCCTGGACTGGGCCAGGGCACTGGTGGCATTGGAGGCCGACCGGCTGAGCCCTGCCTTGATCAAGCAGACTCTTAACCTGGTCTTGAAACACCGGGACGACCTGCAAGGCTTTCAGGAACGGATCGGGGCGGAAGGTCTGTACGACTATATTATCTCCGCCAGCCAGAAATAAAAGGAGTGGGAGTGGATGGCCCTGGAAAAAGAGTTGGTGAGGTTTACTCGGGGTTTACGCCAGCTTGGCGTCCGGGTGAGTTCCGGGGAGATCCTGGACGCCGTGGAAGCTTTGCAACTGGCGGATCTGGCGGACAGAAACCAAGTGAAGAATGCCCTGCGTTCCACGTTGGTAAAGGATCATGACGGGTATGTCCTTTTTGAGCAAGCCTTTGCCAGTTTTTTTGCGCCGCCGGAGGAGAAGAAGGCCCGCGCACAGGAGCGGGCGATGAGGGAGCAGGAGCAGATCGAGCGGCGCCGTCAAGCGGAGCAGGATCTTCCCGCCAACCTTACCGAGCAGCAAAAGGATACCTATGGCAGGCTTCCCGAGCCGGAGAAACAGCGGCTTCGGGAATATGTCCAAAACAGCTTGGAACAAGGGGGCGCCAACCCCCGGTTTCCTCTGACGATCGAGTCGGTGGTCCGAGGGTATCTTAACTACTGGCGGCGGCAGATGACTGATCCCGTGGATGTGGACTTTACCCCGACGGGGGACAACGAACTCGATGCGATGCTGGAGCAGGTAGTGTCGGGTCTGGGTTCCATCGAGGACCCGATCATGTTTCAGGATCTGAAGGACATCCCGGATAAAGATCTGCCGCGGGTAACCTCCTTGATCCGGAAGCTTTCCCGCCGCCTGGCCACCCGCATCTCCCGCCGTTACCACCGTAGCAGGCGGTCGCGGAGAATCGACCTGAGGCGGAGCATCCGTGAGAATATCCGTTACGGCGGGGCAATGTTGCAGTTGCGTTACAAGACGCGCAAGGTGCAAAAGCCGAGGTTGCTTTTGATCTGCGACGTCTCCGGCTCGATGGCCAGATACGCCAGTTTTGTCTTGCAATTCATTTACGGGGTCTCAAGCGTGGTGAATGGGATTGAAAGTTTTATTTTTGCCGAAGATCTGGAGCGGGTTACCCCATTTTTTGCTACGCGTCGCAGCTTTGAGGAGACCATGTTTGACGTGATCAACTGTAGCAGCGAGTGGGGAGAGGGTACCAACCTGGCGGCGGCCCTGTCCACCTTTTTACAGCGGTACAGCGCGTTGCTCACGCCAGATACCGTAGTGATTGTTCTCAGCGACACAAAAACCATGGCGGTGGAAAGTGCGACAGAGCAGCTGGGCCAGGTGCGCCGCAGGGTGAAGCAGATTCTCTGGTTGAATACCATGCCCAAGGCTCAATGGGCCGGCTCCGGATCGGTTGCCGCCTTTCGCAAGCGGTCGGAGATGTTTGAATGTTATACCCTGGCCCATCTGGAGAAGGTAATGCGTACCGAGGTGTTGAAAGAGCGGTGGCAGGGGTAATTATGTAAACTGATCGTAGAGCCGCTCCAATTTTTCCACCTGGCGGGCGAGGTTATATGAGGTTTTGACGCGGTCGTGGGCAGCCCGGCCCATGCTTGCCCATTCTTCCCGATGGCCCAGCAGGTATGCCAACCTGGTAACCAGCCCGTCCAGATCTCCAGGGGGAACCAGAAGACCATTCACGCCGTTGGTGATCAATTCTTCAATCCCGGGGTAGGTGGTGGAAACCACCGGCAGGCCTGTGGCCATGGCTTCCGCCAGCAGAATGGGCACGCTTATGCCGCTTTTGCCCCAGGAACTTGCCGGCAGGCAGAAGAGGTGAGCCTTGGTCAGGGCATCGGCAAGTTTTGCACCGGTTGGTATCCCGCGAAGGCGTACGTGGCGAGCTAAATTTAAAGAAGCAGCCAGTTCCTGGAGCCTGGCTTGAAACCGCTCTCCGTTTCCATATATCTCCAGCCCAGTGTTGGGGAAAGCGTCATGGACCTTGGCAAACGCCCGGATCAGCATGGGCAAACCCCCGCGATCTTTAAATTTGACCATGGAGGCAATGCAAATGGTCTTGTCCGAGCCTCCTGGCGCTCGTGGCCGGAAGGGGAAACGTTCCATGTCGATGCCAGGCCGCAGGATGGTGACCTTTTGCCGCTGGCACCCCAACTCCGCCAGCCTTTCCCGCATATGATGCGAGACCACAAAAAGATGCTCGCCCTGCCGGAAAATATTTTGCAACTGTTGCACGTGGGGCCGGTTTTTGCGGGAGAGAAGGTTGAGTTCCGTCTCGTACAGAGAGACCAGCAGCGGCAGGTTTAAGCGCGCCTTGACTTCCAGCATCGCCAGAGCGGCGGGAACGGAGTGAGCGTGGATCAGCGAAACTCCCTGGGTCACCAGGAGGCGTTCAAGATCTGCCACCTCTGTGAGGTGGAAAATCTCCTTCAACGGGAAAAGATCCAGGTTGGCCATGGGCTTGTCGGTGAGTACGATGGAGCGGTAACGGCGCATCCTGGTAATCTGTTCGTAAACAAAAGCCTCACTGAGATTCAGATACGGGATCTTGACCTGTGCGATGGTCTTTATCTGTGCGATGGTTTTCATCCGGCATCCCCCCAGCCGCGGTAATCTCCTGTGAGAAGCGGGCGGGTTTGCTTGCCTTGGCTTTTGCGCCTTGGCTCCTGTGTCTTGGGTGTTCTGCCCGGGCTGCTGTATTATATGACGCTCCGGCGATCTTCGCAGCAGGTCCACCGCTCCCCCCTTCCTCCCTTGACCCGCGGCGGCTGGCATCCGTGTTGGGTGCAAGTCTTGGAAGCAACCTGAAAGATGATATGCAGGAATTTCTTGCCCGGTGGAGAATAACAAGGGTAATTCAATAGCAGGATCGCTAGGGGAGCTTGCAAGCTGAGAAAGTGGCCATGCGCCACTGACCCTTAAAACCTGTTTGGGTAATGCCAGCGAAGGGAAGCGTAACTTTGTAAAAGAGACGTGCTTGCTTTCGGGCAGCACGGTCTTTTGTTTCCCGGCATCTTTTTCCCGGGGTCTCGTCTGGTGTTCCCCTGTTTGGTGAGCTGCGGCAGGAAATCAATTGAAAGGGAGGAATTACTTATGAAGATTAACACGCGGGCGATTGCGGAAATCGGGGTTGGAGTGGCGCTGGCGGTGGTTCTGAGCCTGGTCAAGGTGCTCCAGATGCCCCAGGGGGGTTCGGTGTCGCTGGAGATGATTCCCATCTTCTATCTGGCTCTCTGGCGTGGAACCGGGGCAGGTATTTTGGCAGGACTGGTCCTGGGGTTGGCCAAGCTATTGATCGAACCATACATCGTACATCCCGTGCAGTTGATCATGGATTATCCGCTACCGTTTTTACTGCTGGGGCTGGCCGGAATCTGGCCGAAACGGCCGTTTTTAGGGGTAACCGTGGCGACAGTGGCCCGGTTTATGGTTCACGTCTTGTCCGGGGTAGCCTTCTTTGCTTCTTACGCCCCAAAAGGCAGCAATGTGTGGGTTTACTCGGCGGTTTACAACGGATCTTACCTGCTGCCTGAACTGGTAATCTCGCTGGCGGTAATCTGGTTTTTAATAAAGTCCCTGCGAATAAACCGTAAAGAATGGGAATGGAAATGAAAAACGCCAAAAAGGCCTGGATCTTCTGCCATGGGCTGTCAATGCCTGCGCCGGAGGTACTGAGACCGCAGATCCAGCCAGGCGATCTCCTTATATGCGCCGATGGCGGGGCGGAATACGCCATGGCCCTGGGGCTTGGGCCACTGGTGATTATCGGGGACCTGGACTCTCTTTCCGAGGCTGACCGTGCCCGTGCGGAAAGGATGGGGACGCAATTTGTCACCCTCCCGCGGGAGAAAGACAAGACCGATACCCACCTGGCTCTGGAGTACGCGGGCAGGCAGGGGGCGCAGGAGGTTGTGTTGCTGGGCGCGCTGGGCGGACGGGTTGATCATGCCCTGGCAAACCTGTACCTGCTCCTGGCTGCCCGGGAATTGGGAATGAGGGCGCGGATTCTTGATGCGACCCACGAGGTTCACCTCCTCCTGGGGGGTGAATGGGGTGACTTTGCGGGAGAGGTTGGCCAGACCATCTCGCTGATTCCTGTCGCCGGTGATGTTCGCGGTGTTTGGACGGAAGGGTTGTACTATCCTTTGCGGGGCGAACCATTGTTGTTGGAACAAAATCTGGGGATCAGCAATCTTTTTACCAAAGCGCAAGCGCGCATCGAGATCGAAGCGGGGAAGCTTCTGATCGTCAAAGTGGTCTCGGAAGAAAAAGCGCACCAGTAAGGGGTGGTTTTGATGAAGATCGGTGTGATAAGCGATACCCACGGGTCGCTGGCAGCCTGGGAAGAAGTCTTTGCAACCTGGTTCGCCGACGCGGATCTGGTGATTCACGCGGGAGATGTCTTTTATCACGGGCCGCGTAATCCTTTACCGGTCGGGCATGACCCCATGGGTCTGGCAAGGATGCTAAACCAGTGCCAGGTGCCGCTGGTCTTTGCGCGGGGCAACTGTGACGCGCAGATCGATCTGGATATCCTGGACTGGCCGATACAGAGCAGCTATGCGTTCGTGCAATGGAAAGGCCTGCGAATCTTCGTGGACCATATGGCGGATCTGGCCGGTGCGGAGGCGCCGGAGACGGCGCGGCGTTTTGGCGCCCATCTTTTGATTGCCGGTCACACCCATCAGGCTTATCTTGAGCGGAGGGGAGACCTGATTCTCCTTAACCCCGGCAGCCCGGCCCTATCCAAGTTGCCCGGAAAGGAGCGGACGATCGCCCTGGTGACGGATGGAGCCATACAGATCATCGATGTGGAACGCAAGACAGTTTGGAAGAGCCTGGAGCGTCAGCGGTAAATAGATCCATATCCCCGCGGAAGAGGTCGGGGAGCGAAAGTGTTGACTGATTGGCCGGCGGGGGGTATGCTTAAGTATATTGGTCATACCATCAGACATGTAAACCTATAGACCTTTGCTGGACAAATCCATCTGGAGCCCACTGACGCATCATTTTATGAGCGGCTTTATCAAATAAACAGGCATGCTCTCTCAAGGAAGCATGCCTGTTGACCAACATCGGATCGCCATATTCCAAACCGACGGCTTGGTGGACCGTCAGGCTGTTCTTTGCCTTTAGACCGCCCTCTGCACCTTGCCGGCTTTCAGGCACTTTGTGCAGACGTTAACCCTCTTTGGTACGCCGTCCACCATGATCCGGACCTTTTGCAAATTGGGCAGCCAGCGCCTTTTGGTCTTAATGTTCGAATGGCTCACCAGATG
>JBLNCV010000139.1:0-3539 GCA_050260975.1 Syntrophothermus sp. | reverse complement strand
CCCCTTCCAGCACGGCATTGATGAAGTTCATGGACGGGCTGCCGATGAACCCGGCCACAAACACATTCACCGGGTGGTCGTAGATCTCCAGGGGCGCGCCGACCTGCTGGATAAGACCGTCCTTCATCACCACGATCCGGTCCCCCATGGTCATCGCTTCGGTCTGGTCGTGCGTAACATAGATCATCGTGGTCTGCAAGCGGTTGTGAAGTTTGCTGATCTCCGCCCGCATCTGGACACGCAGCTTGGCATCCAAGTTGGAAAGGGGTTCGTCCATGAGAAAGACCTTCGGCTCACGGACAATAGCCCGCCCGACCGCCACACGCTGCCTCTGGCCACCGGACAGAGCTTTGGGCTTACGATCCAGCAGGTTCTCGATCCCCAGCATCTTGGCTGCTTCCTTCACCCGCCGGTCAATCTCGGCCTTGGGGAATTTGCGGAGTTTAAGACCGAAAGCCATATTGTTGTAAACATCCATGTGTGGGTACAGCGCATAGTTCTGGAAGACCATGGCGATATCCCGGTCCTTCGGCGGGACATCGTTTACCAGGGTGTCCCCGATATAGATGTTCCCCTCGGTAATCTCTTCCAAACCGGCCACCATTCGCAAGGTGGTGGACTTGCCGCAGCCGGAAGGCCCGACCAGCACCACAAATTCTTTGTCTTTGATCTCCAGGTTGGCGTCATTCACCGCCGTAACATTGCCAAACTTCTTGTTCAGATGTTCCAATACTACCTTTGCCAACTTTTCTTCCTCCCTCTTTGCCGAGCCAGTAAACTTCGGCCTTTGTCGTTAATTTAACCACAGGGATGAACCACAGGATTCCCGGATTACCAGTTTAGGTTTGAGCAAGATTTTGGCTGTCTCTCCGCCCGGCTTCCCCCCCTCCGTCAAAGCCACCAGCTTTTCCGCGGCCAGGACGCCCATCTCAAACATGGGTTGGCGGATAGTAGTAAGCGGTGGGTCCACGTAAGAAGCTACTGGATCATCTCCATACCCAACCACCGCCAGATCCTCCGGCACCTTCAGCCCCTTTTGCCGGATAGCCTTAATCGCTCCGATGGCCATGGCGTCATTAAAAGCGAAAACCGCCGTGGGGAGTTCTTTTTGCGTCAAAAGCCGGTGCATGGCCTGAAAGCCGCTCTCTTTCGTGCTATTCCCGCCGGCCTCCCACGCTTTTTCCGCCCGTAAACCGGCTTCGGTCAGAGCCCGGCGATAGCCTGCCAGGCGGTCTGCAGTGGAAGTGAGGCCGGGTTTGCCGGCAAGATGAGCAATCTTCTTATGGCCAAGGCCGATCAGGTGTTTAACCGCCTCGTAAGCGCCGTGCGCATTGTCGGTATCCACATAGGGCCAATCCCCGGCACATCGCCCGATGGACAAAACCGGGATCCCTTCCCTGGACAACTCTGAGAGTTCCGGCTCATCTTCACGGCCATTGAGCAAAATGAGCCCCTCTACTCCTTTGTCGAAAAAAATCCCGATGGAGGAGCGCCCGGCTTCTTCCTCCAGGGAAGGACTGGCGAGCATGAAACTATAGCCAAGCCGGTAGGTAGCCTCCCCGATCCCTTTGATCACTTCCGCAAAAAAGCTATCGGACAGAGCCAGGTCATTGAAACCCAGCGCCGCCACGCCCAAAATTCTGATCCTTTGCCCGGCCAAACCACGGGCCAGACCGCTGGGCCGGTATGAGAGCTCCCTGATTGCCCTCTCCACCCGGCTTCTCGTATCCTCGGAAACCGGCACACTCCGGTTGATCACGTAGGAAACCGTGGCGGTGGAGACTCCCGCACGCCTGGCCACGTCTCTGATTGTCGGTCTGGCCACTCTCAAAACACACCTCTTAACCCACCGGAACTGCATTTAAGCGTTTAAATTTCCGCTCAAAAAAGAAGGCCCTTTCCCTGTCTGTATTCAACAAACAGAGCGGGATTCCTTCTTTAAAATTGCTGGCAACCTAACATTCCCGTACAGATCTATCTCTATCGCTGATTCAACTGCAAAAAGTCGTCCCGACGGCGACTTTTTGCGGTTGAATTATCGCTGGATTCCCCCTACGCGGGAAGCTCACTGGAACGGCTTTCAGCAGCCTGCCGGCTCATTTCCCGGTCGCGCCGCCACCAGGCGACGGCGCCGCCCAGCAAGACCAGCAGCGTCCCCAGCCACAACACATTGATCAACGGCTTGACACTCACCTCGACGATCATCCGGTCTACCGGCGGCGGCACTTCCCGCCCATCCTGGGCGATGCCTTTGAGCGCCAGGCCCACTATGCCTTCCGAGCCCGAAATTCTATCAATCTCGACCTGGGCGTTGCGCCCGGGCAGCCGGGCGGGGAAGAATCCCGAAGGTTCCGGGCCGGTAAAAGCTATCGCCGGTATCAGGGTAGTCTCCTTGCCCTGGTACGTAACCCGCAAAACCGCACCCACTTGCACGGTGTCGGATCCGGTGTTGTGCTGCGACATGTCAAATTTGTCGAAGTAGAACCTGTATCCGGCCACTTCCTTTGCCTGCCCCTTGGCGATGTCGAACCGGACCAGATTACTTTGGTCAGTTTCCGGCTTTTCTATCGGGCTGATATACAGGTCCTCAAAGGCCATTTTCTTAATGGACGGGGTACGCATTATCCCGTCGTTATACTCACTGTAATACATCTCGGGCGCCGCCGTAAAGTTCTGGCCGTTACCGGTCACCTCAAGCTTCACGGCAGGCTTTCCGGTTGCCGGAGGGACGAACATCCCCCGGTAAGTGAACTGGTAGCCAAAGGCGGACTGCGGCTCGTCAGCAACGAGATCCAACTTCACCGATTGGCTGTAGGCCGAGGAAGCAATGATCCCGGCCAACATCAATCCCACTCCGATGTGGGTGAGGTAACCGCCGGTGTTAATGATCTTCCCCCTGAAGATAGATACAAACATGGCCAGGTTGGCTGCCACCGCAAAGAGCGCCGACGCCACAAAGAGAAGATTCACCGGTGTTCTGACTCCCAGCGCAAACGCGACAACCGCTCCAGCCACGGCCACGACCGCAGGAACCACAAGCCTGGAGAGCGCCGCCCGCACGCCGTCCTGTTTCCAGGCCAGCACCGGGCAAAAGCCCATCAACAAAGCCAGGAGAATGCCAATCGGCGTGTTGGTGACCGTGTAAAATGACGTGCTCACATTGCCGGGATTCCCGGAGAGTCTGGTCAACAGAGGGGCGGAAGTCCCGGCCAGGATCATGATCGCCGACGCCACCAGCACCCCCAGGGTGGCCACAAAGGCGAATTCGCGGGAGACCACCTTTTCGTAAGCTGGTTCCCCGGTTATCTCCCTGGCTCTGGTAACGTAGAGCACCGTCCCCACGAGGAAAAAGAGGGCCATAAACCCGATCAGATAGGCCATGATCCCGAGATCGGTGAACGAATGCACCGAGAAGTCGGAGAGCACCCCACTACGGGTCAGGAAGGTCCCGTACAGGATCAGCAAAAAGGTGAATGCGGCAAAAATAATATTGGTCTTACGAATCGTGCCCCTGGCGCGTTGCAACAACATCCCATGCA
>JBLNCV010000138.1:0-20027 GCA_050260975.1 Syntrophothermus sp. | reverse complement strand
TGCCTCTCTCTGTTCGTCCATCGGCTCACTTTAGATCCCGCCAAAAAGGAGATCTGTATATCGTTCTACAGCCGTCCCCTTGAAAGGGAAACTGTAGGGTATAGTCCTGGTGCCCGGGACGAGACTTGAACTCGTACGGTGTTATCCACACGCCCCTCAAACGTGCGCGTCTGCCAGTTCCGCCACCCGGGCACATTCATGCAAGTTATAAAGTTTACAAATGGGCTGCTGCAACATCCCAGCCCATTCAGTACATTACGTATTATACTGTCTTTTGGCCTTTCTGTCAAGTAGCGACTTACAGTACGACTTACACACCTGGCAGCTATACCAACGGGCTTGACAAAGGTCCGATCGCCTTTTTAAAAATGTCAACACCATTTGGGCAGTAACATTTCCCACACCCTTCGCACTCCCCAATACCCATCTCCCAGGCCTGCTTACGGCGATCCGCGGCATCCCTCGGATCAGAGTGCAGTTGTGCTAGTTTGACAAAGAGATAAGGGCCTCCAAAAGATGGATCCTCGTAGTGATAACGAGGGCAGGCTGCCAGGCAGCAGAGACACTCTGTGCACGCCATCAGGTGGCGATGCTCTGCCGGCTCCTGAATAACTTGAATCAGTGGTGATGATGACGGTACCACCAATTGCTGCTGCGCCAATTTTGGTGAAAGGTCGGCAGAGCGCGCAAAGAGGTAAAGCCGGTGCTTCTCAATCTGGCCAAAGAATCGCCGCCTGTCGATTACCAGATCCCGGAGCACCGGCAACCTGGAGAGCGGACGGATAATCATCCCGGAGGAGACCGGCCAACCGGAGTTTTGCAAGCCAGGCGCGGCTTGCCGTTAACTTCAACGGCGCACAGACCGCACCTTCCGGCCCGGCAGCCATGCCGGAAAGCCAGAGTGGAATCCAGGTTTTCATAGATATAAAGTAAAGCCGTAAGGACGGTATCCCCTTCAGCAAACGGAATCTGGAAGGCTTGCAACTCGCCGCCACCTGACTCGTTGCCTTCGCACCCTCCATTCAAGGCGACGTCCTTGGCGCTTTCAGCATCCTTCGTACCCTTAGCGCCCTTACGCCCACCGCGCCAGACCCTCACCGTAATCATGGGTTGTTTTGCCGCAATCATCGGACATCCCCCTCAATCAGGAGACTTTTCCTCTCGCAATTGCATCCGGCCTTCTTTTTGCCAGATCACAACCCTTTGCCGGTATTGCCGGTCATCCCGATCCGGGAAATCCAGCCTGAAGTGAGCCCCGCGGGATTCCTGGCGCCACAAGGCGGCCGTGGCGATCAGGCGCGCCGTGATCAACATGAATCCTAATTCAATCGCATCCAGGATCTCGGTATTGTAAACTTTGAGGGGCGAGATGTAAAGGTTTTGAGCTTTGTTTTCGATAACAGCGATGGTTTCCAGGGCATTCTTTAACCCGGCCGCCTGCCGGATTACACCCACATGTTCCCACATCTCCTTTTGCAATTCACGCTGAAGAACTATGGGACGATATCCGCCAGCAGATTTATTTCGCTGGCCTGGCCGGTTCCAACCATCCCCGGCATTCTGGTCAAAACCCCAACCTCTCCCAAACCCTTGGTAACCACCGGCCCGCCGATCGCCCAATGCCCGCTCCGCCGCCGCCTCGCCGGCAACCCGCCCAAAGACAAACAACTCCGCCAGCGAAACAGAACCAAGGCGGTTGCCCCCATGGATCCCACCCATGGCCTGGCCGGCTGCAAACAGGCCGGCCACGGTACTCTCACACCGCGTGTTCACCCTGATCCCGCCCATCAAGTAGTGGGCGGTGGGCGCCACATCCCAGGGCTCCTCCCAGCGATAGGCTGCTTTACCGTAAGCTTTTCGCACCAGATCAAGCTGCCCTTTGTCACGCATCTGGCGCCAGAGTTCCCGCCCTTCGGGAAGCGCCCGATTCGGGCCGAGGTCCAGAAGAAGCCCGCCATGCACGATCCCGCCGCCCCCGGCAAGCTCCAGGGCCATGATCTTCACCACCTCCGCGCGATTCATGCGGCTGACCCCTTCCAGGATGACTCTTCCATCGCGGTTCCGTAAGACCCCGGCCGGACCGGCTATAGCCGGTTCACCGCAGAAAAGCCCCATGAACGCCGCAGGATGCGTAAACGCAAAAGGGATAAACTGCACTTGCTCCATGTCCACAAGTTCCGCGCCGGCCTCGTAAGCCAGGGCAAACCCGTCCCCAGTGGCGCCGCGAGTGCAATCGGTGTGCGGGTAGTAAAGATGCCCGGCGCCACCGGTGGCAATCACCACCGCCGCCGCCGGGATGGTAAAAATTTCTCCGCCCGGCAAATCAAAGCAAACGACACCGGTTACCCGCGTGTCTCCAGTCCCGGCTACCCTTTCAGTAAGAATCCGGCAGGCCACCGTCTCCTCTAAAACCGTCACCCCCGCCCTGGCCGCCGCCGCGCGCAGTACCTGGCCGATTGGGATACCACCCGCGGGCCCGCTGGTTACCGTTCGCGCATAGGAATGGCCGCCGGTACGGCCAACAACTTTTTCACTTAACCGCCCTTCCCCGTCCCGCATAAACAGATGGCCAAAATCCTCCAGGATTGCGGTGGCAACCGGTGCGTTTTCCGCCATGATCCAGGCCAGTTCAGGATCATCCAGGCCTTCCCCGCTCTTTCGCAGATCCGCAAAGAAGCTCTCCGGGCTATCACTCTGGGCCAGACCGGGGAAAGCCATATTTCCCATGGAGATCCGGGTATCTCCATATCCAGCCGGATCCTTCGCAACCAATGCCACCCGCGCCCCGCGTGCGGCCGCCGCCACCGCCGCGGTAATACCCGCGCCGCCGATGCATACCACATCGAAGCCTGCCTGCCCGGGGATCGGGCAGGCGATCGCCAGGGGGGAGGCAGAATTCTGTTTTTGCCCGTCCAATAAGGTTCTCCCCTTTTTCCGACATGCGCGTGCGCGCCTGTTCCGGGTACCGATCCACCGTATGCAAGCCGGGCAATTGCTAGAGCTGTTAATTTTTTCCACCATTCTGCCGAATTAAAAAGAAGACCCCCAAGACTATGATCGGGGACTATGATCGGGAGGACAAAAAATGGCAACCGTTACCCGCCGGCTTCGTTTCCAGCTCATGTTCCGGACCAGTCTGGTGGTTATATCCGTGGTCGCTCTGTCCGCCCTCCTGGTGTCGACCCAGATCAGGCGCGACATGGAGGAACAGATCCGGGAGAATGCCTTGCAGCGCGCTTCAGCCGCCAGGGAGATCATCGGCCAATATGAGGCAAAAGCCCTGAGCCACTCCAGGACAATAGCTTTAAACCCCGCGATCATCGAATCCACCGCCGCCCGAAACCACGACCAGCTTCTTGCCATCACTAAACCGCTCATGGAGCAAGGCGGCCTGGAATACCTGGTGATCACCGGGCCGGACGGCACGGTACTGGTTCGAACACACGCTCCGGATCAGTATAATGACAGTATCGCAAACCAGGCAAACATCCGTAAAGCCCTGGAAGGCGAAGACTCCGTCGGCATCGAGGAAGGCAAGGTCGTCAAGCTCTCCGTGCGGGCCGGGGCTCCAATCCGGGACAAAACGGGTAATATTATCGGTGTGGTTTCCACAGGCTACGTCCTCAGCCAGCAGACCATCACCGAAACCATTAAACGGATCCTCGGAGCGGATATGGTCATCACTCTTGGTTCAGAGGTAGTAGCCAGCACACTGGAGGGGAAGGCAAATGAAGAGATGTCCAGCCGGTTGGCCGCCAGTAAACTCCTGGAGCGTTTACCGGAGCAGGCTGGCCGGGTTGACGGTCAGGAACGCCTCGGAGAGCGGCACTACCATGTTGTATACCTTCCTCTAATTGGCGCCGCCGGTAAAGCCATCGGCACAATCACCGTCGCGTTGCCCACGGACTATATTCACCGGACAATCGAGGCCACCAACATCCTCCTCGGTTTCGTGGCCGCGATCATGATTCTTTTGGTGCTTCTCACCCAGTACTTCCAATCACGTAGCATTGTCGGCCCCATTCTTAAGGTCGCCGAAGCGGCCCAGCATCTGGCCAGGGGGGATCTGACCCACCAACTCCACATCGCGGCCCGCAATGAAATAGGGTTAATGGCCGACGAGCTTGCCAGGGCGGTCGAAAACCTGCGCGGGATGCTCCAGGCAGCCGGGCAAGTGGCGGTAAAGGTGGCCGCCATAAGCACGGATCTGACAAGTTCAGCCGGAGAGGTCAGCAAGGTATGCCAGTATGTATCCGCGGCGGTCGATCAGTTGGCCCGGGGAGCGTCCGATCAAGCCACAAGCGCCCAGTCCGTCAATGAAACGGTGCAGAAGATGAGCGATTCCATCCGGCGGATCTCCGACAGCGCGGACCTGATGGTTACAGATTCGCAAAAGGCTTCCGAGACTGCGCAAAGCGGCAGCAGTGCGGTTGAAAAGGCCATTGCGCAGGTCAACGCCATCCGCGGCGCCTCGGAGAAAGCAGAATTGGTAGTCCGGCAGCTCAATGAACATTCTCGGGAAATCGGGCAGATCGTGGAAGCAATCGCGGGGATAGCCGATCAAACTAACCTTTTGGCCTTGAATGCGGCCATCGAGGCGGCACGTGCCGGTGAGCAGGGCCGGGGCTTCGCGGTAGTCGCGGATGAGGTCCGAAAGCTCGCCGAGCAGTCACGGGAGTCAACCGAACAAATCGCTTCTCTCCTGCACGAGGTTCAGACGCATACCGGCCAGGCCTTCGAGGCTATTCACGCCGGTGCCAGGGAAGTTGAGGCTGGAACACGAGTTATGACCGATCTAACCAGCGCCTTCCAGCAGATTCTGAGATCCGTGGAAACCGTAACCGCTCAGGTCCAGGATGTCTCAAAGGAACTCAAGCAACTGGCGGACGGAGCGGAAGCAGTAGCCGCCAATATCCAGAACATCTCGGCCCTGACGCAAGAATCGGCGGCCAGCGCTCAAGAAGTCTCGGCCAGCTCGGAACAGCAAACCTCCGCGGTCGAGGAGATCTTATCCTCCGCAAAAACCCTTTCGGGAACGGGAGAGCGCCTGCTGGAAGCAATCGGCCGGTTCCAGTACAAAAAAATATCCGAACGATGCTGGGAGATCATGCAATGTTCGGCGGAGATCCAGCAACGTTGCCCGGCATATCAGTCGGAAGAAGGCCGGTGCTGGTTGATCTCCAACACGTGGTGCGGCGGTGTCAAGCAAGGCGATGCGGACGCCAAACGGCACAACTGCATGAACTGCCGGTTCTTCCGCCAGGTAAACGGGTAAGCCGGCTGCTAAAGAATCTCCTGCAACGCCTGCCGCACGTAGATTTCATCCCTTTTGGTCTCCTCGGCCAGGAAGCGAATATCTTCCGGCCCGGGGACATACCCTGCCGGCAGCCCCTCCAGGGCATTCTTGATGGCGGAGCTCCGCAACGCATCCAGGTCCACATCCCTGGCCCGGATCTGGCCCGGATGTTCGGGGATGACAATCGCTCGCCCCGGCTTATTTTCCCGCGGGTCGCCACGCCGCACCTCCACCCCGTTACGCCGGGCAAAGGTAAGCTGGGCGGTGGGATGCTTCCCCGCCCCGGTGTACTCCGTCTCATTGACCACCACGATCTGCTGCTCATCGAGCTCCTGCGCGATGGAGATCGCCGCCGCCAGGGAGGTGTTGCCCGCCGGCCCACGTTGCAGCCCTTCCAGCTGCGCCAGCATCTCGGTAACATAGAAGACCTCACCCTGGGTCACGGTCACATAACGGTCCATATACCTCAAGGAACGCGCCGCGTTCCGCGGCACATCAGCCCGGTCCGCCTTGGTGGCAAATGGCACCCCAAAGCCGGTATGCCCGGTGGTGAAGGATTTCCGGTTAAAGTCGGCGTCGCTGGCCATATGCAGGCCCGTCAGATCCACACTGGCGCCAACCAAGATCGTCTGGCCAGCGCCAGCCTTGATCAGGCCCCGGCCGGTTCCGGTAACGTTGCCGCCGCCGGCATGGGTGGCAATCACCACATCCGGCGCCCTTCCCTCCCTCCCGCGCAACTCCTCGGCGATCTCATACCCCAGAGTCTCCACCCCGGCGATGCCAAAGGGGGTGTACAAAGAGGCGTTGAAGTAGCCGGTCTCTTCCAAAAGCCGCAAGAAGGTATAGAAGAGCTCCGGCCCGACCGTAAGCTGCCAGACCTCCGCGCCATAAGCTTCACAGGCGCGCCCCTTCTCAATAATCTCCGGTTGGCCCACCCCCCGGCTGTCGAAGACCTCCTGTACGATGATGCACTTCAGCCCGCGCCGCGCCGCCTGCGAGGCCACGGCCGCGCCGTAGTTCCCGCTGGTCGCCGCGATAACCCCTTTATAACCCTTCAGAGCCGCGTGGTAACAAGAAACCGCCGCCCGGCGGTCCTTGAAACTGCCGGATGGGTTGGCCGCCTCATCCTTCAAAAAGATTCGGGCGCCTTTCCCCGGCGGCGCAAGCTGCCGGACAAGGCGCGTGATATTTTTGAGCTCAATGAGCGGCGTCTCTCCAACATTCATCTCGCTCTGGATCGCCCGGACCTCATCCAGAGAATAGCCGGCCGTGCGCATCATCTCTTCGTAATCAAAAACGACCGGCGTACGTTCAAACTGCTGGTAATCGATGCCCACGGCCCGGTTGACAATCTCGCCCTTACGAGCCATGACCTCCTGGTAACTTGTTCCACGGGACATGGTTTAATCGCCTCCATTTAGACCTCCTGGGTTCGTATGCCCAAAGACTTCCTTCCTCCTTGGGCGTCTACCCTTCTCGGTCCTTTCTCTCCTCCAGCATCCGGCGCAATTCCGGCCCGATCGCCAGAAGCTCGGGGATAGGTTCGCCAAAATCGTGACCGTAAACCGGGTTGATGGCCACCAGTCTCCCTTCGACTTGCCGGCCCGCCAGGGTTCGGATGGCCACCTCTTCCCCGATCTGGGCTGTCTCATTCGCTAAAAAACCCTTGATCCTCGCTTCCAACGGGACCTTCTGCGTATCCTCCGGAACCTGGGGCGCTCTGGCCCCCGCCTCCAAAACTATCCGGTGGATCTGCACCCAATCTCCTTTGCGGGCTGCATCTTCGTTATGGGCCGTAACTGCCACTGGCGTCACTCCTTTCAAATCACTGGCCCCCTCGTCAATCACCGGCCCCTGGTCAGCAACCGGCGCATATCTCCCAAAACCGCCGCCGGCACGGGCATCTCCCGCATGGTAACCAGGCCCGGCCTGGCATTGAGCACATGGGGAATCATATTCGCCGCCAGCGCGGTGGTCGCCACCCCGCCAGCAATCTCCGGTTTAATTTGCAGGTTGATCTCGGGAGTTCCCTGAATATGGATATAGTCGCCCGTCTCTACACCCTCCGATTGCGGAAGAACCTGCTGGGGATGCTCCAGGGTAATCACCGTCCGGCCGTCTTTGATGCCGTAGGCGACATGTTCGCACCCGGCGACCATCCCCGGCTCCACGGTCACATGGGGGGTTACCCGCCTGGTCTTGCTCACAATAGGTTTGCGGACCTGCCTGACTTCGTCCAGGTCCCAGCCCAGCGCATCGGTGATCAGCCGCATGGACTCCGGGAAACCGATGTGGCCGAAGATACGCCCCTCCTCCAGGCCCTTGTTAAACTCCTCCACGGTCGTCCCCACCCCCTGAGTGCGCAGCACGGTAGGGCCATAGGGCGACAGGTCGTTGATGCGCGTCGCCTTGATACTCTGGATATCGGCACATACGCCGGTCAGAGCGATAATCAAGGTGTCCAGGACAAAGCCGGGATTCACCCCGGTTCCCAGGACGGTGACCCCGTTACGAAACGCCGCCCGGTGAAGCTCATCCGCCTCCTTGGGATGCTGCGCGCGCGGCTGGCCCATCTCCTCCGCGATAGTGATCACATTTATCTTGTGCTCCACCGCTGCCAGGATCTGGGGATAGACATCCGAGATGAAGGATCCGGTGGCAATAATGGCGATATCGGCACGCACCCTGGCCAGAACCTCCTGCGGCCGGTCCATCACGGTCACCTCCCCGCCCCTGGTTGGAGGAGCGTTCACCGCCAGAACCTCGTTGAGCATATGCCCGGCTTTGGCCGGATCTTGATCGATCGCCCCGACGATTTCCACGCCGTCCTTGCTCAACAAAAGCCTGGCAATTCCGCTCCCCATGGAGCCCAACCCCCAACAAACCACCTTGATGGATTCCATTTGTTAGCCCCCTATCGTCTTTTCGGACTCATGCGCAACGGCCCGTTCCCCACGTCTCCCGGACTTTGCCGGCGCCCCCCGGGCGGTGGTGGTCAGGTAAACCCCGGCGATAATCAGCAATCCCCCGAGAACCGTGTAACGGTTCACCTGTTCATGGAGGTAGAAGACCCCCAAGAACACACCCACCAGCGGCTGAAGATTCAGGAAGACCGCCATCTTGCCGGCCTCGTTGTGCTGCAAGATTATGTACCAGGCACTGTAACTCACCACCGTGCACAACACCGCCAGGTACAGGACCGCCCCCCACCCCCGCCAGGAGATGGCCGGCAGGGGATGGCCTCGCAGCTCAAACAGCGCAAACGGGACCAGGAAGAGCGTCCCAAAGATCAGCGCGTAGGTGGTGACCACCAGCGGGGAGTGCCTTTGCAGGGTGTTCTTGCCGGCAATGGTAAACCAGGCGCTGGCCGCCATGGACATAAAGACCAGCAAGTTGCCCCAGATGACCTCATTCTTCAAGAGGCTTACCTGGCTGTAATCGATATTGCTCAAGAGAATCACCCCGGCCATGGCCGCCGCCAAGCCGGCAAACTTGGGCAGAGTGAAAGGTTCGCGGAGAATAATCCAGGCAAAGACGGCAATCAGCGCCGGTTCCGCCACCAAAAGCAACGCGGAATTGGTGGCGGTGGTCATGGTCATCCCCGCATACTGGAAGACATAGGTGAACGTAAAACCCAAAAGGCCGATAAAGGCCAGTTCTGGCCACTCGGAGAAACCAATCCCGGCCTGCTTTCTCTCTTTCCACAAAAAAGGCAGCATCAGCACCGAGGCAACCGCAAACCGCACCACGGCCAGGGTAAACGGAGGCATCTCTTGCAGTCCGATCTTCGCGGCCACGTAGGACGCCCCCCAGATCAAATTCAACAGGACCAAAACAACGGAAGTTCCCCAGTTCATATCGTACCCTTTCTTTCCGGCCTCCGAGAATAAGGAGAATGAAAACAAAAAGCCGAGGTCAATCACACTGGCCCCAAGCTGCTGGAATAAACCGGCCACAGATAATCAGACAGCCCTACCCTGAAGCTCCACCTCAAAGGAAGCACTGGGAAAAAATATTCGCCGCGGCAACTGCTTTTCCTGCCAATTCCCCAGAGGCATCCTGCCTCCTGGTATCGGACCCGGCGGCGCCCCATCGCCACTCGACCCCCAGCGCCGGCCAAACCCCGGTGCATATCGCGCAAGTACTTCCCCGGCAGTCCACACACGCCGCCAACTCCCCTCCGGAGGCATGAGTCCAGGAGGAGGCGCCAACTCTCTGAGAAGCATGCACCATTGGATTGTCACATCGCACTGCGCACCGGGCGCAAATGCGCCGGCCACAGACATGGCACCGGGTGAGCCCTTTGCCATAAGCGGCAGCCGCCTCCCCGCACCGCTCACAAAGCTCCACGCAATCCCGGCATGCCACGGCGCCAGTATCGTCAAGGTAAGCTTGCTCTAGGGTTTTGCCGCATCCCTGGCAGTAAAAGTCGTAAACCCCACCCGTGCGGAGATCCAGGCTCACCGGGGTCACGGCGGCCGCCCGGCCATGCTGAACCAGTTGCACCTCGTAGACCACCCTCGGCAGGTAGATGTCAGCCGCATTCACAAGTTCAATTTCCACCCGGGCGGCGTACTTCTCCCGAAGTTCACCCAAACGGCGTTCACATTCAGCATTCAGGAGGCCAAGCTCTTTTTCGCAAGCCTTCTCTGCTTCCCGCAGCTCTTTCTGCAAGGCCGCCAACTGGCGTTCGTACTTGCTTCCGGTGGCCACCGAGCGGGCCAGATCCAGACGCACGGCGGCCCCGGCCACCCGGTGAAAGAGCTGGCGGAGCGGCCCGGTAACCTCTTGCTTCAGGGCAGCATAGTATTCCTCCACCTGCTGCGCCTCTTTATCAAGCCGTTGCCGGACTTCGGCCGCAAATCTGGCCGTAGATGGGGCGATCTCCTCTTCCAAGGCCTCGCACGCCACCTGGTAGAGCCGGATAAGCTGGTAGGCCCTTTGGCGCAATTTGCCGGCCTTCGCCAGATGCTCGCCAAGTGTCAACTTTTTGGAGCTTCCCGTCGAATCATGTCTGGTGTTCCTTTTTCCCTCGGGCTTCGCCGTGTTGGCCTTTTGGCGTACCGATCCGGAAAGCCCGGGGCTAGGTGAAAATGCCACGAATTCTGGCATGATGCCTGCGTTAAAATCCGCAACCACTTTCTCAGACCAGGGGTCCACCAGAAACTCCCGGATCTCTTCCCGTTTTTCGTCTGAAATATATGCCACCCGAAAGCAAAAAAAGACATGATGCTGGTAGAACAGCCGTGCCCCAACAGGTGCCGGCGTACAATTCGCAAAAAGCCGCTGCAACCAATCTTTCGGCCTTGCCGGTGGATCCGCTGGTCCCGGCCAGAGAAAGCTGGCGGCGTTCCCCCTCTTCCTGGCGTAACCAATTAATTTATCCAAAAAGAGGCTCCCCGGGGCCACATACTCCACCGAGAGCTCGCCGGCCAGGGACGCATCAAAGGCCAGCACAAGCTTTGATTTCCCTTCCCAGGAAGGTTCTCCCGGTTCAGACTCTCCCCGCCTGGATCCCCCCGGATCGGTCTCCAGCCCCAATTCGCGTAAGGATCCAGCGGGAATCTCCGCCAGCCACTTGCCTTTCTGCACCTCCATTAACCGCGCCCCGGCCGCTTCCAGGGTGCGTCTGGTGAATTCCTCAACCTCGAAGACGTTCTCCAACCTTCTCCCACCCTTCGCCGGCCTCCGGTTCCAGAGCCTCGAATTCCAGCCCGGCAAGCTGGTCGTTGAGCCTGCGAATCTCCTCGTACCGCCGCCGGGCCGCCGCCAACTCCTCGCCAAACGCCTCCACCCGTTCTTGCAATTCCGCGGTTGATTTGGAAGTGAAGATCAGGTCGGCAATGCAGGTTTCAAAGCTCTTGCCGCCGAGAGCGCTCATGATGACGTCGAGCTCGCCTACCACCGTCCGGAACATGTTGATCTTCTGATCCAGCAAATACAAAACATACGCTTCCACCGTCCCCCTGGTGGCCAAGTTGACGATCTCCACATCCCGTTGCTGCCCAAGCCGGTGGATACGGCCGATCCGTTGTTCCACCCGCATCGGGTTCCACGGCAGGTCGTAGTTGACCATCCGGTGGCAAAATTGGAGGTTGCGCCCCTCGCCGCCCGCCTCGGTGCTCACCAATACCTTTTTCTCAGCTCGGAAGGCCGCAATTGCCTCATCCTTGCGGCGCAGGGAAAGGCCACCGTGAAATTTAACCGCCGGAATCCCGGCCTCCTTCAGCAAGCCGTAAAGGAACTCCATGGTCGCCGTAAACTCGGTAAAGACAACCACTTTTTCGGTCGTGCCCGCCAGAAGATCCAGGAGTATCTCCGCCTTCTTCTGCCGGTAGACCCGGTGGGCCATCCCCACCAGCTCCTGGAGCGCAGCCGTCTCCGCTGGCGCTTTGGCCCGGGCCGCCATCTGTTCCAGGGTCCGCTGCGCCGCAAAAGTGCTGCTGCAAGCTTCCCGGAGCAGCAAGATCAGCGGAAGCAGGTTGCGCTTCTCCTCCGGCTGGTTAAGATAGGCGGCGCGGGCAAATCCGGCAACGGCATTGTAAAAATCGCGTTCCTGGTCGGCCAGTTCCACCTCATGGGTTGTCACCAGCCGTTTGGGGAAACGCAACAACGTCTCGCGCCGGCTGGTCCGCACCATGACCTCTCCAAGCAGGTCTTTCAACCGTTGGGTGTTCTTGGGGGCGCGCTTGTCCAGCATAAATTCCCGTTTGAACAGACTGTAGGTCTTCAACTGGCCGGGTTTGAGGAGGGTGATCATGTTGTACAGCTCGCGCAGGTCATTTTGAACCGGCGTCGCGGTCAGTAACAGCAAGTGTTTTTTGTGCAGGCGATCCACAAACTTCCAGACGGCGGTGGTATTGTTTTTGAGCTTGTGGGCTTCGTCCACGACCACCACGTCGTATTTGATCTTCTGGATAACGCCGGCGTGCGGGTTACGTTTGGCTGTATCCAGCGAGGAGATCACCAGGTCTTGCGCCTCCCACCCTTCCAGACGCGTGTTGACTACAAAATCCAACCTCAGGTGAAGACGCATCTCCTGCTCCCATTGGGTGACGAGCGAGGCCGGCGCCAGGATCAGCACCTTTCTGGCCAGGCCGCGCAACAGATACTCTTTCAGGATGACGCCGGCCTCGATGGTCTTGCCCAGCCCCACTTCGTCGGCAAGCACCGCCCTGCCCCGCATCTGGCGCAAGACTTTGAGGATGGCCGCTTTCTGATGGTCGTAAAGGGTAAGTTCCGGCAAGGCTTCCAGCGAAAGCAGGCGATCAAACCCCCCTGTCAGGGAAAGCCGGTTGGCCTGGTGATTAAGCATGTACATGCTTTTGGTGTCAAATTGGCCAGCCGCCAGCCTCTCCAGGATTCCCAGATTCTCCGGCTTGTAAAGGATGGGCGGTTGGCTTTCGGTTTCCATAAAGGTGGCTCCTTGGTTAAACCATCTAGCATGCTACGGTTAATGCCAGCGCTCTTAGCATCGTATTCACACGTTCACACGCGCGAACCGCGCGCCGTTTCGCCCACCCCGGACCCGGCCTCACGGAGCCTTTCCGCCAACTTTCCGGCCACCTGCCAGATGTCGCCGGCTCCCATGGTCAGCACCATGTCGCCCGGCTTCGCCCTCTGCGCCAGGTACTCTACGATATCGTTCTTTTCGCCGATCAGTTTTACATTCCGCCCCCCGTTGGCGCGGATCAGTTCCACCATCCGCTCCGCGCTCACTCCCGGGATAGGTTTTTCCGGCGGCGGTGAATAGATCCCGGCGATGATCACTTCGTCCGCCTGGCCAAAGGCCTTGCCGAACTCTTCCATGAGAAAATGCGTCCTGGTGTAGCGATGCGGCTGAAAGACGGCGATCACCGGGCGTTTCCAGCCATCCTTCGCCGCCTTGATGGTGGCCTTGATCTCCGTGGGATGGTGGGCGTAATCGTCGATCACCATCACCCCTCCCACGTCGCCGATCAGCTGGAACCGGCGTTTCGCCCCGTGAAAGCCCACGATATGGTCCCGGACCTCTTCAACGGACACCCCGGCCTCCCGGCAGACAGCCAGCGTCGCCAGCGCGTTGGCCACATTGTGGAGCCCCGGCACCTGAAGCTTAAGAACACCAAGAGACTCCCCCTGATAAACGGCCTCAAACTCCGATCCCCGTTCATGAAGTTTAACATTCCTGGCGGTAAAATCCGCCTCCCGGTCAAGCCCGTAGGTGATCACCCGCCTTTGCACCGCCGGGATTATGGACCGGACATTTTCGTCATCCACGCCAAGCACCGCCACGCCGTCCGGGGAAAGGTTTTCCAAAAACTCCTGGTAGGCAAGGATCAGTTTGGTCAGGGTTCCCTCGTAATACTCCAGATGGTCCGCCTCAATGTTGGTGACCACCGTAATCTTAGGATGATAACGCAAAAAAGAGCGGTCGCTCTCATCCGCCTCAGCCACCAAAAAACGCCCCCGTCCAAACTTGGCGCTGCCCCCGAGATCCGCCACTTCTCCCCCGATCACCACCGTGGGATCCTTTCCAGCCCGCTCCAAAACCAGCGAGATCATCGAAGTGACGGTGGTCTTCCCATGGGCGCCGGCCACCGCGATCCCGTAACGCTCATTCATCAGCCTGGCCAGCATCTCCGAGCGGTGTAAAACCGGCATATGCCGTTCTCTGGCCGCCTTCAACTCGGGGTTGGCCTCATCAATGGCCGTCGACACCACCATCAGGTCAGCTTCGTCAATATTGGAGGCGTTATGGCCGATATAGACCCTGGCGCCCATCGATTCCAGTCTTTTAGTAACCTCGGACTCCTTGAGATCGGAACCCGACACCTTGACTCCCATCTCCAGCAATACTTTAGCGATCGGGCTCATGCCCGAGCCTCCGATCCCCACCAGGTGAACACGTTTGCCGGTAAACTCCAACAACCTCACTCCCATCCCACATATCCTTGGCCGATCAATCAAACACCTTTGGCGCGTGCGTCGCGCAGTTATTATTATACACGATTTCCGGCCAGAAGCCACCTCTGTTGTTAATATTTGCATCCTCCGGGGGAATTATGTTCTTTATTTCGGCATCGCGCCTCCACTCACTTAGCGGAAAATAAAAAGTGCCACGCCAAAAACGCCGTCTTACGCCGCCTTTGACGCAGCACCAGGAAGACAGGGTTGCCATTCTCCCCAGATATCAGGGGTTTACATTCTCCTCGAGCATCGCCGCCACAACATCCGCCAGGAGCCTGGCGGAATTTTCAGCCTCGGCCACCGTATTCTGCGGGTAACTGCCGATAAAGACGCTTACCGCCTGTGGGAAGACCTGTTCATTGTAGTTGCCGTGGCTTACCTTCACCCCTTTGGAAAGACCGGGATACATCTGATTGGACCGGGCATCCAGCGCCTTCGCAAAGGCCAGGTTGGCGTCCCGGTGCGGGTTATCCTGGTCGCCCACCAGGAAGAAAAGCCGCGCGGTCCGCTGGCCGCTGACCACAAAGGTGGTAGCCGTGTCACTGGTCTCCGGCGGCAACCCGTCGCGATGGATGTCAAAAACCATGCGAATCGACGGATTTTTCGCCAGGGTTTCCGTGATCGTGGTCAGAGAGTTTTGGTAAGCATTCTTAAAGACGGGAAAATCATGCAGCGTCTGGGATTGGACAGCCACAACCCCACGGTCGGCCAGGGCCTGCTTGAAAGCCTCGCCCACTTTGATGATCTCCCCGGCCTCTCCCCGGGTGTGGCTATCCCCGGGCGCGTAGGATTCCGTGCCGTGGGAATGGTAAATGGCCACCACCGCGCTGCTGGCAAGTTTTTTGGGTCCCAATGCGGCCTGGGGGGAGAGAGTCGAAGCACCAGTCGCTTTCTTGGAGGTCACAGTCTGGTCCTTGCTTTCCGAAACCGGGTAGAAACCCAGGTAGCGCGCCCCCACCACCGCCACAATCACCAGGGTAAGCAGGATAAAAAATAGGCCCGGCCCACCCTTTTCGGGCTCCTGATCAAAGATCTTTCCCATTGGATCGCCCCCTTCCGCTACGAATATATGCGTTGTCCAGGGGGTTTAGTACAGGGTTGTGTCTGTCCCGGGGAAGCTTTATTGGTCAGGACCTCGAAGTTGGACTCTCCGTGGCGTATAGCTTTCGCGCCTAATAGCCTTCGTTGGAGGCATCCACGATCTCGCAATGGGGGGGCGCACAGTCATGCCCGCAAACGGGACATTCAGCGTGCATCCGTCCTTCGGTGCCAAACATGTGGCCACACTGGCAACATTTGAAGCTCTCCTCGGCGTTGTCCGCCCCGCCGGCCTTTGGTGCCATAATCATCGCTCCTTTGCCCGAGCATGTTGTGACGATCTTCATATTGCGATGATAGGTTCACCCGCGGGAGAGCTTTTGATACGCCCGGCGGTGCATAAACGCCTGGCTTGCTTGCTTATTCGGGCATAGCTTATTTCCGGCAAACTGTGGTAAAATGAAGGTGTTTGGATCCAGAAGACGGCCCGGATACAGCCGGGCATAACTGGACGTAGGAGGAATATATGCCGGAGAAGTTAGAAGCCGTCTTCCAAATCTCGGACGAGGTCAAGGCGGCCCTTGCGGGGCGCCAGCCGGTGGTGGCGCTGGAATCAACGATCATCGCCCACGGCATGCCCTATCCCCAAAATGTGCAAACCGCTCAAGCCGTGGAAAAGATCGTCAGGGAAAACGGGGCCGTTCCCGCCACCATCGCCGTCGTAGGTGGGATCGCCAAAGTCGGGCTTTCCGTTGAAGATCTGGAGATCATTGGAAGCGCGGGCAACCAGGGCGGTTCCGCCGCAGCTTCCACAGCCGCGCCAACTTCCATCTCCGCCACAAATTCGGTAGCCAAGGTGGGGACCAGGGATCTCCCTTTCATAATTGCGCAAAAGAGAAACGGGGCCACCACCGTTTCCGCCACCATGGCCCTGGCGGCCCTGGCCGGGATCCGGATCTTTGTCACCGGCGGAATCGGGGGCGTCCATCGCGGCTTTGCGGCGTCGCTGGACATCTCCAGCGACCTCACCGAATTGGGCCGGACCAATGTGGCGGTGGTCTGCGCCGGGGCCAAGTCCATCCTGGACCTGCCAGCCACCCTGGAATACCTGGAAACGCTCGGCGTGCCGGTAGTGGGTTTCGGGACCGGCGAATTCCCGGCCTTCTATACCATCCATAGCGGCTGCCGGCTGGAACACCGGGTGGACACCCCCCGGGCCATCGCCGAGGCCATGTTCCTGAAATGGGACCTGCTGGGCCAACCAGGCGGAATGGTCATCGCCAACCCGATCCCCGCCGGGGACAGCCTTGATGAAGCGTATATCAGCCAGACAATCGAGAACGCCCTGGAGATCGCTCACCAGCGGGGCCTGGCCGGAAAGGCTGTTACCCCCTTCCTGCTGGCGGAGATTGAACGCCTTACCGGCGGCAAAAGCCTTCAGGCCAACATTGCCCTGGTAAAGAACAACGCTCGCATCGGGGCGGCCATCGCCCGGGAGTATGCAGAAATTCGCGGGTTTTAAGGCGCCGGCCAGCCGCGATCCAGCTTTGAAGATTCAACTTCGGGAGGGGACCGTGAAGAATCCAGGACCTCGTCACCCCGATCATCCAGATTCACCAGACATTCTCTGCCTGGGAGATCTGAACATGGACTACCTGATCCGGGCCGACCATTTCCCGCTGCCCGGTGGGGAATCCGTAATCCAGGACGCAAAGACCCGGCCGGGCGGCTCGGCGGCCAACTGCGCCGTGGCCCTGTCCCGGCTTGGGGTCAGGGCGGGGCTTATCGCCCGCGCCGGCCGGGACGATCCAGGCAGGGAGGCCAGGGAGGCCCTGGCCAACTGTAAGGTGGAAACCCGATTGATCGAGGAAGATCCGGATGAAGCCACCGGCCTCGTCTTTGTGATCATTACTTCCGACGGCGAGCGGACAATGTTTAGCAGGCGGGGCGCCAACCGGAGGTTAAGCGGGCGGCGCCTGAGCCCCGAATCTTTTCGCGGTTGCTCCATCCTGCACATCTCGGGCTATGCTTTGATGAGTCCCGAAGGGCGCCTGGCGGTCTGGAAAGCCGCGGAGCTTGCCAAAGCCGCAGGATTGCGCATCACCTGCGATCCGGGCACCGCCGCGGCCGGCGATGAACAAGCGCGCCAGGCTTTAATGGCTCTTGTGCCGCATATTGACCTTTTGTTTCCTAACGAGATGGAGCTGGAGTTGTTATCCGGCTCGGTCAACCCCCGCGCGGAAAACCCCTATCCAGAGCCCACCCTTCCTTCAGAACCGGGTCCCCGACCCGAACTCCACGCCAGAAATCTCGCGGGCCGGGCTGAACCGCTTCTCCAAAGCGGGCTTAAAGGCGTCGTGGTTACACTGGGGGATAAAGGATGCCTGATCATTACCGCGCATGAAGAGATCTATACGCCTGTCGATCGCGAAATCCAGGTACAGGCGGGAATGGGAAATGCCACCGGCGCGGGCGATGCCTTCGCAGCAGGGTTTCTCGCTGCAATGCTTTCCGGATCCAGCCTGGAGGAGTGCGCCAAAGCCGGCAATCAGGCCGGCGCCCGGGCTGTGAGTGGAAACCTTTTTGAGGAGTAGCGTCCGGCCAGAAGGGAGAAGTAGCGCCCGGCCAGGAGCCTTGATACCGTCATCCGGACACTCTCAAAGTTGCTTTGACGCGGCGAAATAGCCCTTCCATATTTTAAAGCCAACCTTCCCATAAAAGTCCACCAGGCCGGTCCAATCGATCACCGTCCGCCGCGCCCCCAGGCGATGCAGGTACTCCAGGCCGGCGCATAAAAGCGCCATCCCAAGCCCCTCGCCCCGGTATTCGCCAGCAACTCCGATCGGTCCCAGCCCGGCGTAATTTTCACCCAGAAGCTCCGACCAATAAATGTTCGGCCCAATGATCTTCGAGCCCTGGTGGTTAACCCGGCAGAAACCCACCACCTCGCCCGCGCGACGCGCAATCAGGTAGTCTTCCGGCGGCAACCCCCGTTTCAAATAATTTTCCGCTTCGTACCACCACCGGCCGGGAAAGTTCCTGGAAAAAAAGTCAAGCAGCAGACCCTTTTCCGAGTCCGAACAGTTCTTGATCACGAAACGCCCGGCAAGTTTTTCAATCTTCCTGGCGGTCTCCGGCGGGGTCTGGTAATCCCCCAGATCTCTTGTCAGGTCGAAGACCTCCCGCCCGATCTCATAACCCTTGCCTTGGAAAAACTCCATCGCCCCGAGGCAACTGGCAGGGATCCCGGCAAAGAAATGCCCGACATCCTGGCCCGCCATGATCGTCCGCACTCCCAGCCCGGCCAGGTAATCCTCCGCCTTTTTGTAAAGCGCCGTCCCGACCCCCCGATGTTGGAAGTCCGGGTGAACCAGGATGGCGCTGATCCATCCGCCCCCTTCCATAATCCCTAGATTTCCGATGGGCTCGCGGCAAATCCGCGCCAGGGCAAATCCCGCCGGCTTTCCGTCCACTTCAGCCACAAAACCGTCGGTCATCCTAAAATTGGGGTTCTCCAGGGTATTCTGGCGGAAGAGCCTCGCTGTCAGTGGAAAATCTCTGCCAAGGGTAATATTCCACAATTCAACTACTTTGTTTTCCAGGCCGGGATGATATCCGGCAATCTCTATCTTCAAGAGAACTCACCCCCTCTTCCGGCAAACCATCTTATCCACAACCTCTTCTATCCGCACTGGTTAAGACTTGGCCTCTTCCGTAATTCTGCGCAAACGGCAAGACACCTTCAACATCTTCTGGCATCTCCACTACTCATCGCCATCCGTAAAGATCCAGCGGAGATCTAAGAGAGATAGCCCACGGTAAACCGCGCCGCAGGCTATCTCTTTCAGCAGGTTATCTCTTTTCGTAGAATCTCCTGGCAAAAAGAATCTTTTGCCAGACCAGCTTTATTGGCCGTCCCCTTACTTTTCGAAGCCAAGCCCGATCAAGGCCGCCGATCCATCCTCGGAGACCCCTTTGACCTGGAAATTGAAGCCGTAAGACGGGATGATCACCCCGCTCGTCGGGTTGGCGGGATCCCAATATTTGAACTTGTCGTTGAACCACGGCTCGGCTCCCAGAGACGGATAGGTCTTGGTCACGCCGTACTTGGTCAGAGTGTTGGAGATCGTCTTTTCTCGTCCGAAAGGCGCGTCCATGATCTGGACCCTTGTCCGCCAGGGAACACCATAGACCGGCGTCCGCAGCGCTACCGGATGCGAGTCCACAATCAGCAGGAAGCCATGTCCAGGATGGACTCCCACCCAGTTGTTGCCGTACTCGCCGTCGCGATACCACAGGAGCGCGCCGGGGTTGTAGGAGAAGAACTCCACGTTATCCCCGACAAAGTTATACAGATTCTTCAGGGTTTCATCAAACCCGGTGAAGGTCCGCCACTCGATCATGTAATAATGATTGACGGTTTTGGTCGCGCTGCCCTTATAGAGCGACCAGCCCTTTGTATCCCAGCCCGCGGTATTGGTGCCGCTGTCCGCGTTATCGAAGAAGCCGATGGCGCTGATGGAGATATCGTCGATTGTCCAGCCTTTCTCGCTGACCCCGCCGTCGGTGGAATATCTAAAGCGCAGCTTGATTTGCTTGCCGGCCCAGGGGGTAAGGTCATAGTTGGCCCGCACCCAGCCGTTGACGTTCCCCGGTATATCACTGCTGAAGCCGGTTATGGCGTTAACCGGGCCGGAGCCGGTATCGACCACCTTCGTATACTCGCTGGGCACAGAGGTCCAGG
>JBLNCV010000137.1:0-5462 GCA_050260975.1 Syntrophothermus sp. | reverse complement strand
GAACAACAGCCTTAGAACTTTCTCCCTAGTCCCTACGCTGGCATTATCCAGGTCAGGTTCATAGGGTCGGTAGCATTACGGGCTACCCTCTCAGCCGGCTCAACCAGCTCCCCTTTTAAATCACTATATCACGCCGTCATGGGGGGATTCAACAAGCCCATGGCACAGTCCGGCTCCCACCCACCAGGCATTTTGCCCAAATAGTTCCTTCCCAGACAGAATCTCGCAGGAATGCTTTAAGTTTCGCCCAGACCAATTGCATCCGGACCCCCCCACGCAAAAGAGCTGGTGGCTACTGGCTGATCACGGCCAGGATCTTGACCTCTCTGCCCGCAAAAGTAAGATCCAGTTTCCCATCCTGAACCGCCACCAAATCCGTACCCAACAGGTTTGCCAGCAATGCGCCATCCTTCAAGCCCGTTTTAGCGGCCACATCAAACCGACCGGCCCTTTCGCCGCCGGAATTGTTAAAAGCTACAACCACCTTATTCGACTCAAACTGGCGATAGAAGATAAAGAGAGCCTCATCCGCAAAGAGCTCGGCCGAATTCCCCCGCTGTAAGGCTGGATTGGCCATTCGGGCCGCTATCAGGGTCTTGTAATACTCCCGCAGCTCGGGATCATTCTCCCAAACCATATCCCACCGGTTATAAGGCTCGCGTCCACCGTTCATCCCTACCTCGTCGCCATAATAAGCGATGGGGATCCCCGGAAATGTCATCTGAAAAGCCAAGGCCAGCCTCAGCTTGGCCTTGGCCTGATCCCCGGCCTCAAAGAGAAACCTGGGGAGATTGCTGTTATCGATAAAAATCCCCAGCATCCCGGCTTCCCGGTGGAAATCTTCCTGGCGCAACCGCTCGCTGAGCCGGGTCATGGGCCGCCCCTTGCCGAAAACATCCCGGATGGCGTAGTACAGCGGGTAATCCGCCAGAAAGTCTATCCCGGCCTGATGATACCTAGTTAGCTCCGCGGGCGAGGGAGCGTTTGCCTCCCCAAACAAAACAAATCCCGGACGAGTGGACTTTACAGTCTGGGCAAGTTTTTCCCAAAAGGCCAGCGGGACATGTTGCAAATTATCCAGCCAGAAGCCGTCAACCCCCGTCTCTTCCTCCCACCATCCGGCGGCCTCCAAAAGGTATGAGGCCACGCCGGGATTTTCCTGGGCAAGATCCGGCAGGCCGTTGAGGTTGCCGTTCTCCACTTGCCATGGGTTGCTCCAATCCCTGATCTCCCCCACCCGATGGTACCAGTCCAGGTGCAAGCGATCTTTATACCAGGGGTGGTCCGTGCCGGTATGGTTAAACACCATTTCCAGAAGTACCTTCATGCCCATTTCATGCGCCTTGTCCACTACTTCCCGGAGTTTGGCAAGATCCCCGAAGTGCTGGTCCACTTTGTAAAAGTCCACAACCTGGCTTCCGCCGTAACTGCGCGCCTGGCTTTCCATGATCGGGCTGAGAATAATTGTGGTGACCCCCAGTTCTTTCAGGTAATCCAGCCGATCCAGAACACCTTGCAGATCGCCGCCATGGAAATTACGCAGGTCATCAACGCTGATGCCGTAATTGTTGGAAGGATCCCCGTCGGCAAAACGATCCACCAGAATATAATAGAGAATCTGGCCTTGCCAGGAATCTCTATTGGTGGTGTTCATAACGCTTGCGGCATTGGCGGCATCGACGGTATTAGCGGCACTGACAGTACTGGCGGCATCAAAAGCCGCAGCCGGCCAAGCTGTCACCAACCAGACGGTTGCCGCCAGGATCAACAAAAAAGATAATTTGCGAGGATGTACCGGCCCCCCTTGGTAGCCGTACGCCAGCATTAATTTCACCTTCCATGAATCCCATGTTAATTATTACACCTTATCCTTCGCCCGGCTGCGCACCACGTTTCCCAAAATGCCGTTCACAAACTTCCCCGAGTCCGCGTTGCCGTAGCGTTTCGCCAGTTCCACCGCCTCATTCACCGATACGCTGGCTGGGATATCCCCCACATATAAGATTTCATAGACGGCCAACCGCAGGATGTTGCGATCGATACTGGCCATCCGTGTTACCGGCCAGTCGATGGAAAACTCCTCAATGATCTGGTCCAGTTCCACCAGGTGGTTGCAGGTCCCCCGCACCAGCCCCTCAGTAAAACCATTGGCACTCTCGGCCAGCTCAAATACTTCCCGCCCGGCTTTCAGAGCTTCTTCCACACCCATTTTTCCTATGTCGATTTGGAACAGGATCTTCAGGGCGGTTTCCCGTGCGTTCCGCCGACTCAAACGTTTCACCCCTCAATCATGCATTTCCTATCTGTCCGGGGGGAAGAAATGGTCCACAAACCCCTTAAGATCCTCTTTATTATCAACCCGCTTGCCGAGGATATACCCGGCGGAGACACATAGAGCCACAAACAACGATTTGATCACGCCGAAACGGATTACCAGCCACCCAAGCAGGAGCCCCGCGAGGGTACCCACGATCTTGCCTTTGTGCTTGAGCAGTACCTGCAAAAGCTCCGCAATCTCTTTCTCCACCTGCCCTGCCCCCCTTCCGTTACTCAACGCGGGCACGGTTCTCGTTCACAATGTTACGCACCGTCAGAAACACATTCGTCACATTTACCCCCACCGTCTCCTGGACGTAGCTCTCCACCCGGCGCTGTACCTGATCCGAGACCTCCGGGATGCTGATATCCGGCGCGACAAGGATCTCCAGGCTCACTTCCAGACCGGCTTGTCCAGCCCTTACTTCCGTATCGACTTCCCGAATTCCCTGGACCTGCCGGGCCGCCCGCTGTACCAGGTTTTCCACGGCCTTGAGGGCGATACGCACCGTTCCCAGGCTTGTCTCCTGTACGATCGCCCGGATCTTGCGCCGCCCCCGCAAGCCCAGGGTGAAGAAGTAAACCGAGAGCAAGAATAGAACGATCGCCACCACCGAAGTTTCAAAATGCGCAGTCTGCACCATCCCGGCGACAATATCGTTTATGGCGGCGGCCGGATTCCAGCCCGCTGCAACAGCGGCCAGAAGCACAGAGATGATAAATAAGATTAACGAAAAAAGAATCACGATCACTCGATCAACGGCGCGCATGATATGTTCTCCCCTCCGTGATTAGCTATTTCCCCACCCAGGATCAATGTACGCGTACCTCTTCAGCCTTTTCGTCCGGTGGAATATGCACCCCCTGCACATGTACATTGACTTCCACCACCGACAACCCCGTCATGCTTTCGATGGCCTGCTTCACGTTCTCCTGCACCCGCAGGGCCACCTCGGGAATCTGAATCCCATACTCCACGATCACAAAAAGGTCCGCTGCGGCTTCCCGCTCTCCAACCTCGACCTTCACCCCTTTGGCCAGGTTCTTGCGGCCCAGCATCTCCGCGATGCCGCCGGCAATTCCCCCGCTCATCCCGGCGATCCCTTTGACTTCCATGGCCGCCAGGCCGGCAATGATTCCCACCACCTCGTTGGCAATCCGGATAGCTCCCAGATCGCTGCGATCCTGCCTTTCTATCAAGGTAATCCCCCCGTACCAGGCGATTTGTCCATCCTAACCAATTTTATACCGAAATTCCAGGTTTATGACAGGTAGTCTCAAGCTCTCAATCCTGGTTCAGAACCCGCCGTTGAATAAAGTTCGTATAAACTTCTCCCTTTCGGAAGAAAGCATTGTCGATCACTTTTTTTTGGAAAGGAATTGTGGTCTTCACGCCTTCCACCACAAATTCATCCAACGCCCGTCGCATCCTCATAATCGCCTCGTCCCGGGAATTCCCCCAGGCAATCAGCTTGGCGAGCATCGAATCGTAAAAAGGCGGGATCTCATAGCCGCTATAAACCGCGCTATCCACCCGGATTCCCGGCCCGCCCGCCGGGTGATAGGCGGTAATCCGCCCCGGGGCAGGCATGAAGTTGCGATCCGGATCTTCAGCGTTGATCCGGCACTCAATGGCGTGCCCCTCGATGGCGATATCCGCCTGGTCATAGCCGAGGGGTTCCCCAGCCGCGATACGGATCTGCTCCTTGACCAAGTCGATCCCGGTCACCATCTCCGTTACCGGGTGCTCCACCTGGATGCGAGTATTCATCTCCATGAAATAGAAGTTGCCGTGTCTATCCACCAGAAATTCCATGGTGCCGGCGTTGGTGTATCCGGCGGACTTGGCTCCCCTTACCGCCGTCTCGCCAAGCTCGCGGCGCTTGCGGTTGCTTAACGCCGAGGAGGGCGCCTCTTCCAGGACCTTCTGGTGGCGCCGCTGCAAGGAGCAGTCCCGCTCCCCCAGGTAAATAGCGTTACCGTGTTCGTCTGCGAGGATCTGCACCTCCACATGCCGGGGCTCCTCGATGAACTTTTCTATGTACAAATCGCCATTGCCGAAGGCAGCCTCCGCCTCAACTCTGGCGGTCTGCATGGCCTTGATCAACTCTCCTTTATGCTGCACCACCCGCATCCCGCGCCCGCCGCCACCAGCAGCGGCCTTGATAATCACCGGGTAACCAATCTCCTGGGCGATCTGCACCGCCTGATCTTCGTCCACCTTGCCCTCGCTGCCCGGAATTACCGGCACGCCGGCTTCGATCATCGTCTTCTTGGCGGCAGCCTTGTCGCCCATCTTTTCAATTACATCGGCATCAGGGCCGATAAACTTGACCTGATGCGTCTCGCAGATCTCGGCAAAATAAGCATTCTCGGCCAAAAATCCATAACCCGGGTGAATCGCGTCCACCCCGGCGATCACCGCGGCACTGATGATATTCGGGATGTTCAGGTAGCTCTTGGCCGCCGGCGCCGGCCCGACGCAATAGGCCGCATCGGCATACTTGACGTGTAAGGAATCTTTAT
This sequence comes from Syntrophothermus sp., assembly GCA_050260975.1. Taxonomy (GTDB): domain Bacteria; phylum Bacillota; class UBA5301; order JAMCQP01; family JAMCQP01; genus JAMCQP01. Next base: position 620 of record JBLNCV010000137.1, on the reverse strand, counting down.
CCGCTTCGGAGTAGATGGCCACCGTGCTGATCCCCAGTTCCTTGCAGGCCCTGATTACCCGCACGGCTATCTCTCCGCGATTAGCAATCAACACTTTCCCAAACAAACAACCGGCCTCCCCGCTCTACTAGGCTTTTTCCACCAGGAAAAGCGGCTGCCCGTACTCCACCGGTTGGCCGTTTTCCGCCAGCACACGTATAATGGTGCCATTGACTTCCGACTCGATCTCATTCATTAACTTCATGGCTTCGATGATGCATAGAGGCTGGCCGGCAATCACCCGATCGCCTTCTTTGACGTAAGGCTCGGCATCTGGAGCGGGCGCCCGGTAAAATGTCCCCACCATGGGAGCCACAATCTTTACCTGGTTTTCGTTTGCCTCTTCGGACGCCCTGACAAGATTTATCTCTTGAGCCTTTTGGACAGCCGTCTCCGTGGTCTTCTCCGTCGCGCGGACAGCCGTTGGAGGCGTGGCTACGCTGGTTGCAGCGGCCTGAGTGATCATTCCGCCCTTTTTAATGCTGATCTTGACCCCGTCGCTTTCCATTTCCAGATCCAGTTGAGTAATGTCGGTCCCATCCAACATCTTGATTAGTTCCTTGATCTCCTTGATGTTCATA
>JBLNCV010000136.1:0-6940 GCA_050260975.1 Syntrophothermus sp. | reverse complement strand
AACGTTGAACCTCGGCTGACGGATCGGTGCTTTTGCCGGTTTTGACGGCGATATCGGCTTGCAGGATCCTGGCCAGGGCGGATTCCAATTCCTCTTCCGAAAAATTGCGCGCTTGTTCGCTGGTCTTCATGGCCACAAAGGGGTGCACGCCCATGGCGGCGGCCAGATTTGCCCCGCTCAACCCCTGCCCGGCGTACACCCGGGCCTGCAATAGCTGGCGGAAGTGCCTGGCCAGCATCACCAGCACGTATACTGGCGTCTCGCCGCTTGCCAGGATATCTTTCAGCACCACCGCGGCCTGAGCCGGTCTACGACGGCCAATGGCATCCCCCAATTCAAAGATGGTGTGCAGGGAGGTACGCCCTACCACAGCGGATACATCTTCAATTCCGATCTTTTTCGCACCCGGCCCGGCATGAGCGATGGCTTTGGACAGGTCAGCCTCCAACTGGCGCAGGTCGTTTCCCGCGTATTCGATCATCGTCCCGGCGGCTTCCGGAGAGATTTCCAACCCAAAAACCCTGGCGCGTTGCCCCAACCACGCAGAGGCTTCGCCGGCGCGCAGCCTCTTGAATTCCACGCACCTTCCGGCTGCGGCCACAGCCTTGAAGAGTTTTTTGCGCTGATCCACGGTCTCCGATAGCAGGACCAGGAGGTTGGCCGGAGGTAGCTCCGAAAAGGAGGCGGCCAACTTTTCTTCAAAGGCGGCCGGGCTCTTGAACGCGTCCCGGATTACCGCAACCTTTCTTCCGAACATCGGCATGGTAAAGATAAACTCCGCCAGCGTCGCAAATTCCAGGTTTCGGGCGTCAAAAACCGCATAATTAAAGGACCGCCAGGCTGGTTCAATGAGCTTGTCCAGCAGCTCCTTCAAGACCAATTCCTGCAAATAGTCTTCTTCCCCGAAAAAGAGGTAGACGGGGCGCACCTGGTCTGTTTTCAGGTCATCAAACACCACCTGGTACGAGCCGGCGGCTGTCCGTGATTGGGCCAAATTTCCCACCCCCTGTCTCCTATATCGCCATTATACACAAATAAAGCTCCAGGCACAAGAATATCAGCAAAAGACCGGCCTATTTTGCCCCGAGGCGGCATAAACTGATCGGGAAGTTTTCCCGCGGCATAATCCAGGCGTGCTCCGCATAAGGATGAGTAGGTGGACGAGACACGGGGTGATGGGAATGCCCAACCGGCGACGGCATGGGACATGGCGGCACAAACGGCATCTTCATCTCCGGCTGCCAAGCCGCAAGGACTGGCAACGCTCCTGGCGCAATTTGCGGGCGGCCCGTTTCGGCCTGGGCCGCTTTCTGGCACGTTCCAAAAACGCCATAACGAGATCAAAGCCGGGCTTGGACAAGTACCCAATCGCGGGAGAAAGGGATTTTACGCCTGGCGGCGTTGCGGAAATCCCGCGCAGAACCCCTCGCGCGGTTTGGCGCAACCTGGTTTTTGTGTACCTGTTTGTCATGCTGGCGGCAGCCGGCTTTGCCATGGGGAGATTGGCGCCGCAGCTGCTAATCAGCGGCCCATCCCGGCTGGGCATCGGCCTGTTGCACTTTCTTGACTGGTCCACAGGCCAGGTGGTGCCGCTGGCCACGACTTTCTTCGACAGCGAGGGAAACGCCGCAAGAGAGATCCTGGAGACAGCCATCCCGGCGATGGCGGCGGCGAATCGCGCAAAGACCGGCCCGCCCCCGGCGCAGGTGATGGCGCGGAACCTGATCCGCTCGGTGACAACTTACGACCTGGGGGATCCCAGATCCTTCTTTGTTTCCGGTCTTTCTTCCACCGCTCCCAAAAATGGTCTTCCGGAGCTACCCGCCAGAGGCGGACCGGGCGGCCCGGAGCGGGGTGGACTCTCCGTGGCGCCGGGTGGGTCGCCGACTCCTTCCGATTTGTTGCAAGGATCGCCCCGGTTGCCGGCCGGAGGGAGAGAGAATGAAGAAGAGTCCGGTGGGGAGGAAGGGCAATCTCGACCATCGGAAGATTCCGATGCGGGCGAACCCGGCCCCGCCGATACCCGCTGGCAGCAAGCCCGGCCCGGCCCGGCGAGAGAGACTGCTCCGGTTCAGTTGGAGCCATCGGCCTTATGGGCACGGGCCACTTCTTCCGAGGCGGCAAAGCTCCTCAAGGAGCAGACCGCCCTGGCCAGAAGACTTGCGGGCATACGATGGGGAAGCCAGCCGCTGGTGGCCATATATCACTCCCATAGCTCGGAAACTTATCACGGCCGTAATGCGCATCCCATGGGGAAAAAAGATGATCGTCTCGACTACGCCTGGGGTCAAACCAGCGGGGTCATCTCCGTGGGCGATGAACTCGCGTATATTCTTACCAGAAAATATAAGGTGCCGGTGATTCACTCGCGTAACATTCACGATCTTCCACTGATCCGGGAGGCCTACAACAACTCCTTGCAGACCGCGACGAAGATCTTGCGGCAGTACCCATCAGTGGTGGCGCTGTTTGATCTGCACCGGGACGGCCTGCTCATCGCGCCGGATTCGGAAATTGCCGCCACGATCGGCGGGATCACGGTGGCCCGGGTCAAAATTGTGGTGGGCAAGGGACGCGCGGAATTCCCTAACGGGCACTGGCAGAAGAACATGGAATTTGCTGAACAGATCCAGGCCGCCCTGGAGAAGAGGTATCCGGGGCTCTCTCGCGGGATTCAGGTGCGCGACTGGCCCTTTAACCAGCAGGTGCAAGAACGGGCCCTCCTCTTTGAGATCGGGGATCATTTCAACACCAAAGAAGAGGCGCTGCGCAGTGCGGTTCTCATGGCGGACGTTCTGGCCGAGGTTCTGGCGGAGGTGGTACAGAAGCAGATCCCAACCATGCTCAGACATTCCTGACGCCGATCATGCGTGATATTCCTGACGTATCTTTTCGGTTCCCCCATGGAAAACTACCGCCATGGGAGGAAAAATCTTGGCGCGGCAAGAATTCTCTTATCCGGAAAAGATTGATGCAAAAGGAGACGCTCTCATGTCGCGCAGAAGTGTTGCCCTGGCTGCCGGTTTTTTGATGGTGGCCATGCTTTTGAGCCGGATCCTCGGTTTTGTCCGGGAGATGGCGGTTACCCAGGTCTTTGGCCGGACGGCCACCACGGATGCTTTCTTTGCCGCCTTTGCCATTCCCGACCTGATGTATAATCTTCTAGTGGGGGGCGCTCTGGGGGCGGCCTTTATCCCGGTTTTTACCGAGTACCTGGCCCGTGGCCAGGAAAAAGAGGCCTGGTACGTGGCCAGCAGCTTTCTGAATGTGATCGTTTCGCTTCTGTTGCTTTTTGCAATCCTGGGAGTAATCTTTGCGCCGGCCCTGGCGCCGCTGGTGGCTTACGAATTCAAAGGTGAGCAGTTGGATCTGTTGGTATTTCTGATGCGGATCATGTTTCCTGCGGTCTTTTTTACGGCGCTGGCGGGTTTGGAGGTCGGCATCCTCAACTCCTATCAGAAGTTTAAGGCCGCGGCCATCGCGCCGTTGCTCTACAATATCGCCATTATCCTGGGGGCTTTCTTTCTGGGGCCCCGGATGGGGATCACCGGTCTGGCAATTGGGGTGGTAGTGGGCGCGATCCTGAACTTTTCCACCCAGTTGCCGTTTGTGCTTCGTCAGAATGCCGGATATCGCCTGCTTTTGTTTGACTTTCAACACCCCGGCTTTCGCAAGATGATTTCTCTGATGCTGCCCACTGTAATCGGCCTTTCGGTGGTGCAGGTAAACCTGCTTGTCAACCAAAACCTGGCTTCCGGGCTTGCCGCCGGAAGTATTACCGCTTTGCGGCTTGCTAACCGGTTGATGCAGTTGCCCCTGGCGATCTTTGCTATGGCGGTGGCCACAGCGATCTTCCCGACCGTGACCAGGCAGGTTGCCCTTGGTGAGATGCGGGCTTTCCGGGAAACCATGTCTTTAGGTCTGCGGAGTGTTTTTTTTATCACCCTGCCGGCCGGGGCGGGGCTGATTGCTCTGGCGGCGCCGATTGTGCGGTTGTTGTTTGAACGCGGGGAATTTACCGCTTTTGACACCCAGGCCACAGCTTACGCCCTGATCTTCTACTCGCTGGGGCTTGCCGGGCAGTCGGCAATCCAGATCATTACACGTTCTTATTATGCATTGCAAGACACCAGGACCCCGGTGATTGTCGCCTTGTTTTCCGCGTTGTTGAACATTGTTTTGAGTATCGTTTTCTTGAATGCCACCAATCTTGCGCATGGCGGGCTGGCTCTGGCTTATTCGGCGACCAGCGCGGTGAATATGCTGGCGCTCTTCTGGCTCCTAAGGGTGAAACTCCACGGGATTGACGGCCGCCGCCTGCTGATCTCCTTTATGAAAGCGGCGGCAGCCTCGGCGGTCATGGCCGTGGCGGTGTGGTGGGTCGCCGAATTTCTGGGCCGGCGTTTGAATCTGGATAGCCTTGCCGGCCGTACCCTCCAGGTTGGCGCGGGAATCCTGGTTGGGGTGGTGGTTTACGTCCTGGCTGTGGTGGCCTTGCGCATGGAGGAGGTTCGGACGGTGCGCGAACTCTTCCTGCGCCGGCGCCGGAGGGAGCCGGAAGCGGCCAATTAATAGCGCTGAAAATCTTCCGCGCAATAATTACCAAGTATAACTGTAGCAGGAGGGAAATCAGGTATGTACTTTACCACTCACGCGCTGGTAGGCGCGGCGGCGGGCTTGACGGTGAAAAATTGGCTTCTGGCGGTGATTGTTGGGCTGTTATCCCATATTGGGCTGGACATGGTGCCGCATCATGATTATCATCAGGTCCGGTACGGGGTTGTTGATGTCTTGATCGGCTCCACGCTTCTTTTTATATTGGCCGGGCGCAATCCTGGTCTTCCGGTCTTCCTCGCCGGGGTGGCGGGGGGGATCCCGGATCTGGAGCTGGTGATCGGAGAAGTGTATGGATTTTTGAAGCAAAAGTCCTGGCACAATATCTTTCCTTCCCACACCGGACTGGTCAGGCACCGCACTATTACCGGACCCTGGGGCTTTGTCACCCAGGCGGCGTTTGCATTGGCCGGCCTCCTCTTCCTTATTCGGTGAGGAAATGCTATAATGTTGGGCGAGGATGTGGAAAAGGGCACCGCCACATACCTGATGAAAAAGGGACTGAAAATGGATGAAGCAGGAGAACTTGCGTAATTTTTGCATCATCGCCCACATCGATCACGGCAAGTCGACTCTGGCCGACCGGCTTCTGGAGTTTACCGGCGCCATCTCCAAGCGGGAGATGACCGAACAGGTCCTGGATCAGATGGACCTGGAACGCGAGCGGGGGATCACCATCAAGGCCCAGGCCGTGCGGCTTTCGTACCGGAGCAAGGCGGGTGAGGAGTACGTCCTAAACCTGATCGACACCCCCGGTCACGTGGACTTTACCTACGAGGTTTCCCGGAGCCTGGCGGCCTGTGAAGGGGCGCTTCTGGTCATTGACGCCACCCAGGGAATCGAGGCCCAGACGCTGGCCAACCTCTATCTGGCCCTGGAGCATGATCTCACCATCATTCCCGTAATCAACAAGATCGACTTGCCCAGTGCCGATCCAGAGAGGGTTAAGCGCGAATTGGAGGAGATTATCGGGATCGACAGCCGGGAGGCCATTTTGGCCAGCGCCAAAACCGGCGTGGGCACCGAGGAGATTCTCGAGGCTATTGTGGCCAGGATCCCGCCTCCCAAAGGGGATCCGGGTGCACCGCTGCGGGCGCTGATCTTTGATTCGCTCTACGACTCCTACAAAGGCGTCATTGCCTATGTCCGTCTGATGGAGGGGTCGCTTTCCGTCGGCGGCAAGATCATGATGATGTCCAACGGCAAGACCTTTGAGGTCACAGAACTGGCGGTCTTCCGGCCGGTGCTGGAACCGGTGAACGAGCTTTCCGCCGGCGAGGTCGGCTGCATCATGGCCAGCATGAAGAATGTGAAGGATACGAGGGTGGGGGATACGGTCACCGATGCGGAGAAGCCGGCCAGCGAGCCGTTGCCCGGTTACCGGAAAGCGACGCCGATGGTCTTTTGCGGCCTGTATCCCGTGGACAACGAGGATTACGACCAGTTGCGGGATGCGCTGGAAAAGTTGCAGCTCAATGATGCGGCGCTGGTCTATGAGCCCGAGACCTCCGCGGCCCTGGGGTTTGGCTTTCGGTGCGGATTCCTGGGGCTTCTGCACATGGAGATCATCCAGGAACGGCTGGAACGGGAGTACAACCTCAACCTGATCACCACGGCCCCCAGCGTGAGCTATCGGGTAACCAGGACCGACGGGGAGAAGCTGGTGGTGGACAATCCTTCCAGGTTGCCGTCTCCCCAGGAGATTGAAGTCATTGAGGAACCTTATGTACGCGCCAAGATTATCACGCCCAACGATTACGTGGGGCCGGTGATGGAACTCTGCCAGGAGAAGCGGGGCGCCTTTATCAATATGGAGTACCTCAATGAGACCCGTGTGATGCTCAGCTATGACCTGCCGCTCAGCGAGATCCTGCTGGACTTCTTCGACAAACTCAAATCAAGGACCAAGGGTTACGCTTCCCTGGATTACGAATACATTGGGCACAAGCCTGGCGATCTTGTGAAGCTGGACATGCTGCTCAACGGCAAGGTGGTGGACGCGCTCTCCAGCATCGTGCACCGGGATAAGGCCCAATCCCGCGGCAGGCAGATGGCGGAAAAACTCAAGGAGATCATCCCCCGGCAGCTCTTTGAGGTGCCTGTTCAGGCGGCGATCGGCAACAAGGTCATAGCCAGGGAGACCATCAAGGCCATGCGTAAAGATGTCCTGGCCAAATGTTACGGCGGCGACATCACCCGCAAACGCAAACTTCTTGAGAAGCAAAAAGAGGGGAAGAAGCGGATGAAGGCCCTGGGAAATGTGGAGATTCCCCAGGAGGCGTTCATGGCCGTTCTCCAGATTGAGGACAAATGACGGGCGAGCCAG
>JBLNCV010000135.1:0-6751 GCA_050260975.1 Syntrophothermus sp. | reverse complement strand
ACGTACATTCCTCTTGTGACCAGCAACCGGGAGTTATGGCCGTAATAGGTCTCCAACCCTCCGCCGTGGTCCAGGACGACCAGCTTGCCATAACCACCCACCCAGCCGCTCTGGCGGACTGTACCTGCCAAAACTGCTCGCACGCTGGCGCCGGTTGGGCCGGCGATGTCAATCCCCTCGTGGAGGCGGCCCCATCTTGGCCCAAACTCCGAGGTAATCGGACCGTTCAGCGGCCAATCCAGGGTACCCGCCGGCCGCGAGCCGCCAACCAGGCCACGCGAAGCCACCTGAACTCTTCGTTCCGGTTGAGCCGCCGGAGGAACCGGCCCCGATGAAAGACCGGATTGGCCTCCAACACCTGCTCCCGGAGCTGTCCATTCCGCGGAATCCCCAGGGAAATCTGCGCCGGGGCTGGACGCCGAAGGACTTTCCAAGGCCGTTCTCCCGCCCGCCTCACGGCGGGGGATGAGCAACCTCTGGCCGCGAAAAAGGTAATCGGGATCCTTCAGCGCGTTGGCCGCCATAATGGCCCGCAGGCTGACCTGATACCGCGCGGCGATCAGGCCGAGCGTTTCCCCGGCTTGCACCTGGTGAAAAACCGGGCCGAAAGAATCTTCTGCGTTAGACCCCCTGGATGTTCCCAGAGGGATCACCAGCTTCTGTCCCGCTAGAATGCGATTCGGATTTTTCAGGCCGTTTAGCTGGACAATCGTTTTCATATCCACCCGGTAATGCCTGGCGATAGCATAAATGGTCTGCCCGCGAGCAACAATATGAACCAACGACTTATCCGACTGTTGCACCATTTTTCCGGGCAACGACAAGTTCCCCGCCTGTTGCTGCCTGCTGCCGGGAGCCCCGGCGTACGATCGCCCGATCAATAGATCGGACTGTATAGCCCCCAGGCCTGCAAACAAGACCACCCCGGCTAGCAGACCAGCTACTATCGGCGGGAGTAAAGAACAGCTTGAGCTTTTTGACCGTTTGGTCATCTTCCACTCCTCCGTCGATGATTTTGCGCCCCTCCATGGACGGATGACAATTTCAGGCATATTTACCTTCCCGTGCCTTCCATTGCCAAGCTGTCATTTAGTTTGCCCAGGTTAGCCTTTCTTATGCTGGCGTATTTTGGAAGCACTACGACCCGGTTCGCATATCATCTTCCTTGCTCCGGACATTTTCCGCGAACTTGGATTTGATCACGAGGTTGGCCAGTTCCTTGTTGGATTTGGTGTTGGTGAGCCGTTCAAGCAAAAGCTCGGTGGTTTCCTGGACGCCCATTGAAGCCAGGACCTTGCGGAGGATCCACATCATCTCCAATTCGTCGGGATCAAGAAGCAGTTCTTCCTTACGGGTACCGGACCGGTAGATATCGATGGCCGGGAAGATTCGCCGTTCCGCCAGTTTCCGGTCGAGGTGGATCTCCATGTTGCCGGTTCCCTTGAACTCCTCGAAGATCACATCGTCCATCCGGCTGCCGGTCTCCACCAGCGCCGTGGCCAGGATGGTAAGGCTTCCACCCTCTTCAATGTTCCGGGCCGCGCCGAAAAAACGCTTCGGCCGGTGCAAAGCAGTAGGATCCACACCGCCGGAGAGCGTCCTGCCACTGGGCGGCACCACCAGATTGTGAGCCCTGGCCAGGCGGGTGATGCTGTCCAGCAAGATCACCACATCTTTTTTGTGCTCCACGAGGCGCTTGGCCTTCTCCAGCACCATCTCCGAAACCTTGACATGGTTCTCCGCCGGCTCGTCAAAGGTCGAGCTGACCACCTCGCCGTCCACGGATCGCCTCATGTCGGTAACCTCTTCCGGACGCTCGTCGATTAACAGGACGATTAATTCCACCTCCGGATGGTTGGCGGTGATGCTGTTGGCAATCTTCTTCAAAAGAGTAGTCTTCCCCGCCTTCGGAGGAGAAACGATTAGGCCACGCTGGCCCTTTCCCAGGGGCGCGATAATATCGATAAGCCTGGTGGCGATATCTTTCGGTGAAGTTTCAAGCCGCAACCTGGAACTTGGGTAAATAGGCGTGAGTTTGTCAAAATGGGGACGTTGGTAGGCGGCTTCCGGGTCCTTGCCGTTGATGGCCACCACCCGGAGAAGCGCAAAGTACCGTTCGTTGTCTTTGGGGGGCCTTACCTGCCCCAGGACCACATCCCCGTCCCGAAGGTCAAAACGCCGGATCTGCGACGGAGAGATATAAATGTCTGCCGGCCCTGGCAGGTAATTGCCCGAGCGAAGAAAGCCATACCCATCTGGCAGTGTCTCCAGAACCCCCTGTGAAAGCTGGAGGCCCTCCCGCTCCGTCTGGGCGCGTAAGATCGCCACAACCAGGTCGGTCTTGCGCAGTTTGGAATACCCGCTGACCTCCAACTCCCTGGCGGTCTCCCGTAGTTCCGCCAGGCTCTTGGTTTCAAGCTCTGCGATATTCAATTGTGTCACTCCCGCAATATTAATCTTATCCGCCTTCTATCCGCTTATTGATTTCGCCTGGCCCGAAGCGCCGAAAAGCCGGATCTTCTCCTGAACAACCTTTTGCATGGCCTCCCTGGCCGGGCCAAGGATCTCCCGGGGATCGTAGACTTTGGCGTCCCGGGCTAACAACTCGCGCAGAGAGCCGGCAAAGGCCAACCGGATCTCGGTATCGATATTGATCTTGCGGATCCCGAACCTGATCGCCTCCCGGATGCTGCTGTCAGGCACACCGGAAGCGCCGTGCAAAACCAACGGGATGGAGACCACACGGTCAATTTCCTGCAAACGCGCAAAGTCCAGCTTGGGTTCGCCGTGGTACACCCCGTGGGCCGTACCAATAGAGACCGCCAGAGCATCGGCGCCGCTTTTCGCCACAAACTCGGCTGCCTCCCCCGGCTCCGTCATCAAAGCCTCCCGCTGTGAGACCGTAATATTGTCCTCAGTCCCACCGATCTTGCCCAATTCCGCCTCCACGGAGACCCCCACGGCATGCGCCACATCTGCTACCTTTTTGACCAACGCCACATTTTCGTCGAAAGGCAGCTTCGACCCATCGATCATTACCGCGGAAAACCCGGCCTTGATACAACGCACCGCCTGCTCAAAACTGGTGCCATGGTCAAGATTCAGGGCCACGGGCACGCTGGCCTCTTCCGCCGCCACCCGGCCCATCGCGGCAATATAGCTGAGCCCGCCATACTTGATGCCGCCTTGCGTGGCCTGGATGATCACCGGCGCTTGCTCCGCTTCCGCCGCAGCGATGATCGACTGCAAAATCTCCAGGTTGTTGAGATTGAAGGCCCCAACCGCATAATTGCCCGCCTCCGCGGCGCGCAAAAGAACACTTACCGGGACAAGCGCCAAGTAGATCCTTCTCCCTTGCTAAAACCGCTTTTTAAATTATCCCTGTTATTAGCCTTTCCGGTTACGGGAATGAAAATGACGGCCGTCGAGGCTCGTGAATCCGCCCTCGACAAGCTCAATAGTCCGTGTCTGCTGGATAACACGGAGATCTTCCTCAGTCTCGCCGTAGACGATGGCAAGGCTGTCACATTTTGGGCAATGTAATTCGATCTTTTCGGGAAAGACACCCACTTCGATATTGAAATTACCGCACTCACAATATAGATGCCCCCGGCTGGCAATCTTCTGCAAGGACCGGAGAACCTCCAACATTACTTCAGGCGCGGCGAAGAAATCGTCATAGTCCATGTCAGCCAGAAGGTCTTCCAGCGGCAACTGCTTTTTGTCCACCACTTCATGCACCAGCTGGGACTTGCCCAAAAAGCCCATTTCCATCTCGGTATCCGGGCAGTAGAGGCTGGCCAGGTCGGGTTGCCAGATATCTTGAGCGGACATGGTGAAAACGTGCGCCGCTTCACAGATCGTGCAGTGCACTTGAAGCAAATATGAATGATGATCCCGGGTACTGATCGTAAACAGGTTAAAACCACAACCGCACTCCACCTTGACCGTGCGCCTGCCGGAAAAGTCGAAGAGTGAAAGCTGGTGGTAATTTAATTTTCCACAGGCGGGGCACCGCAGGGCGAGTGTTTGCTGGGTGGTGACTATCATTTACGTGATCCTTTCTTGCCACATCTGGGCATCCCACAAGTGACAGATCAGTAGGCCCCGGCCTATCTATAATTCGTGGCCTGTTGCAAAAATCCTTTTATACCCGGGAGGTCATTGGACAATCTTCTTGGCCATCCCGTCGATATCCAAAACCACAAAAGCGCGGCGGCCGATGCGAAGCTGATCCAGCTCCACAGTATTGCCTCCGACGACTACCCGCAAATCTTTTGATAAAGCCAGTGTCTGGCTGGCATTCTTTCCGGCGGCCGGCAAGTTGACCGTGAGGGTACGTGCCACCGGATCCAGCCGTTGGAGAATCACCTCGGCCCCCACAAAAAACCCCTCGATATAAGCCAGTTCTCCCCATGGGTTGAAGATCGCATAGATCTCCTGGAAATCATCGCTGCTGATTGGGCGTAAAGCAACCAGCGACGCGGGTTGACCTTCCCGGTAGATGATCGCGTCCCGGCTCACCCGCAAAGTCTTGACCTCGCCGCCGGTCGCGACCTGGATGAGGCCTTGCGCCGGTTCGACCGCCCGCACCTGCCCCGTCAGCGACTTGAACCCGGAAGTAACCATCAGCACCCGGTTCAAGATCTGCGCCAGTTCCGCCTGGGTCAGGGGAACCTCCGGAGATTTGGCCGTCAACTCCCGCGGCCAAATCCCGGCAGCCACAAGTTTGCCGATTTCGTCCTGTGCCCAGGGGATCTGCAAGGTATCTCTCTCCCAGGCCAACGCCGTAGTGGAGAGGCTTTTAACACCCAACAACAGGGCCAGAATTATCAAAAACAGGCATGGCACGAATCGCTTACTATAACTATCGTCCATCAAGCGCCGCTCCTTTACCCCAGTTGGCAAAAAATTTTCGGGAACTTCCTGGTATTTTCAGTTTCGCCATCTTTTGGCCGGAATATACCTGATTAAATAGTGCCCAATAAAAAGTGGAACTCCTTCGCTCCAAAAGCTCCCTCGCTCTCGCCGGCCTTGATACCGGCTCGGAGCTATGTCGCGAAAAGAGTCCCACTTTCAGCAGGCACTAAATAAAGGCAAATGATTCCCCAGTCAAAACTAATCCACACAAACAGGTCGGCAGATAGTTTGGTCCGACTCGTTTATCAAACAGTTAAATGCTTCCCTGGCGCCTGGCCAGCGCCGCCCCCACGAAATCGCGGAACAAGGGGTGCGGCCGGTTGGGCCGGGACTTGAACTCCGGGTGAAACTGGGATCCCACAAACCAGGGGTGATCCGGCAACTCGATAACCTCCACCAGTCGTTTATCCGGCGAAAGGCCGGCCAGTCTCATGCCCGCGGCGGTAAGTTCGTTGCGGAAGGCATTGTTGAATTCAAAACGGTGCCGGTGGCGCTCATAGATAATTTCGTCCTTGTAGGCAGCATAACTCTTGCTGTCCTCCTCAAGGACGCAGGGATAGATGCCCAGCCGCATCGTGCCCCCCATATCCTCCACGCCCTTCTGATCCGGCATCAGATCGATCACCGGATAGGGCGTCTCCGGGTCAAATTCGGTGCTGTTCGCCCCGGCCATCCCGCAGACATTCCGGGCAAACTCGATCACCGCGCACTGCATCCCCAGGCAGAGCCCCAGATATGGCACCCGGTTCTCCCTGGCATAACGAATGGCGTTGATCTTTCCTTCGATGCCCCTCTTGTCGAAGCCGCCCGGGACCAGGATCCCGTCGACGCCATCCAGATGCTGCGTCAACTCTTCCCGTTCCAGTTCTTCCGCGTGGATCCAGCGGATATTCACCCGCGCCTCATGGGCGATACCGGCGTGGCGCAAAGCTTCCACCACGCTCAGATAAGCATCCGGCAGGGCAACATACTTCCCAACGATCGCAATCTCCACGGCATGTTTTGGATCTTCCAGTTTGTCCACCATCCGCCGCCACTCATCCATGTCATGGCCGTTACATTGCAGGTTTAAACGCTTGATGACGATATCGTCAAGCCCTTCCCGCTCAAAAATCAGCGGTACCTCGTAGATGCTGGCGGCATCTATATTAGGAATTACTGCCTCCACTTCAATGTCGCAAAAGAGTGCAATCTTGGCTTTGAGTTCGTCCGGAATAGGCCTCTCAGAGCGGCAAACAATCACATCCGGTTGAATCCCAATACTGCGTAGTTCCTTGACGCTGTGCTGGGTCGGCTTGGTTTTCAGCTCGCCGGCCGCCTGGATAAACGGCACCAGGGTCACGTGAATGTACATCACCTCGTCCCGGCCCACATCGACCTTGAGTTGACGAATGGCTTCCAAAAACGGCAGGCTTTCAATGTCGCCCACCGTTCCGCCCACCTCCACGATTACTACATCGACATTGGTCTCCTTGGCCAGCCGGATTACGCGTTCCTTGATCTCATTGGTCACATGGGGAATGACCTGCACCGTTCCTCCCAGGTAGTCGCCCTTGCGCTCTTTATTGATCACGGACCAGTAGATCTTTCCGGCGGTGACGTTATTGAGCTTGGAGAGATTAATATCTATAAAACGCTCATAATGGCCGAGGTCCAGATCGGTCTCGGCCCCGTCGTCCGTTACGTAAACTTCCCCGTGTTGATAAGGGCTCATGGTGCCGGGATCGATGTTGATATAAGGGTCGAACTTGAGAATTGATACGTTGATTCCTCTGCTTTTCAGCAAACGCCCGATGGACGCCGCGGTAATCCCTTTGCCGAGCGATGAAAC
>JBLNCV010000134.1:0-10573 GCA_050260975.1 Syntrophothermus sp. | reverse complement strand
AACGTTGGTTATACCATGACTTACTTATAATAGTTTCGTAATCATATTTCGATGGTGGCTACCGAATTCCTTCCAAACAACACAGTTTTTTCTAGGAGTGGCAATCTGTACTCTCGCTTGCCTTGATATCGGCTTGAGCTAGTCGAATGTGGCAACTTTTTCAAAGGAATCTATACAACAAATTAAGATCAAAATTTAATGTATAGCTTCCGGTACCAGTCGCGCACCGTCAAGACCCGCTCCACATAGTTTCGGGTCTCTGGAAAAGGGATTTGATGGAGGGTATCTCTTTTTCCGGTCCACTGCTCCTGCGCCAGCCATTCGGCCACCCGTCCCCGGCCGCCGTTATACGCCGCCAGGGCCAGGACCGGGTCGTTGTCAAACTCATCCAGCAGCGAACGCAGATACCATACCCCGAGCTCCACATTCAACTCCGGATCGCGCAGCAAAGCCGGATCCAGCCTCCCCTGCCGCATCTGATCGTAGATCCAGGCGGCGGTCTCCGGCATCAACTGCATCAAGCCAACGGCTCCCTTGTCAGAGCGGGCTTCCGGGTTGAAGTGGCTCTCCACGCGGATCATCGCGATGACCAGAAACGGATCAACCTGGTACTTTTCGGTTTTGGCCGCAACAACATCGCGGTAATGAAGCGGGAAGACCATGCGCAGAAACCATTTGCTCCCCAAAAGAGCCATCGACAAAACAAGAACGATCAGGGCCAGTAAAGCAACCGGCCCGCTCCGCCGGTTTTTTTCCACCTGCCAACACTCCGCTTTTCAACCTTGCTACCCAATCTATTGCAAAAAACTACGGGATAATGCCCGTGAAATAAACTGCGCCGATAACTCGCGCCGGGCCAAACTTAGCCTCCCAGTCAGGATCCTGCCCCATCGATTGAATGATCTTTCCCCCCGGCCAGGGCGTGCAAGATCAGTTCCGCCGTGGCCAGATTGGTGGCCAGAGGCACATTATGCACGTCGCAAACCCGTAAAAGGGCGGTGATATCCGGCTCGTGGGGCTGGGCAGTCAAGGGATCCCGCAGGAAGATCACCCCATCCAGCCGACCGCAAGCCACCTCCGCGCCTATCTGCTGGTCCCCCCCGAACGGCCCCGAAAGAAAACGATGGACCTTCAGGCCCGTCTGCTCCATGATCAGCCGCCCGGTGGTACCCGTGGCCGCCAGTTCAAACCGCTGGAGAAAGGCGAGGTGCCTCCTGGCGAAAGCCACCATCTCTTCTTTCTTTTTGTCATGGGCGATCAACGCCAGGCGTTTAGGCATCTGCCTTCTCCTCCAATCTCTTCGAAAGCTCCTCCAACTTCTTCCAGAGTTCCTCCACCTGTTTTCTCGTTTCCCCTGGCGCCCCATCGTTGGTGATCACGTAGTCCGCCAACCTGACCTTTTCCGCCAGTGGCATCTGGGCGGCAATCCGCGTCCGGGCCTCCTGAAGGCTGAATTTATCGCGCGCCATGAGCCGCTCGATCTGGATCTCCGGCGCTGCCGCCACCACCAGGACCTTATCGACTTTGTCACGCCACCCCGCCTCAAAGAGCAACGGGATGTCCAGGACAACAACCCGTGCCCCGGCTTTCCCGGCGGCGGTGGCCCGGCGGCGCATCTCCTCCGCCACCCTGGGGTGCACGATCCGATTGAGGTCCTCCCTGGCGCGCTCATCCGCAAAAACAATCCCGCCGAGCCGGCGCCGGTCCAGCGCCCTGCCCGGCCCCAACACCGTCTCCCCAAAGCGCCCGACAATCTCCCGCCACGCCGGGCGGCCCGGCTCCACCACCTCACGGGCGATGGCATCCGCGTCGATCACCGTCGCCCCCAACTCCGCCAGCATCTTGCTTACCGTGCTCTTGCCGGTGGCAATGCCACCCGTGAGCCCAAGGCGCAACATCATGGCTTGACCACCTGGCAGTTCGGGCAGATGTAGGTCCCTCGCCCCGCCACCCTGGAACGCACCACTGGGGTCCCACAACGGGGGCAGGGCTGGTTGCCGCGCCCATAGACCGCCAGCCGTTCCTGAAATTCGCCGGCCTTTCCTTCCCCATCGTAGTAATTCCTTACCGTCGTCCCCCGGTGAGTAATTCCTTCGGCCAATACCTCGCGGATCGCACGGTACAACCGCTCTACTTCCGCCCCGCTCAGGCTTGACGCCGGTCTGGCGGGGTGAATCCCGGCCAGGAAGAGGCTCTCATCGGCATAGATGTTCCCAATGCCGGCAACCAGGGTCTGATCCAGCAGCAGCGCCTTGATCCGCCCGGATCGGCCCGCGAGGGCCTGTATCAAATATTTAAGGGTGAATTCGTCTGAAAGAGGTTCCGGGCCAATCTCCCGCATGGACGAAACCTCCGCCCATTCCCCCGCCGGAACCAGGTGCAGGCACCCAAACTTCCGCTGATCCACAAAATGGAGCGCCTGGCCGTTCTCGAATAGAAAGACCACCGAAGTATGCTTGTGGCGGCGCATATCCGCGGGGAGGAAAAGAAGCTGGCCGGTCATCCTGAGATGGATGACCAGGGCATCCCCGGAGGAGAGGTAAATTATCAGGTGCTTGCCGCGCCGTCCCAGCTCGCGGATGGTCGTCCCACCGAGCCGGCGCGCGAACTCCTCTTCCGGCAAATTTTTGATCGCCTTGGGAAGATAGATCTCCACGCCGGTGATGGTCCGTCCCACCACCCTGCCCACCAGGCTGCGACGAATGGTTTCCACTTCCGGCAGTTCTGGCAACTCGAACACTCCTCCAGCTCAAATCTTCCGCGCAACGACTAGATCTTCCGCACGTCGCGCCAGTTGGGGCCAACCTTGACATCCACCTTCAAGGGGACTGTCAAAGGCACCGCTTCCTCCATGGTCCGGCGGATCACTCCCGCCACCTTCTCCACCTCACCGGCCGGCGCTTCAAAGACCAGTTCATCGTGTACCTGGAGGATCATCCGGGTGGCAAATCTCCCTTCGATAAGCTTCTCTTCAACGGCCAGCATCGCCATCTTGATGATATCCGCCGCGCTCCCCTGGATCGGCGTGTTCATCGCGGTGCGCTCGGCAAAACTGCGCATCGCCCAGTTCCGGCTGTGCAGATCCGGCAAGTACCTGCGGCGGTTGAAGATGGTGGTCACAAAACCATCTTCCCGGGCTTTTTTTACGATTGCGTCGATATATGCCCGCACCCCGGCGTAGCGTTCGAAATAGTTGTCGATATATTGCTGGGCCGCCTGCCGGGTGATCCCGGTACCCTTGGCCAGCCCGAAGCTGCTGATCCCGTAGACGATTCCGAAGTTGATGGCCTTGGCCCCGCTGCGCATCTGGGGCGTGACCTCCTCGGGGGAGATGCCGAAGACCTCCGCCGCCGTCCGGGTGTGGATGTCCTGGTCGCTGCGAAAGGCTTCCATCAGGAGAGGATCCTGTGAAATGTGAGCCAGAACCCGCAACTCGATCTGCGAATAATCGGCGCTGATCAACAGATACCCCGCCGGGCCAGGCACGAAGGCCTCCCGGATCTTGATCCCCTCCTCGGTGCGGATCGGAATGTTCTGAAGGTTGGGATTGGTGCTGGAGAGGCGGCCGGTGGCGGTCACGGTCTGGTTGAAGGTGGTGTGGACCCGCCCGGTTCCGGGGTTGATCAGGGACGGCAACGCGTCCACATAAGTCGATTTGAGCTTGACTACCTGGCGGTAGTCGAGGATCTTGGCCACAATCCCATGCTCTTCGGCCAACTCCTCCAACACACCGGCGCTGGTGGAAAAACCGGTTTTCAGCTTCTTTCCGGCGGGCAGCTTGAGCTTTTCAAAGAGGATGGCGCCCAGTTGCCTGGGCGAATTGATGTTAAAAGGCTCTCCCGCCAGCCGGTAGATCTCTTCGGTGAGCTCCGCAGCCCTCTTCTCCAGCTCCGCGGCCATGACCCTCAACCGCTGGACGTCAATAGCCACCCCACGTGCCTCCATCTTGGCGAGAACCGGCACGAGCGGCATCTCCATCTCCCTGAAGAGCTTCTCCATCCCGTCTTCAACCAGCCTGGGTTCCAGCACACCCCGCAATTGGAGGCAAAGATCCGCTTGCAGGCAAAAGTACCCGGCTACCGCCTGGATGTCGTCACCGGCCCCCATGCCCCCGCCATCTAACGCTTCCGGCTGGCCCGGCAGCGGATAACCCAGGTAAGCCAGACAAATAGCCTGAAGAGAGTGATCGTTGGCGGTCGGGTGCGCGAGATATGAGGCCACCATCACATCGAAATCTTCGCCGGTGATCTCCAGCCCTTTGACACCAAGCCCCTGCAAGGCCAGCCAAACCGCTTTCAGATCATGCCCCACCAGCGACTTTTTCACGGCAAAAAGCCTCTCCAGCCCCTCCACCACGGCGCCGGGCTGCAGGGCCCCTTCCATTCTGCGTCCCGGAGCTTTTTGGCTTTCTACCGGAAGAAAATACCCCTTCCCAACCTCGGGGCAAAGCGCAATCCCTCTGATCTGCGCCACCAGAGGATTCGGCCCGTCAAGCCACAAAGACATGCCAAACCTTCCACCGGCGGCAATTTCGTCGATGACGGCCATAAACCCGGCAACCGTCGCCACTACTGTATAGTCTTTGCCTTTATAGCCTCTCTCCTCGGAAAAAACAACCTCCGAAGAGACCGTTTCTCCTCCAGCGCCGAAGAGGCTTCCCTGGAACGCCTGTTCAGTAACCTCGCCGGGTTGTGTTTTGGCCGGTGCCGTTGATGAGCCTGTTATCGGTCCCGCCACCGGCTCTTTTGCCGGACGCCGGTGCTGGGCTTCAGCACGCAAAGCGGCGCCCAGATCCGGGTTTTCGTCCAGGAGCTTTTTGAGCGGCCCTCTGAACTCAAAACGCTGAAAAAGTTCGTAAAGTGCCCGCTTCTCGGGATTTATGGGAGACAGACCCTCCGGCTGAAAGTCCACCGGCGCATCGCAGACGATGGTGGCCAGCCGCTTGCTCAACAAAGCCTGGTCGCGGTAGGCGGCCAGAAGCTCCCTTTGCTTGCCGGTAAGCTTGTCCAGGTTCTCCAGAAGGTTTTCGACGCTCCCGTACTCCTGGATGAGCTTTTGCGCCGTCTTCTGGCCGATTCCGGGGACGCCCGGGATATTGTCCGAGGCATCCCCCATCAGGGCTTTGACATCAATCCACTCACTGGGTGTCACGCCAAGCTTCTCCCTGACCGCGCCCTCATCATAAACCTCAAGCTCGGTGATCCCTTTGCGGGTAAGAATGGCCTTTACATGCGGCGAAACCAGTTGCAGCGAATCGCGATCCCCTGTAAAGATCAGGACTTCCAGTCCCGCCTCTTCCGCCTTCCTGGCAATGGTGCCGATCACATCGTCGGCCTCAAACCCTTCCACCTCGTGGATGGGAATCCGGTAAGCCTGGACAATCTCCTTGACCAGCGGAATCTGGGGGCGGAGATCATCCGGCGTCTGCTTCCGGTTGGCCTTGTACTCGGCGAATTCCACGTGCCGGAAGGTCGGCGCCGCCTTATCAAAGGCCGCGACCACATAATCCGGTTTCTGTTCCTCCAAAAGCCGCTGCAACATCATGGTGAACCCGTAAACCGCGTTGGTTGGTTCCCCTTTGGTGCTGGATAACGGCGGCAGGGCGAAGTACGCCCGGTGGATCAGGCTGTGGCTGTCAAGAATCGCCAGAACTTTCTTGTCCCCCATCGTTTGCCTCCCGATTGGCTGTCGCTACATTTTGTCCCCTGAAGGCTGACTGGTTCTACTCATCAAGAACTAACTGGTATTATTTCTCGCCGATCCGGGAAAAACCTTTCAACGAATGCAGGATCTTTTTAACCCCCGGCAGTTTCATATTTCCCGGCTCCCCGGGGGATAATTCTTCCGTTGGAGGATCTTCGAAGGGCTGGAGGACGTTGCCAAGCATGCTGCAAAATGTCTTCAAACTGTTCCAAAAGCCGGCGACCAGACGATATCGGAAAAGAACAGGACAAAGGGGCGGCCAACAAGACCAGCAAAACCAGCAAGGCCAGAATTCCGGCCCGACTTCCATCTCCCCGGATTTGCAGGCCAATGTTACGGAAATCCGGCGCCGGTTCGGGCAAAGCGGCGACATCATCTTCCGGACGATCATGGTGCAGATCGATCGCCCGCAGCAGGTCATGCTCATCTATGTGGAAGGCCTGGTGGACAAACTCCTGCTCACCACCGGCGTGCTCAAGCCCCTGCTTCTGGGAGCCCAAACCCTCCAACAAAAGCGGGGGCTTGGCCGCAAAGACCCGCTGGAAAAGATCCGCGACCTTTTGGTCGCCGTGAGTGAATTATCGGAAGCAACCACGATTGATGAGGTGCTTGCCGACCTTCCCTTTGGAAAGATCGCCCTTTTCATGCAGGGCATGGGCAAGGCTTTGCTGCTAAACCTGGTGCTCTGGGAGGATCGCGCCGTCGATGAGCCGGAAACCGAGACCGTCGTCAGAGGCCCCCGCGAAGGTTTTATCGAAACCCTGCGGGTGAACACCTCCCTCATCCGCCGCAAGATCCGCAGCCCGCACCTGCGAATTGAGTTTCTCCGGCTCGGCCGGGTTACTCATACAGATGTGGCCGTGGCCTACATTGATGGAACCACCAACCTCGAGATACTTGGGGAAGTGCGGCGGCGCCTGGAACGAATCGATATCGACGGGATCCTTGAAACCGGCTATATCGAGGAGTTCCTCGAGGACAACCCCTACTCGGTATTTCCGCAGATCTTCCATACGGAGCGGCCGGATGTGGTGGCGGCAGGCCTTCTGGAGGGGCGGATCGCCATCCTGGTGGACGGCACCCCCTTTGTGCTTCTCATACCGGCGGTCTTTGCCCAGTTTCTGCAAAGCGCGGAGGACTACTATGAACGCCCCCACATTGCCGTCTGGCTCCGGCTCGTCAGGTATGCCGCGTTTCTTATCACCCTTACCGCGCCGTCATTATACATCGCTCTGACCACTTTTCATCCGGAGATGCTCCCCACCACCCTGGCCATGGGCGTGGCCGCCGGGCGGGAAGGCGTCCCCTTCCCGGCCTTTGTGGAAGCGTTGCTGATGGAAGTCACCTTTGAGCTGCTCAGAGAAGCCGGTTTGCGCCTGCCGAAACCCTTCGGGCAAGCAGTCGGCATCGTGGGCGCCGTCGTTATTGGCGAGGCGGCGGTCCGCGCCGGCATTGTCAGCCCGGCAATGGTAATCATCGTGGCCAGTACGGCTATCGCGTCCTTTGCGGTCCCATCCTTCAATCTGGCGATTGCCGCCCGGCTCCTCAGGTTTCCCATGATGTTCCTCGCCGCCTCGCTGGGCCTTTTCGGGGTTATGAGCGGCCTGATTGCCGTTACCGTGCACCTGGCCTCTATCCGATCGTTTGGGGTGCCCTACCTGTCACCCATTGCTCCCAGGGGGAACATGAAAGACGTGGTGCTTCGGACCTTCTGGTGGGCCATGAACAAGAGGCCGCCTCTCATCGGGAAATACAACCCCATAAGGCAGAGACATCCGGTGAGACCCCATCCCCCTAGCGAAATCCGGCCGCAGGAAAAACCCTTTCAGGGCACCAAAGGAGACCGCCGAAATGAAAGATGAAGGGAAGATCTCCCCCACCCAGTTCCGCGCCCTGATGATTATCACTATTCTCGGCACAACATTGCTCTTTATGCCAAGTCTGGTAGTTGCCGCAGCCAAGCAGGACGGCTGGCTCTCCATGATTGTCGGCGTAACCGGAGGCTATCTGGAAGCAGCGGTGGTACTGGCTCTGGCCAAACGCTTCCCCAATCAGAGCATGGTTGAGTATAGCGAGGCGATTCTCGGCAAGTTTCTTGGAAAGATTATGGGCCTGGCAATCATCCTGTATCTGATCGGGTTTGACTTGATTATTGTCCGGGAATTCGGCGAATTGCTGGTTTTAGCCATCATGCCTGCCACACCCATCACCGTCTTTATAGTGGTCATCCTGCTTCTGGCGGTCTATGCCTCGACCGGAGGGCTTGAAGTAATCGCCAGGGAAAATACGGTCTTTTTTGGCCCAATCATGACGATCACCTTGTCACTCTTTATCCTGGCCGCCCGTGACTATGATTTCGGAAATCTTCTGCCCGTCATGGAAAACGGTCCGATGCCAGTCCTGAAGGGAGCGCTGCCCACCTTTGCCTTTTTTGGGGAGATTGGTCTGGTGGGATTTCTGTATCCTAAGATCAAGAACCCCGAACAGATCCCGAAGGCTACCTACCAGGCGCTGGCTGTCGCAGGCGGCGTAATGCTCCTGGATACCATCGCCGTACTGGCCATCTTTAATCCGGAGAATGCCGCCCGGCTCGTCCTTCCAACCCTGAACATCGCCAAAAACATTCGCATCGCCCAGTTTATCGAACACATGGAAGCACTGGTAGCCTTTATCTGGATCTCCGCCGTCTTTATCAAAATTACGATCTTTCTCTATATCGCCGCTTTAGCCACCAACCAGTGGCTGGGCCTGGATAGACAACGATTGCTGAACTGGCCGCTGGCAGGTATCCTGGCTCCGCTGGCCATCTTCCTTTTTCCAAGCAGCCTGGCACTGGCCAAGTTTATTGAGAAGGCCGGTTTTCCCATCCTTTACGCTGGCGAACTTGGCATACCGCTGCTGCTGCTTATTGTAGCCGCAATACGGGGTAAAAAGGAGGCCACCAGCCATGAAAAGGCGCAATAATGAACCGGAGGCTCTAAAATCTCCCAGAAAGCCAATCCTGAAGCAACCAATTCTGAGGAGTTTCTGCCTTGGACTGGTGATCCTGGCCCTGACCCTCCTTGGGGCCGGTTGTTGGAGCCGGGTGGAGATCGAACAACGGGCCTTCATCCTGGCTGCCGGTATCGACTGGCTCCCGGACCAACAAATGTGGCAAACAACCTTTCAGGTGGCCAAACCCGGTGTCCTAGGCGCCAAGCCGGGCGGCGGTGGGGGAGGCGGGGGAGGCGGCGCGGGCGGTGGCCCTGGAAACGCGGTTTACATTGACACCAACACGGGTAAAACCTTGAGCGACGCCAACTGTCAGATCATGACGCACATGAGCCGCCAGCTCTTCTGCGGGCACCTGCGCGTGATCGTGGTGGGAGAAGAAGCCGCCAAAAAAGGCCTGGGGCAGACTCTTGACCCTTACGCCCGGCGCTTCGACGTTCATGAGAGCCTGGATATCTTCGTCGCCAGGGGAACGGCCAAAGAGATCCTCCAGCATAACATACCCCTGGAGCAGGCCTCGTTTCGGGCCATGGCTGGCCTGGTTACTTTCGCGCCCTCTCATTCCAGGAGTATCGAGATTACCCTGCAGCAGGTTCTCAATGACATTCTCACCCCGGGCGCCAAGGAACCATTCATTCCCATCCTTGAGCTAAAACCAGTTGAGGCCTCCGCGGGCGCCACAAGCCAGGATAGTGGAGGTGGAGGTGGGGGTGGAGGCGGTGGAGGTGGGGGAAGGGCCGGTAAAGAACTCAGGCTTGCCGGTCTGGCCGTCTTTAAGAAAGACAAATTGGCTGGTTTTCTGGAAACCCGTGAAAGCCGCGGGATATTGTTTGCCAATGGCAGGGCCAGAAACTCCATCTTCGACGTCAAGTCTCCCAAGGATGAACGCCATTTTGTGACCATTCAATCGGGGCGGGTGCGCAGCAAAATCGTCCCCAAGCTCGAAGGAAGCCAGCCGGTAATCGATATCGAGATCAAGATCGATGGCGACATCATGGCACAAACTTCGCCCGAAAATTTGACGGACCCGGGAAGTATGCGTTCCCTCGAACGCCGGCTGGCCACGGCAGTCAAAAACGATGTTCTGGCTGCCCTTCAAAAGATCCAGATGGAATACAACTCGGATATCCTTGGCTTTGGGAGAGAGTTTCACCGCAAATATCCGAAAGTGTGGAAACAACTGCGTCCCAAGTGGGACAAGATCTTTCCCAACCTGGAAGTGCGTGTCAATGTAACCGCCAAGATCCGCCGCACCGGCCTGCGAAACCGGGGAGTTTACTGAGGCAAACGCGGACGCGCGAAACCGGAAATTTCCTGGGGTGAGGAGCAGCCACCAGTTTCCACCATTTCCGGTCTAATTTACATAAAGGGGTCGGAGAGAATGGATAGAATATCTAACCTGAGATCGATGCACCTGTAGCTGCCTGAAACATATCCAACATATCCGCGGCTGCATGAAAGCCAGACCGAAGGGGGTTGCTCCAAATGTTCAAAAAAGATATGCTGGCCAAAGCCGCATTGGTGCTAATGCTGGCCCTGATCTTCACCGTCGCGGGCGGATTTATCACCAATCACCAGGCCGTCGCGGCAAACCCGACCGATGTCCAGAAATCCTGGGCGAAAGATTCTATAAACGCCCTGGCCGGCAGGAAGATCATGAACCTTTACGACGACGGCACCTTCCGTCCGGCCAACACTATGACCCGTTCCAAGTTCTCCTCGATCCTGGCCAAGGCTTTTGCCCTTGAATCCAAGGTTGCCGACGGGTTTGTGGGTTTTGTGGGCCAGAAGGATCGCGCCGGCAACATCACCCGCGCCGAGGCGGCGACCGCTCTTGCCCGCGCGCTCAAGCTGGGCGACCAGAACGACAGGCTGGGCA
>JBLNCV010000133.1:0-3728 GCA_050260975.1 Syntrophothermus sp. | reverse complement strand
GCTCCTCCAACACCGGCGCCGACCACCACGACCTTTGGACTGGGCTATGACTTTTCCCCGAACAGTTCCCTGCTGCTCTATTACAAGATGATTACCATTCCAGGGGTTGCCGAGTTGGAGAAAGAGCTGGCCAACGTGGCGGCAGCGGAGCTGTCAATCAAGTTTTGAGCGTCAACAAAAAAGAATCTGGGGGAATGAGTTTGATGAACCTGCAAAGAAGGCTGCGGATGGTGACCGCACTGGCAACCATGCTGGCGACATTGCTGTCGATGGTTTTGCTGCCGGCGTTTGATACTCCCGCCCTGGCCCTGGGAGTGGTGTCGCCGCTCACCGGCCTCGGCGACGCGGAAAAGGCGGTTTACGGCCAGGAGCAGGGAGGCTCTCTCCTGCAACGGGTGGATCGCCTGGAAAAGGACCTCTTCGGCAGGACGCAACCCGGCGCTTTAATTGCCAGGATCGATAACATACAGCTTTTCCTTTCCGGCAACAGCGGGCCAGGCCCGTCTTTGACCGTGAAACTCAATGTTCTGGAATGGTTTGTCACCCAGGCGATCACCCGCGGCCCACTGGCAACCAGGGTCAAGAACATTGAAATCCTTTTGTACGGCGCGCCGCAGGACGGCCAGAACGCCAGCCTGACGGACCGCGTCGATAAGCTGGTGAAGTTGACCTGGCCTGGCGGGAACATGGACACCGCCCCGGTGGAGGTGCCGCAATCCACCCTGGTGAAGATCAGGCTCCTCACCGAGCTGAATTCCACGACCAGCAAGCTGGGGGACAGCGTCCAGTACAGGGTAATCCAGGACGTGGCCGTGAATGGGCGGACGGTTGTCCCCGCGGGGACCATGGGACGCGGGACTGTGGTGGGGGTGGGAACTTCTGGGCAGTTCGGCAAGGACGGCCGCGTGCAGGTGGATTTCGGCGATATACCGGCGCTCGACGGGAAGGGGATCGCCCTCAAGGTGGATGAAAAGGCCACCGAGATGAACCGCTCCCTGGAGCTGGCCGCTGGGGCCAGCATGGCCGGCGTTCTTCTGCTGGGACCTGTCGGGCTGATCGGCGCTTACTTTGTCAAGGGCAAGGATATGGTCATCCCGGTAGGCACCGAGTTTTTCGTGGAAGTGGCCAAACCGGTGACGGTCACGGGGCTCAAGGTTGGCGGGAAGTAGGCGAAAAGCAGGGTAAAGCAGGCGAAAAGCAGGCGCTGAGCTGTTTGCGACTTCCGGGTCACCCAGAGGTGAAGATTTCGTGGTTTACCGGGGGTCTTGCAAAAGATGGGAAGGTGGAAGAAGGCACCTCCCTTTTCGTCGGGCAACGAGTAGATCCGCCCGCCTATAGGAGCTGTTGTACATAAAGTTACAACATCATCTACGGTGTGGCAAGATACAGCAAATACTCCCCATGCGGCTCATACAAATGAAAAACATCAGGCAAGAGATGTTACATCAGCCAGTAAATGGTATCCAAGCTATGATTTGCCCCTCGCCGGCCAGAGGAAGAGCGGAGCCCACGTCGAATCAATACGGTATGAACAGCAAGAAATGTTTTAGCGATCGCACCGCCCGGCTTTTGAACCGGGGCGAAATGCCGCGTTTAAGCTTGGGTTTACACCCGGGTTTACGCCTGGGTTTAAGCTTGGGTTTAAGCCCGGTGGCAGTTATTACGGCAATCATCCTGGCCGTCTCGATCATGGTTGCCTGGTCCGGCGTCTCCGCCGCGGCCGATGTGGTGATCATGGACGCCGAGACCGTGGAAAACCTGCCCGATCAGAACCTCTGGAAGGCCGGCGGCGGCGTTCACGCCATGATCGGCAGCCTGGAGCTGTATACCGACGCCCTGGAGGTCCACATGGACGCCAACGAGGTGGTTGCCGGCGGGCCGGTGAAGATCCTGCTCAAAGGGAGCGCGGCGGCCGAACAAGGTTCCGAGGGGGGGCAGGGCGCTAAAGGCGGTCAGGACGAAGATACGGCGGCCAGCCAGGAGCGTTTGTTGACCGGCCAGGACCTCAGGTATAATCTGAAGACCGGCCAGGGGGCGCTCCGCAAGCTGTCCGCCACGGAAAACAACTTTATCTTGAAATCTGACGCCGTAGAGCTCGGAGACGGGGTTTACCGGATGTCAGAAGGGTTTTTGACCACTTGCCCGCTTCCGCAGCCGGAATACGTGATCAAAGCCAGGCGCATCGACGTGTACCCGGACAAATATCTGGAAGCGCGCGGGGTGCTCGTGGAGATTCTAGGGGTTCCGGTGCTGCCCTTGCCAGTGCTGCGCCTGTCGCTGACAAGAGAAGCCATGGAACGTTACCAGCGCGGGGAGTTTCCGATTCCGGCGGCTGGTGTAAATGAAGATAAAGGCACATACTTTGGGATTACCTATCCGTACTCCATTGACGAGAAGAACGAGCTGCAGTTAAAGACGGAGTATTCCTCCAAGCAGGGAGGGCAGATCGGGGTTTCGCACAATTACCAGGCTTCCCCCGGCACTCTGGTGACTACCGACCTGGGTTACGTTTTTAAAAGGGGGCTGTCAGGGGGAATTGCAGCCCAAAAGTCCCTTGCTGGGTCGTTGTGGACCCTGGATCTATCGCACAGGCTTACCGCAGATGGTTATGTTCGGGCTCTTCCGGAGCTCAAGTGGAACGGGAAGGCGTTGAATATCCGCGGATCTTCCACGGCTGGTTCCCCCCAGGGCTTGAATTTGTTGAACATCACGCCTCAGGCCAGCATAGGCCGGTTTGAGGAGGGCGTGGAGGATTCGCGGGGCTCAATTTCACGGGTTTTCGCCAACCGGGCGAATCTGGGATTTGGCTGGCAGTTGCCAGCGATCTCGCCGGTTGGGAAGCTAACGCTCAATGTTGGCGGCGGCGCCCGGATTTCCGCTTATAGCACCGGAGAATCCCTTGGCGCGGCGACGACGTCGGCTTCCCTGGCGTTCAAGGTCAGCCCCGTCCTGCAGGCCAGCCTTGGTTACAGCTTGACGAAGGTTGCCGGGGCCACCCCCTTCAAGTTTGACGCGCCAGACCCCGGCGAAAAGCTCACCGGCGGGGTAACCGTAAAGTTGAATCCCAAATGGCAGGGGAAAGTGGAAGCCGAGTACGACCTCCCGCAAATGAAGCTCGCGGAGGTCACTTATACGCTGGAACCGCTGTTGCACTGCTTTGACGTGCAGGTTTACTACAAGCAGCTAAGCCGGCAGGTGGGATTTGGGTTCAAGTTCAAGTGAGAACGGTAAAAAACCCATAAGTTTTTTTTGCAAAAGCCGAGATCTATTGTGAATTACAATGGATCCCGGCTTTTTCTTCAAAAATAATTCCCCATATGAATCGCTGATTTGGATGATCTGCGGCTGGAGTGGTGTTTATGGACAACCAGGGTAGAATTAATCAAAAAAACGGAGGCATTAAACCGCGATCCGTTAAGTTGTTAAATTCCTTGCTCATTTTTAGCCTTTTGCTTATTTCACGGGCAGTTTACGCCGAAGTATCAAATGCGCAGATTTCAAGCTTGCAGGCATGGACGGCAAATTACACGATCTTTCCCGGCGACACACTGGAGATTACTGTTTGGGGCTATGATGAACTCACCACTCTTGCAAAGGTCCGGCCTGATGGGGAGATCAGTTACCCCCTGATCGGCAGTGTCGCGGCGGCAGGCTTTTCCCCTCAACAGTTGGCGGATGAGATTTCCGCAAAACTGTCGGATTATGTAAGGAATCCCCGCACGACCGTG
>JBLNCV010000132.1:0-10860 GCA_050260975.1 Syntrophothermus sp. | reverse complement strand
GTTTGGCAATCTCCGGCACCACAAGAGTGACCGGCATCTTCGGCGACCCTGTGGCGCATTCGTTGTCGCCGTACATGCATAACGCCGCCTTTGCCGGACTTGGCCTGGATATGGTCTATGTCCCCTGGCGGGTCCGGGCGGAGGAGCTGGGGACGGCGGTGGAAGCCATCCGGGCTTTGAACATTATCGGGGTGAATGTAACCATTCCCCACAAGGTGGCCGTGCTGCCATTTTTGGATGAGGTGACTCCCCAGGCGCGCCTGATTGGGGCGGTGAACACCATTCATAACCAGGACGGCCGGCTTATTGGGCATAATACTGATGGCGCAGGTTTTCTGGAAAGCCTGCGCCGGGAGGCGGGAGTCGATCCAAAGAGCGCCACGGTGATGCTGGCCGGAGCCGGCGGGGCGGCGCGGGCGGTGGCCACGGCGCTGGCATTGGCGGGAGTCAGGCGGCTGGTGCTTGCCAACCGCACACCGGCCCGGGCGCAGGAACTGGCTGAAGCATTAGCCAACGCCATGCCATCTTGCGAGGTTCGAGCCGTCACGCTTGACGAACCGGGCCTACGCAGCCATCTTGCCGGGACAGATATCTTTATCAACGCTTCCCCGGTGGGCATGCACCCGGAGGTCGATCAGCCGCCGGTGGTGGATCCCGGCCTCTTTCCGCCAGGAATTCTGGTATGCGATCTCGTCTACAACCCCCTGGAAACCCGGCTGTTGCGGGAATCCAAAGACAAGGGTCTTCGGGTTTTGCCAGGGGGTGGGATGCTTCTGTACCAGGGCGTTTTGGCTTTTGAGATCTGGACGGGCCACCCGGCGCCGGTGGGAAAGATGCGGGCCGCCTTGGAAGATGCCCTGGCCCGCAGGAAAAAAAAGGACTTCAAGGATTCTATGTCGAACTCGTTGTCCAATACTTGAAATTTTGGGCGGAGGGGTGGCGATATGCGGTTGAAAAATTTCATGGAGGATGTCGTGATGTTGGCGTACAAGGATTATATCAAAAAAGACCCCGCTTTTTGCCGCTGTGAACGCTGCCAGCGCGATGTAATCGTGATTGCCCTCAATAGCCTCCAGGCCAAGTATGTCGGCAGCGAAGAAGGAGAGATCCGTGCGGCGGTGGCTCAGAGCGACCGCCAGATCAAGACCGACGCCACCCTGGCTTTGATGGAAGCCGCCAAGCTTGTCAAGGAACGCCCGCATCACCGGGAGGGCGCCTGAAAAGAGAGGATATAAGATCTGATGTTGCGTTTTCTGACAGCAGGAGAATCCCACGGGAAGGCCCTGCTGGCAATTTTAGAGGGAATGCCCGCGGGGGTTCCGCTCCGCAGGGAGGAGATCGATTCCCAGCTTGCCAGGAGGCAGCTGGGCTATGGCCGTGGCGGCCGCATGAAGATTGAATGCGACCAGGTGGAGATTCTCAGCGGGGTACGGCACGGTTTGACCCTGGGGAGCCCGATAACCCTGTCCATCTCCAACCGTGACTGGGCCAACTGGACGGCGGTGATGGATCCGGCTCCGATGGAGACCACCGCAACCCACACTACCTCCGCCACTACCCCAAGCGCCTCGTCCGGCGATAAGACGGTAACCCGCCCCCGGCCTGGGCATGCGGATCTGGCCGGGGGGTTGAAGTACGCCCATTCCGACCTGCGCAACGTCCTGGAACGGGCCAGTGCCCGGGAGACAGCCGCACGGGTGGCCGCTGGCGCGGTTGCCCGCCGTTTTCTTATGGAATTCGGGGTGGGAATCTTCAGTCATGTGGTAGCTATTGGTCAAGTTACGGCGAACTTTGCCGAATATAGTAAGCAGGGGCCAGGAGGTAAGCAGGACCCGGAAGGTAGCAGACAGGCTCTGGAATATAGCGAACAGGAACTGGAAAAGGCGGATCAGTCACCGGTGCGTTGCCTGGACAGCGAGGCTTCCCAGCGGATGGTGGAGGCCATCGAGGCGGCCAGGAAAGCGGGAGATTCACTCGGCGGGGTCTTTGAGGTGGTGGCCACCGGGGTGCCGGTGGGGATCGGCAGCCATGTGCACTGGGACAGGCGGCTGGATGGGCTTCTCGCACAGGCTTTGATGAGCATTCCGGCCATCAAGGGCGTGGAAATCGGAGCCGGGTTTGCAGGGGCTGCTCTGCCAGGTTCCGAGGTCCACGATGAGATCTTTTACAGGCCGGCGAACCTGGCCTTTTACCGTCTGACCAACCGCGCCGGCGGCCTGGAGGGCGGCATAACCAACGGCGGGCCAATCGTGTTGCGGGCCGCCATGAAGCCGATTCCCACGCTTTATAAACCGTTGCGCTCGGTGGATATCTATACAAAAGAGGCCTTTGCCGCCGGTGTTGAGCGTTCCGACGTCTGCGCCGCGCCGGCTGCCGCGGTGGTGGGTGAGGCAATGGTGGCATTGGTCCTGGCAGGAGCTTTTTTGGAGAAGTTTGGCGGGGATAGCCTGGCCGAATGTCGCCGTAATTGTGAGTCCTATCTGGAGGAGGTTGGGAAAGCTTGGACACGCTGAATTCGGGACGCCGCAATGCCGAACCCGAGGGTGTTTCGGGAAGGAAGGAAAATCTGGTCCTGGTGGGATTTATGGGAACCGGTAAGACTTCCGTCGCCCGCCGGGTAGCCCGTGAATGTGGCTTGCGCTTTGTGGATACCGATAGCGAGGTGGAGAGAAGGACCGGCAAATCGATTTCCACCATTTTCAAGCAGGAGGGAGAGACTGCCTTTCGAACGGTGGAAAACCAGGTAATCGCCGATGCTTCCAACGGCAGGGGGTTGGTGATTGCCACCGGCGGCGGAGCGGTGGTGAACCCGGCGAATGTGGAGAGCCTGAGGAGGAATGGCTTTATCGTCTGCCTGACCGCAAGTCCCGAAGTGATCTGGCGCCGGCTTTATGGGGATAACCAGCGCCCGTTGCTTGACGTCCAGGAACCCCTGGAGAAGATCAAGGAACTTTTTGCGCAGCGGGAGCCTTATTACTCCTGCGCGGAGGTCACCATCGACACATCCACGCAGGATATCGAATCCGTCAGCCGGCAAGTCTGCGATCTTTGGAAAAGCTTGCAGATGAAGAACGACCTGCTCCAGGTCGATCTGGGCCGGCAAAGTTACCCGATCTTCATCGGACGTCACTTGCTGGACCGGGTTGGGGAGCTGTTAAACGATATAAAATTTAACCGACAGGTAATGGTGATTACCAATAACACCGTGCAGTCGCTTTATGGCGAGCGGGTGGAGGAAAACCTGAAAGCTGCCGGGTTTCGGGTAAGCGTGGTGACTTTGCCGGATGGCGAGGAACACAAGACCCTCACCACTACCTATCAGCTCTACGACAAGGCGTTGGATGCCGGATTGACCCGGGATTCACTGATTGTGGCCCTGGGGGGCGGGGTGATCGGGGACACTGCCGGCTTTGTAGCAGCCACCTATATGCGGGGCGTCCCGTTTGTCCAGATACCCACCACCTTGCTGGCGCAGGTGGACAGCAGTGTGGGCGGCAAGGTGGCGGTCAACCATCCTCGCGGAAAGAATCTCGTCGGCAGCTTTTACCAGCCGGAGATGGTTATCGCCGATCTGGAGACGCTGCAAACGCTGGATCGCCGGGAACTGGCCAGCGGGTTGGCGGAGATCATCAAAGCGGGCATTATCAAGGATTCCGAACTTTTTGCTTATCTCGAACAGCATCTGGGCGACATCTTTGCCTACCAGTATGAGAATTTGTTGCATGTGGTGCGGCGGGCCTGCGAGATCAAGACAGAAGTTGTACAGGCCGACGAGAGGGACATGGACACCAGAGCGATCCTTAATTACGGCCATACCATCGGCCATGCGGTGGAGGCGGCCACCCAGTACAAAGTTTACCGGCACGGAGAAGCAGTGGCTATCGGGATGGTCAGCGCCGCCATGATTGCGGCGGAACTGAACCTTTGCCCCGAAGAGTTGCTGGGGCGGCAGGTCAATCTCTTGCGGGCGGCCGGCCTGCCGGTAAGCCAGGGTAAGCTCTCCATCGAAGGCATTGTCACCGCCCTGGCTCTGGACAAGAAGGTGCGCGACGGCAAGAGCCGGTTTATTTTGCCGCGACAGTTGGGAGAAGTATATGTTACCGATGAGGTGCCGTTGGATGTGATCCGGCGAGTTCTAAAGAAGCAATCCACCTTGGCTTAAACCAAACTAAAATAATGAATGGCGGAAAAAGACAATGTCCAAACGAGTTGAACTGGTAAAAAGCAAGGCGTCAAAGCAGGTTTCCGCAAAAGCGAAACTGGCCGAAAGGGTTCGGTTTGCCGCCGATAGAAACACCATCAGGGTCATGGTGATCCACGGGCCCAATATGAATATGCTGGGCCGGCGGGAGCCGAAGATCTACGGCCGCGAAGGGCTGGCGGAGATCGAAGCCCGGCTGGCCGAGGTAGCGGGGCACCTGGAAGCGGAGATCAAGACCTTTCAGTCCAATATTGAGGGTGAGATAGTTACGGCGATCCAGCAGGCGGCCGATTGGGCGGATGCCATCGTGATCAACCCCGCAGCATTCACCCATTACAGCATCGCCATACGGGATGCGATAGCTGCGGTTGACCTGCCGGCGGTGGAAGTTCACCTTTCCAACATCGCCGCCCGCGAAGAATTCCGGCATATATCGGTGATAGCCCCGGTCTGCGTGGGTCAGATTGCCGGTTTCGGACCCATGAGCTACGTGTTGGGGTTGGAGGCCGCCGTTAGTTACGTGTGGGCAATACGCGCCGGTGAACGATAAAGGTGGATTAAAAAAGATAAATTAAGATGAGGGGGATTATGCTTACATGGAGGCGCACCTGGGAAGGATCAGGGACTATTTGAGGTTCAGCGGCCTGGATGCCGTGATTATCACCAAACCGGAGAACTTCCGGTATCTGAGCGGGTTCACCGGCGAAGGGCTACTGTTGATTACCGCGGAAAAGGCGTTGCTCCTCACGGATTTCCGATATACCCAGCAGGCTCTCCAACAGGCGCCGGAGTTTGAGATCGTCCGCACGGGGATCCCGTCGGTAAATACCCTGGCGGACGAAGTGGAGAAAGTCGGCGTAAAAAAAGCCGGCTTTGAAAGCGAGCATGTAACGGTTAATGTCTTGTTAAGCTGGCAGGAGAAGCTTAAGGGGGTCAGCCTAGAACCTTTAGAAGGGGTCGTCGGGAAGATCCGGATGGTTAAAGACCAGGAAGAGCAAAATACCATCAGGAAAGCGGTGGAGATTGCCGACCAGGCCTTCAAGCAGATTCTATCCAGGATCATTCCCGGGGTAACCGAGCGGGAGGTCGCGCTGGAGCTTGAATTTATCATGAAACGGGCCGGGGCAGAAAAACTTGGTTTCGACACCATTATCGCGTCCGGGCCCAGGGCGGCGTTGCCGCACGGGGTGGCCAGCGACCGGGTGATTGCCGCCGGCGATCTGGTGACCCTCGACTTTGGTTGTTTTTATCAAGGCTACACCTCGGACATGACCCGCACGGTGGTGGTTGGGCAGGCGACCGATAGACAACGGGAGATTTACAATGTCGTGCTCGAGGCGCAATCGGCGGGGCTCCGGGCGGTACGGGCGGGCCTGCGTGGTTCGGAGGTCGATGCGGTAGCGCGTCAGGTGATTGCTGACGCTGGCTACGGGGAGTATTTCGGCCATGGGCTGGGACACGGGGTGGGTCTGGAGATTCACGAAGCGCCGCGGCTGGCCCAATCGGACGATACGCTCCTTGCACCTGGGATGGTAGTGACGGTGGAGCCGGGAATCTACATTCCCGAATGGGGTGGCGTGCGCATCGAGGATATGGTGGTGGTTACCGAGGATGGGTGCGAAGTTTTAACCCAATCAACAAAGGAATTGATTTGCCTCTGATTTTGATTATAATAGAGGAGTGTACATAAACAGGTCCATAGCTCAAGGGAGGAGACAGGCATGATTTCGGTTAATGATTTACGACCAGGACTGACTATTGAATTAGAGGGCGATGTATGGAGCGTGGTGGAGTTCCTGCACGTCAAACCTGGCAAGGGCGCGGCTTTTGTGCGTACCAAACTGAAAAATGTCAAGACCGGCCAGGTGCTGGAGCGTACCTTCCGGGCCGGGGAGCGCGTGGAGACGGCCCACGTGGAAAACCGGGAGATGCAGTACCTTTACAATTCGGGCGGGGATTACAATTTCATGGATACTGCCTCCTACGAGCAGATGGTCCTTTCGGAAGATAAACTGGGCGATGCCATTAAATATCTGAAGGAAAACATGAACATAGAGATTCAGCTTTATCAGGGCCAGCCGATCGGCGTGAACCTGCCCAATACCGTGGAATTGAAGGTGAAGGAAACGGATCCCGGCCTCAAGGGGGATACGGCTTCCGGTGGCTCCAAACCGGCCAAGGTTGAAACCGGAGCGGTTGTCCAGGTTCCTCTGTTCATCAACGTCGGCGACGTGATCAAGATCGACACCCGGACAGGCCAGTATTTATCCAGGGCATAGGTTGCCTTTGCATTTCTCTCCTTCTTTCTGGAGATACTAGGTATGCTAACGCCGGAAAAAGGAGAGAAGCATGATGAAGGATGTCAAGGCAAGGGTTGCCTACCTCAAGGGGCTCATTGAAGGTTCCGACTTTATCGGGCGTGACGGGAAAGGTAAGGTAGTTTGGGATAACATCCTGGAGATCTTTGACAATATTGCCGACTCACTGGAAGAGATCAAGTCGTCGCATGACGAAGTGGTGGATTATATGGAGACGATCGACGAAGATCTCTCCGATTTGGAAGAAAATTTTTATGGAACTGACGACGAGGGCGAGTA
This sequence comes from Syntrophothermus sp., assembly GCA_050260975.1. Lineage (GTDB taxonomy): Bacteria > Bacillota > UBA5301 > JAMCQP01 > JAMCQP01 > JAMCQP01. The sequence continues at coordinate 4,062 of JBLNCV010000132.1, read as the reverse complement.
TGTGGAGATGACCTGCCCCAACTGCCAGGAGACAGTTTACTTTGAGGAAGAACTCATGGATGAGGATGACGTGGAAGTGACCTGCCCCAATTGCGGAGCGGTGGTTTACGCAAGCGAGGAGGAGGCGGAAGAGGAGAGCGTCTCCGGGGATAATGAAAGCCTGTTGGGCGGAGTTCTGGCGGGCGGACCGCGCGGCTCACGCGGCGAGCGCGGTGAAAGCGTCGAAAATGATGAGGAAAGCCGCAGGCAACGGCGGCGCGGGCGGCTGTGATCTATCGCAAGTTTATGTAAGTTTAAGTTAATGTAGATTTACGTAAGTTTATGTAAGCTGTATTTAAAAAACCGGAAGACTGCTCCGGTTTTTTATTATTGCTTAACTAAACCATGGCATTTGACGAGATTTAGTAAAGAGATTATGTTAATACTCTTTGCGATGGCAGAGCTGCGGAAGGCAGGGTTGCTACCATGAAATGGCTTACTAACTATAAGATGATGATCAAGCTTGGAGGGATAATCGCCTTATTGTTGGCGGTCATGGCGGTTATGGGGTGGCAAGGCATCTATTCCGTGCAAACTTTGTCGGCCTGGTTGGCGGTTGTTGTGGACGACGAGGCTCCTCAGGCGATGTTGATCCAGGAGATCGACAAAGACCTTTATCAGGTCTGGAGCAGCTTGAACGGTGCCGCTGGCGGCAACAAGGGCAACCTGGGAGCTTCCAAAAATTTTTTTGAGGAAAACGCTGAACAGATCAGAATCAGGCTCGGTTTCTACCGGGATATTCTCGACAAGATGCCGGATAAGGAGGATAGTGACGAGTTCCAAATCTATGAACAGGCTGTGAGACAATACCTCGATCTGGGCTCGGGGATCATGGCGGCTGCCGAAAAAAGGCAGAAGATTGATCTCAGTCAGGTGCAAGAGGCTTATGACAGGGTTCAATCCATGACCGACCAGTTAATCGCCGATAGAAAGGAAAGAATGGAGTCTGTCTTCAAGGAGAGCAAACTCAAGACGATTGCCGTGGAACGTGATATCCTCCTCGCGCTTGTCGTGTCTTTATTGGTCAGCCTTACTTTTGCATTCTTTTTGTCCAGGCAGATTGCCCGCGAATTGCGGGTTGCCATTGACCTGGCGGAGCGCATGGCGAATGGCAACTTGAGCAAGACCGTTTCTAAGCCTTACCGGGATGAAATTGGCGTTATAATTGCCGGCCTGAATAAGGCATGCCAGAACCTCCGCGAGTTGATCTACGGTGTGGTAAAAGCTTCCACCGAGGTCTATGTCGCCAGCAGCCAGATGGCGCAGTCTTCAAAACAGGTCAGTGCCGCCACGGAACAGGTTGCGCTGACGATCTCCGAAATTGCCAGAGGCAGCAACGAACAATCTTCCCAGGCCATGCAAGGCGCCCAGATGGCTAGCAGCATCTCGGAGGAAGTAAAAGAGGTCATGGAAAAGACGCAAAATGGGGCCCAGGAAGCCATAAGAATCCGGGATCTTGTGGGCGAAGGGCTTAAAGCAATTAATGGACAGGAGAAGGCCGTGGGCCAGGAGGGTGTCGATACCCGGGAAAAAACGACGAGAGTCTTGGGGTTGAACCAGGCCGCGGCGGAAATAGGCACGATTGTGGAAACGGTAACCGGCATCGCGGAACAGACCAACTTGCTGGCTTTGAATGCGGCGATCGAGGCGGCCCGGGCCGGGGAACAGGGCAGAGGTTTTGCGGTGGTGGCAAACGAAGTGCGAAAGCTGGCGGAGCAGTCGGCGGACGCCGCCAGGCAGATTAGCGACCTGGTGCGGGTCATCCAGAACGACACCGTCAAAAATACCACTTCCGCCTTTGAAGAGATCAGCAAGGCGACCAGAGAGCTGGTCCCCCTGATCCACAGCATCGCCGAGGCCACGGAGGAACTCAACTCCCAGGCGGGTAGCTTTATGTCGGTCATTAACAACATTTCGGCGGTTACAGAGGAAACCGCGGCAGGGGCCGAGGAGGTTTCGTCCGCCGCCGAGGAGCAGTCTGCTTCGGTGCAACAGATTGCCTCACATGCCGAGGCGTTGGTCAAAATGGCCGATATACTCCGCGAGAAAGCCACCATCTTCAACCTGCAGGAGATTACCATCAACTGCTGGGATGTGATGAATTGTCCTCCGGAGCGCAGTGCCGTGTGTCCCGCATACCAATCTTCGGAAAAACGATGCTGGGTTATTTCGGAAACCTGGTGCGGCGGCGTTCAACAGGGGGATGCCGAGAGTAAGCGCCATAACTGCATGAATTGCCGGTTCTTCAATAAGGCTTTGGGTTTGGAGGGACTTAAAAGTTGAGTTGGTTGGTATTTGGGGAAGGTTGAAATTTAAGATAGGGGTTGACATCTCCCCCAAATTATGCTACCCTACGGGGTAAGGTTAACTTTAAAACTGCTTGGACGCAGATAGGATTCGGGGTGGAGATATGCCGAAAGCATTACAAGACTATCGCTGGCTAAACCTGAAGACGGCCTTTGATGCTGGTTCTGGTTCAACATTTCTGGTTTTGCAGCAAAACAAGTTTAGTGAAACTTACTATCGGGTTCTGTTATTTGAGAACGAAAAGCGTTTTGAATTATTCCGGGGTGGTAGCCTGGCTGGCGCCAACAATGTTTTTCAAAGTATCGCCAAAAGCCACAGCCTGGTTAAAAAGGCCGTCCGAAACGGGATCCCGGCTTAGGTGACAGCATATGCACAAATTTGATCCGAAGAACCACGCGCGTCTTGATGACCCGGCCCGCCGGAAGATTTTGAACCCGGAGGAGATCCTTCGCAAAGCAGAACTCCGGCCGGGTCTGGTAGTCTGTGACGTTGGTTGCGGCACGGGTTACTTCACCATAGCCGCCGGCAAGATGGTGGGAGCGGGAGGCCAGGTCTATGCCGTGGACTCCTCCGCCGAGATGCTGGAGCTTTTGCGGCGAAAAATCGCTGACAGCTGGCAGGGCGATGGCGAAGAGCCGGGTAACATTCAACTCGTGCTTTCCCGGGAGTTGGCCATCCCGCTACCGGATCGGTCGGTGGATTTTGCATTTATGGCCAATGTGCTGCATGAGGTTGCCCAACGGGCGACCTTTCTAAAGGAGGTCCATCGCCTGGTCAACCCAGGCGGAACCTTGACGGTGGTGGAGTGGGTGGCTGTGCCCACGGAGGCGGGGCCGCCGTTGGAGGATCGGCTGCCGAAGGAACAGGCAGAGGAACTACTGCGCCAGACCGGTTTGCAGGTGATGAAGGAATTTGAGGCCGGGCCTTTTCACTACGGGGTTACGGCGTCAAGGATGAAATAAGATCAGGTGCAATTCGCGGGCATTTGGTAACCCGTTGTGGACGGCCCGCGGCATAAATAAAAAGATAAAGAAAGTGACCAGGCAGTTTGTATCAATCAATTTCATACTGCATGGTCACTTTTTTTGAAGCCCGGGCAATCGCGCACTTTAATTTTTTGAGCGTGAAGCCCGGGCATATTTTTTGCCTTCTCCCCATATGCATGTACAAGGCACAATCCGGACGAGCAGCCGCAAAGGATGCAAGCGCAATTCCGCCATAAAGGAGTACTGGAAAGGAGTACTGCGCAATGTCTGCCATCATGCAACCACTGGAGCCAGACGTAAAACGCCGGACGGGCAGCCGTTTTAAGGAGCTCTTACCAGTCTTGCCGGCTCGCTTGCGGGAAATCCTTGAGGGCATTCCCGCCCGAATTCTGGAGGACCTGGAAGAGATACGGCTACGGGAGGAACGCCCTTTGATGCTCGTCTACGGCGGCAAGGATGGGTTTGTCACTCCGCGTTCTGCGGTACAAGAGGCTCCCGATGATCCGGAGCCTGCTTACATCGTGAGCCGGGAAGACACCGCCAAGACCTTGCAATTGATGAGTCACTCATCCCTGTATGCCCTTGAGGAGGAGTTGCGCAACGGTTTTCTTACCCTGCCCGGCGGGCACCGGGTAGGATTTGTAGGCAAAGGGATCATCGAAGGCGGGCGCCTCAAGACACTTAAACATATCAGCGGCTACAATATCCGCCTGGCCCGGGAAGTTTTAGG
>JBLNCV010000131.1:0-16953 GCA_050260975.1 Syntrophothermus sp. | reverse complement strand
GATGGCAACCATGTCTGCCAGCTCTATGGCATCGAGGACAAAGGGGAGTACAATGAGCTCTCCTGGAAGGTTTCGCGCCCAATCCAGCCGGGTGAACGTTTCCCGGTCTACCTGGAGTTCTATTACAATCCAATTCAGGGCGAAAAGGATAAGAACATCGCGTTTGTGTACAATCCTGTTTACCCCATCGATCAAATGAATCTGGCGGTTTACCAACCGCTGCGGGCCAGCAACTTCACCCTGAACCCGCCCGCGGCTCGCACCGAAAAGTCTGGCGACGGGCTGACCGCGTATGCATACACCTACAACAATTTTACCGCTCCGAAACTGGATCTAAAGATCTCGTACACCAAACCGGACAATACTCCCTCCTTTAAAAAGCAGCAGAATTCCAACCGGGCTGGAGGGACCGGCGCGCCGGCGGTCGCTTCCGGGGGGCTTTCCGCCAATACCGCGGTGATCGTGCTCCTGGTGGTGATTCTTCTGGCGGTTCTCGGCATGTTTATCTACTATGCCACCAGCGGCCAGCCGAAGAAACGGGCGGCGGTCGGTTACGGCCACGGTTCCGGGAACCGGGGCAACGGCGGCGCGCGCAACCAGAGCAAACCCGCGAAGGCTCCTGCTTCCACGCCGGTTTCGGTGGAAGACGAGAAGCGGCGGGCGCGCCAGATGCTCCTGGACGGCAAGATCAGCGAGCAGACCTACAACAAGCTTATCGCCGACCTGGATAAGGAAGGAAAAGGAAAAAAATGAGGATCTCGCGGCAAGAAACGAAGCAGGGCGATGCTTATTGCCGGCGAAATTGCAGGAGGTGGCATGATGGCAGTTGATAACCAGAAGGTTAAATTGATCGTTGGAATCCTGATCATTCTTGGCGCGCTGAGTTACCTTATGTTTACGGGATTCTCCAAATCCTCCAGCTATTTTGTGACCATCGCCCAGATGAGGGACAAGGCCGACGAAATGGTGGGCAAAAGCCTGAAGGTAAGCGGCAAGATCGTCGGCAAGAGCGTGGCCTGGGATTCCCAGAAGATCCAGCTCACCTTTGAGATTCGTGATGATAAAGGCCGGACCATCCCAATTATTTATAACGGGATCAAACCGGACAATTTCGAGGACGGGAAGGAAGCTCTTTTGGAGGGGCGTCTGGGCCCGGACGGCGTATTTACGGCTCAAAGCCTCCTGGTGAAATGTCCGTCCAAGTATGAGGCGGAAAACAAGGATAAGAAGAAGGCCTCATCTGACAGGGAGGCCAAGGCGCCGGGGAACCCGGGAGGGGCGTGACCGATCGGCTGAAGGTCGGGGGAGGTTTAAGGAGGTTTAATAAGAATGGCGGATATTGGATATATTTCACAGGTTTTGGGCATTTTTGTGGCGCTCTACGCGCTGGTGGCGGTTATTCTGGGCATCAGGAACCAGGACGCGCGGTTTTTGGGCAGCGCCCGGGGCGCCGTGGCGGCCCTGGTCTTCTTGACTACCGTGGCTTCCGTGGCTTTGTTCTACTTGTTTTTGACCAGTGACTTTTCCGTCCGTTACGTGGCGGAGAACTCTAGCCGCGCGCTGCCGGCGTTATACAAGTTTTCGGCGTTCTGGGCCGGCCAGGCTGGTTCTTTGCTGTTGTGGGAATGGGCCCTGACCTTCTTTACCCTTGGGGTAGCCTTCACCTCCCGGCGTGAAGCGAAGGACATGGTTCCGTACGCCACAGTGGTGATGCTCATCGTCAACCATTTTTTCCTGGTGATCCTTAGTTTCTTTTCCAACCCGTTTGAGCGGCTTTTCCCGGCGGCCTACGACGGTAACGGGCTTAACCCGCTCCTGCAAAATCCGGGGATGATCATTCACCCCATTACCTTGTACCTGGGGTATGTGGGGTTCACCGTGCCTTACGCTTTCGCAATCGCCGCATTGATTCTTAACCGTAGTGATGATGCCTGGATCAAACTCACGCGGCGGTGGACCTTGTTTGCCTGGCTCTTCCTGAGCATCGGGATCATTTACGGCGCTCAGTGGGCTTATGTGGAACTCGGTTGGGGAGGCTACTGGGCCTGGGATCCGGTGGAGAACGCTTCGCTGATGCCCTGGCTTGTGGGGACAGCCTTCTTCCACTCGGTGATGATCCAGGAGAAGCGGGGAATGCTCAAGCTCTGGAATATCAACCTGATCATTGCCACCTTTGCCCTTTCCATCTTTGGAACCTTTCTGACCCGCAGCGGCGTGCTGGCTTCGGTGCATTCCTTCGGGGATTCCAAGATCGGCTCCCTCTTCATCGGGTTCCTGGCGGTGATCATCGTGGTGTCGCTGGCTTTAGTCTACCGGCGGCTGGACACGCTGCGTAGCGAAAACAAGTTCCAGTCCTATCTGTCTCGCGAGAGCAGCTTCCTCTTCAACAACCTGCTTCTTGTGGGGATCGCCTTTGCAGTCTTCTGGGGAACGGTCTTCCCGCTCATCTCGGAAGCGGTGCGCGGCGTAAAGGTAACGGTGGGCCCGCCCTTCTTCAACCAGGTGAGCATCCCGCTGGGCATTGCATTGATGATCCTCATCGGGATCTGCCCGCTCATCGCCTGGCGAAAGTCGTCGGCGGACAACCTGCGGGTGAACTTCCTGTACCCGCTGACGGCCTCGGTTGCCTTTGTGCTGGTTGCTTATCTTCTGGACATGAAGAATTTCCTGGCGTTGCTTTCCTTCGCCACCGTGGTCTTTGTGAGCACGACCATTTTTCTGGAGGTCTTCCGCGGTGTGCGGGTCAGGCGCAAGATGACCGGAGAGAACCCGCTGGTGGCTCTGGTACGTCTTACTACCAGGAACCGCCGGCGCTACGGCGGGTACATGGTGCACCTGGCCATGGTGGTCATGGTTATCGGGTTTACCGGGATTGGCGCCTTCCAGCAGGAAGTGACCAAGTCGGTGAAGCCCGGGGAAACCATCACCATCGGCTCATATACGCTTTCCTATTCGGGGCTTTACGAGCAGCGGCAGGGCGAAAATACGGCGGTCTTCACCGACCTGACGGTGGCCAAGGACGGAAAGCAATTGGGCATTCTCCGGCCTTCGAAGGTGTTCCATCCCAACCACGAGCAACCTTCCACCGAGGTGGCGATCAAGGGGGGCCTGAAGGAGGATCTCTTCGTGATTCTGGCGGCCTGGGACGAGGGCGGCGTACCGGCGACTTTCAAGGTGTTGATCAACCCGCTGGTGGCCTGGATCTGGTTGGGTGAATACTTGCTGATTATCGGTACGCTCTTTGCTTTTTGGCCTGAACGCAGCCGGGTACGCCAGCCGCGGTATTCGCCGGCGCCGGCGCCGGAGTTCGCCCAGGGAGGTCGGTAATATGCGTTCTGTGATTGGCAAAATAATGGTGATCTTTGCTGTGCTGCTTGTCGTGGCCCAGGCTCCCGCGGCTTTGGCCAGCACACCGGAGAGCAAGGCGGTGGAGAGCAACCTGATCTGCCAGTGCGGTTGCACCATGGTGGTGGACGTCTGTGACTGCGGCACCGCCGACCAGATCCGCGCGGATATTCAAAAGAAGCTGGATCAGGGGATGACTAAGGACCAGATCCTGGCTTCCTATGTAAAGACCTATGGAGAGAAGGTGCTGGCCGCGCCGACCAAGAAGGGGTTCAACCTGACCGCCTGGGTTACGCCTTTTGTGGCCATCCTGCTTGGAGCGGCGGTGATCTTTCTGGCGATCCGCCGCTGGGTGGTAACCTTTAGGGGCCAGGAGAGCGCCGAGGCGGGCGATACGGCGGATAACAGCGAGGATCTCCGCAAGTACTCCGAGAAATTGCAGGCGGAGTTGAAAGATTACATGTAACAAAGGCCGGGTCTGATATCGTTTAATTTAGGAAAGAGGGGCTGGTCCATGACCATCGTGGTTGGATTGTTGTTGGTGCTGATCGTCGGCGGCATGATCGGGATTCCCCTGCTGCGCAGCGAGGAAGCGGAAGCCGGGGAGTTGGAAGCTCAAGAATTGGAGGGCGCGGAGGTGCCACAGATGGGAAGTACCTCCCGGGATGCGGTCTTCAAAGAACTCAATGAAATCGAATTTGACTACCAGATGAAGAAGCTTTCGGATGACGACTACAACCTCCTCAAGGACCGGTACACCAGGATGGCGGTTTCGATCCTGAAAGAGGAGGAAGAGAGCGAAAAGCAGGCTATGGATGAAGTTGAGCGGGAAATCGAGGCGGAGTTGGCGCAGGCCGAGGCCGACGAGGCGACAGCCCAGCCGGTTGGGGGCGTGGCCGCAGGCGCAATCGCTGATCCGGAAGCAGGTTTTTGCATCTACTGTGGCGCCCCATTGAAGATGGCGGGGCAGGCTTTTTGCCACCAATGTGGAGGCAAGCTCGGGAACCAGGCGGGGTGAAGGACATGTTCCGGCGGATTAAAAACAGGTTCAAGCAGCTTGATAGTTGGGATCCGGCAAAAGGTAAATGGGTCTTCGCCGCGGGTGGAGGTCAGATTCTGAATAAGCAGATCCACGGCGGTCCGGACAACGTGATGTTGTGGATGCGGGTCACCGGGATGCCCGGCCACGCGGGCATCTACGGCGCGGTACTCATGGTGTTGATGGTTGTGGTGATCTTTTGGGCGGCGTTTATTATGGTGAAACGGGCGTCACAGCCTAAACCGGCACGGTTTCAGGGGCAAGCCGTAAATGCGGTTTCCGGCGCCCCTGGCGCCGCGGAACCGTCGACTGGTGCTTTCCAGCGGCTGGCGGCGGAAAAGGCGGCGCTGATCCGGCAGATTGCCGAGTTGGACCGCAATTTCAAGAATGGGTTGATCTCGGGGCCTTCCTACGACCAGGTTCGGGCCGGGCATAAAGAACGGCTCCTGGCTGTAACGCGGCAACTGAAGATCCTGGAAGGGAAGCGTGAAGCATGAAGAAGAGTCAAAAGTGGTTGGTGATTGGCGCCATAGCCCTGATTGCGTTTTTTGCGGCCTTCGGGGTCCTCGGCTACATGGAGTATGCGGCTAAAAGCGGTGGCGCTTCAGGCGGGGACTCCGCCGAAGCCGGCAACCTCCCGAAGACCATTGAGGGGCTCCCCCTTGTAAATGTGGTAAGCGGCAAAGCTGCGCTGGATCAGATCTCGCAGTTGCACGGGACCAATATCCAGATGACCTCGGGTTATATTGCCACCTATGAAAAAGAGCAGGAGCGGGTCATTGTCTGGGTGGGGCGCGCGAAAAGCGCCAGCGATGCGCAGGCGCTCCTGGATGCCATGGTGGGTAAGATGGCCAATAATAATGTCTTCGCCAAACCGGAGAAGTTGGTCATCAAAGACCGGGCCTATTACTATACCGTGGGGGCCGGAATGTCCAACTACTTCTACGTGAAAGGCGATAGCGTGTACTGGATCGGGGCGATCACCCCCAACGAGGTCAACGTGGTGAAGGCGATCATCAAGGAAATGTAGACTGGATCATAAAAAGCGAGTCGGGAGGTTTTAAAGCCCATGATCAAGCGGATGATCTTCGGAGTATTGGCAATCCTTGCCTTCGCGGTGGGAGGGCTGATAATGGCGGGGGCCTGGCGTTCGACGTCATCATCGCAGGAAGCGGCAGCAGGAGTTGTTCAAAGCCAGGCGACAGTGGCCGGGGTCATCGGGGACCAGTCGGCGGTGGCCCAGGCGGCCTCACCCGGCGGGCAGGGCAGCCAGAAGCAGGCGCCCAAGCAGGATGATTCCGCCAATGTGACCGTAATGGCGGTGTTGATGGCTCCGGGAGCAGGGAATGCGGTCAACGAACTGGCCTTCCAGGTCTTCCTGAATACCCACTCGGTCTCTCTCTCCAAGTATGATCTCACAAAGATCACCACCTTCAAGAACAGCGAGGGCCTGGTGGTCAAAAAGGAGATAAATTGGGAGGCGGAAGGGAACAGCGACCACCACCGGAGCGGTTATCTGCAGATCAAGGCGCCGGCGGGCACGGCGCTGATCTCTTCCAAGACCCAGTACTTTACCCTGGAATTTGCCGGGATTGGCGGGGTGGATCGCACTTTGCGCTGGGAGCGCAAGGACTGGGAATAAGGAGTAGGAGAGCGGAGAGTGGAAAAGTACCAAGCAAGGGAGTAGAAGAGAGGGAGGCAGGCCGGTGCAACGCGTCCTGTTTCACGTGGGGCCCCTTTCGGTATACTTCTACGGGGTGATGCTGGCGGCGGGGATACTGGCCGGGGTCTGGCTGGCCATGCGCGAGGGCCGGCGTAAAGGGATTAACCCCCAGGATATCCTGGATTTTGCGTTGTACGCCATTGTTGCCGGCCTGATTGGAGCGCGGCTGGTCTTTGTCCTGTTTGATTTGGAGTTCTATCTGGCGAATCCGCTGGAGATTATCCGGCTCAATGAAGGCGGGCTGTCCATTCACGGCGGCATATTGGGGGGGGCCCTTGTGGCCCTCTGGTTGTCCCGCCGCCGCGAACTCTCCTTCTGGCGGCTGGGGGACGCCATAGCTCCGTCTGTGGCGCTGGGGGAGGCCATCGCCAGGATCGGCTGCGATATCTACGGCGCTCCCACCACCGTTCCCTGGGGAATCTTGATCGGCACGCAAAGGTATCACAACATCCCCCTCTACACCACGGTGGCCCTGTCGGCGGTCTTTGCCGTCCTGTGGTCGCGCCGGAAGAAGGCACGTTATGATGGGGAAATCCTCCTGTGGTTTTTGATCCTTTATTCAGCGGCCCGTTTCATCATTGAATACTTCCGGGTGAGTGTAAGCTTTCTGGGTCTGATGACGGTGGCGCAATTCGCCAGCCTGGTGATTATCGTGGCGTCTCTGGCATTGATGCGCCATCGCCTGGCCAGCCGTTAAACGGGCAGCTGCCGGCGGACCGGCCTTGAGATTTTTTCGGAAAGGAACATGCGTATGCAACGATCAAAAGAGCAGGCAACCACAGACCGGCGTTCAGTGATGATCAGCAGAATAGCCATGCTGGTCTCCCTCCTGATCATGGCAGGCGGTGGAATCGGCGGGTTGATTCTGGGAGCCTATGTGGCGGACAATGCGGAAAAGGCAAGTTCCTTCGGGTTGCTGGTGATCCTGGCGACCGCCGCCGCCCTGGGATTGGTCCGGTGGATCGCCAGCGTGTTGCAGCGGCGCGTTGCCGCTTCCGCAAAGCCCGGAAGTTGAGCAATTCTGTAGCAATGGCTGTGGCCGGGTATCAGACGATCCGCTTGCCGGCGGTAGCGGGCTTTAAGGAATAGACCTCTTCCACATCGACGGTGATCACTGCTTTGGGTTTGGGAAAGCCTGCTTTGACGGCGTTTTCCGCTGCCTTATTGTAGAGTTCGTCTGACTCGTGAATGGTGGCGGTGCCCACAAAACGGTACCCGTCCAGAATGTCGCGGTTGACCACGGCGACGGCCACCTTGGGGTTCACGCGGATGTTGTTGTAAGTGTGTTTACCGGTGGCTTCGTTAAAAACGAGAGTGTTGTCGTCCAGCACTCTGGTGGAGCGTTTCGGCCCGATGTTGGGGATTCCCGCCGGATCGACGGTGGCGATAAAACATTGCTGGGTTTCAATCATCTTCTTCATGTCATCGGTTAACATGGCCATTTCCAGATCATCCTTTCGTCACTCATCCTGGTGTATTGATTCGGTTGATCTTATCAACCTCATCCTAACTCTTTCTCAGCTTAACTCATTTTTTCCAGGCTAGCAAGAAGTATACCGGCATGATCATCAGTGATTAAAGTCAGCAAGGTATAGACAAATGCCCAATGGAAGGCAAGGGGACATGTTGGCACACCGGCAGCATATAATGAAAGCATAACGACGCTCTTCGGGACATTTTGAATTTCAGTACAGGATTTTATGATAGTTTTGGAGGGAAATGGCGCCGGACAGCGAATTGCTGAAAAAGGAGACGTGATGGGAGGCGAAGATATTGGGTTTGCAGCCGCGGAAGATATTTCGCCGCGCCGTGACCTGGGTAGCGGCTGCCACGCTATTTTTTAACGGGTTGGCGATTGCCCCGCCGGCGTTGCTGCCGGGATCCAATGTAGTTCTGGCTGAAGGGGTCTCACAGGACACACAGCCACAAAATAACAGCCAGCAAGTTGCTGTTCAATCAAACACCGGGCAGCCGGATGCAGAAACCGGGCGACCGGATACGGTCGTGGAGCAGCCGGCTGTGGTCGCGGGGCAACCGGGTGCAGGGCCGGTGGAGACGGGCCCCGGGCAGCCGCAAGGCAAACCATCAAACAGTGGCCAAATTGTGCACAAGGTTCGTCCCGGCCAGACCTTATTTGCGATCGCCGCGCAATATGGCGCCAGCGTGGAAGCGATTGCAGCCGCCAACGGCTTGGCCAACCCAAATAAGATCAAAGCCGGGCAGCTTTTGCTTATCCCCACTGGGGCTGTGCTGGAGAGAATTCAGCTTGCATCGAGATCGCTGGGGTTGCGTGGACGGGCGGGCATAGCTTTTATTCGCCCATTACAGGCTAGGATCTCTTCCGATTTTGGGATACGTTGGGGGCGGATGCACTACGGGATCGATTTTGCAGCGCCGGTTGGCACCCCAATAGCGGCCGCGGCTGATGGAGAGGTGGTTTACAGTGGCTGGCGGAGCGGTTATGGCCGGCTGATCATTCTGGATCACGGGAATGGCGTTCAAACCTATTACGCCCATAATTCTGAACGGTTGGTGAGTGCCGGCGCCCGGGTGAGTCAGGGTCAGATCATTGCCAGAGTTGGCACCAGCGGTTCCACCACCGGCCCGAATCTGCATTTTGAGGTCCGGATCAATGGCGAAGCCGTCGATCCGCTCCCATTTTTGCGATAGGAATGCAAGGGCGCAGAGGGCAGGGTTTGTAAAAGTCTAATGGTCGTTTTTATACTTTTCCACCAGAGCATTTTCAGCGTTACGGATCAGGACCTTAACCATGCTACCGCCCATCTTGCCCCCAATCCGGCCGCAGTCCTGCGTGGTCATCCGCCCCCAGCCCTTTTGGCGGATATCATCGTCGAGGCCAAGTCTTTCTGCGACTCCGTATTTAAGCGTCTCCAATGTTTGATCCGGCAACAGCTTTCCCTCGCCGGTTATGTCTATCATGGCCATTTTCGTGTTCCTTCATTCAAAAATTGCTCTTAAAAAGTTTGCCGTTAGAGTGCAGGGTGGCTTATAAACCACCCTGCCCGGCCCGAAATTGATCAGGTGGATGTTCCGGGGGTCTTCGCCTGGGTGCCGAATTCATCAAGCTGATGTTTTTCGGGCTGTGTGGCGTCGTCAATCAACGATTCTTCCGCCATCCTGATCATCTTGCGAACCATGTGTCCGCCAACTTTCCCCACTTCACGGGTGGTCATGTTCTCCCAGCCTTCGCGCTTGATCTTTTCGAGCAGGCCAAGTTCGTCCGCCACCTCGTATTTAAAACGATCCAGGGACGACTCAGCTTCGGGAAGGGCGGGAGTCCGGTTGTTGCGGGACACGTTCACACCCCCCCTCATATCCGCGGGTTGCGAATATGTATCCTTCCTGATCCTTCAAGGCCTCATTTTAGTTTGCCCGTCCTCCGGGTTTGCGATCCTGGTAAATAACGCAAAGGCAGGCCCGGTTGCCCGGACCTGCTTTATATTGCAGCTCTTTCTTTACTACTTACGGGCGTTGCCCCGTGAAGGTCTCCCTGAATGCTGCCCTGACATTGGCGGTGGTCTGGTCAATCAAGGACTGCTCGGCGGCGGCGATCATCCGCCGGACCATATGTCCTCCGACCGCTCCGCATTCACGAGAAGATAGTTCACCCCAATAGCCGTCCTTGATCTTATTGGTGTCGATACCCAATTCGTTGGCAACTTCGTACTTGAACTGATCGAGCGCGCCGACCGCACCCCAGATGAGCGGTTTGTTGGTGTTATTTGCACCTCTGCCCATGATAGTCACCTCCTTTGTCTTGTTTTTAGTTTTGACCCGCTTAAACCACGGATATGCTAGAATATTTTGCCTCAAAAATTCGCGGGTAAAAACCGGTCAGGCCGCAGTTGAAGCTGCGGCCTAGCCGAACCGAACTCTAAGCTACCCGTTATTAGTAGTTAGTGTTGGGAGCCGGAGAAGTTGGGTTTCCGAGCTGCGACTGGAAACTGGCCCTGACGTTGGCGGTAGTCTGGTCGATCAGCGACTGCTCGGCAGCAGCGATCATCCTACGGACCATATGTCCTCCGACCGCTCCGCATTCACGAGACGACAATTCGCCCCAGTAACCATCTTTGATCTTGTTAGTCTGAATGCCCAGTTCATTGGCAACCTCGTACTTGAACTGATCCAGTGCACCGACTGCACCCCAGATGAGCGGTTTGTTGGTGGTATTAGCACCCCTACCCATGAAAGTCACCTCCTTTAAATTCTGAAACTAGTGTCTCCCGAACGAGAAAGCCGGATACTAACACATTTTGGGAGGGTAAAATCTCAGGGCTCTTGCCCCTGTTTTTCCCGCTCCAGCAGGACTGCTTCGCCGCGCTTGACCATATTGCGGACCATCAGGCCGACATCCTGGGTTGTCACGCTCTCCCAGCCTTCTTTTTTAACCTGTTCCGCTACACCCACATCTGCGGCGGCAGCCATTTTGAGCTTATGAGAAGCTACGCCTCTACGCCTGGACATGAGAATCACCTCTCTTTGTTAGACATTTTCAAGGACCGGCAGGGGTTTCAGAGTTTGTTTGTTGTTTAAAACCGGGGCGAAAAGATCGCCCACCCTTCCTAACCTTTGTGGAACGGTCAGAATGTTAAAACCGGCCGGATCAACCGTATGAAGCTCGTCCCAGGTTACCGGCGTGGAGACCGGGGCGCCCGGCAACGGCCGTACCGAGTAGGGGGCCACGATGGTCCTGCTGGACAGGTTTTGGAGATGGTCGATATAGACATGCCCTGTCCGTTCGGCCACTCTTCTTTTATTAGTAGCCTTCTGAGGCATGGTTGCCACGATTTGGCGCCCAAGGCCCGCTACCCAGTCGGTTACCTCTTTAAAGGTATGGCGCCTGGCCAGCGGTATATAGATATGGAGGCCGGTGGCGCCGGAGGTTTTGGGGAAAGACTCCAAGCCCGCATGATCCAAAAGGGCTTTTACCGCAAAGGCCACTTCGACGGCATCCCGGTAATCGGCCGGCGCTGCGGGGTCTAGATCCACGATGGCCCAGTCCGGGCGATCCACCCGATCCACCCGGTAATGGGAAGGGTGAAGCTCCAAAGCCGCCTGGTTTACAAACCAGAGCAAGGTGGCCTTGTCATTTGCCAGGCAGTAGTTGATGAAGCCGCCCTCCGCGTCTTCGGAAGGGATCCGAAAGGTCTGGATCCATTCCGGGGCATGGGCTGGCGCATTCTTTTGATAAAAAAATTTGCCCTGAATCCCGTTTGGGTAACGAACCACGGTCAGTGCCCGGTCGTGCAGAAACGGGAGAAGATAACCAGCGACGGCATTGTAGTAGTTCAACAGGTGCGCCTTGGTCAGCCCCTGATCTGGCCAGTATAACTTTTCGAGGTTCGATAAGGTAAGCGTCCGGGAACCGACCTGCACAGATTGTTTTTGCGGCAATCCTGTCTTGACCTTCTTTCAAGCTTTAGTGGCACGTCCGGGTTTGGCCGGAATCTTGCCTGGAGATTTGCCCCCGATGGTTGTTCCGCGAGAGGTTTTAACCGCCCGGGCGCCGGTGCTTTTCACCGTCTTTTTTCCCTTCCTGGCCGGAGCCTTTTCTTTGTCCTCTGTAGCCCGCAGGCTGGCCTCCAGGGCGGCCATCAGGTCGATGACCTGTCCATGCTCGCGGGGCGGGGGCGTTTCGAATTTCTCTCCCTGGATCCTGGCGTTGATCAACTCCATCAATGCCTTCCGGTATTCATTGGTATATTTCTCTGGTTTGAAGCTTGCGGAAAGGTTGGAGATCAGGGTGGTGGCCATGGCGATCTCGTTTTCATGAAGAGTCGGTTCGGCTTCCAGGTTGGCGAGGGCTTCCGTGGAACGAATCTCATCCGGATAGAACATGGTCTCCATGGCCAAAGCCTTCCCATAGACCCGAACAGCCGCCAAGGACTCCTTAGACCGGATGACCACCTTGGCGATGGCGATCTTGCCGGTATCTTCCATGGCTTTTTTCAGCAGCGCGTAAGCTTTCTGCCCACCCTCGCCGGGTTCCAGGTAATAACTTTTTTCAAAGTAGATCGGGTCGATCTCCGATAAGTTCACAAAATCGACAATATCGATGGTTCGAGTGGTCTCCAGCGGGATGCTTTCAAAGTCGGCCTGGTCCAAGATCACAAACTTGTCCTTTTCGTATTCGTACCCCCAGACCAGCTCTTCCTGCGCCACCTCCCGGTTGCATGTCGGGCAAATCCGCTCATACCGGATTGGGGTGTGGCATTCGGAATGGAGGTAACGAAACTTTAGATCTTTTTTTTCCGTGGCGGTGTATAATCTTACTGGAATGTTGACCAACCCAAAGCTGATGGCGCCTTTCCATAAAGAATGCATAGTTTCACCTCGACCTTGCTACTAATATTTTCACCGGCAGGCGTAAAAAATAACCTTCGAGAAATCTTGGCCGTGGGCACGATAAGTCTTGCCCTGGAAACATATGTATGCTATAATAATTATGGCAATGGAACATACATGCTGATCTTCTTGGCCTTATTAGATGAAAGTTTTTTGTGGTGCGGGGAGTGGGTGAGGAATGCGGCAGATCATCCACGTGGATATGGATGCTTTTTTTGCTGCCGTGGAGCAGCGGGACAATCCGACTTTGCGCGGAAAGCCCGTGATCATCGGGGGTGACCCTCGCCGGCGTGGAGTGGTCTCCACGGCATCGTATGAAGCCAGGAAGTTTGGAATCCATTCCGCCATGCCCTTACGCGAGGCTTATGAGAGATGCCCGCACGCCGTCTTTTTGCCCGGAGACCACGCCAAATACCATATAGTGGCTCTTCAAATTCAGGAGATCTTTTCCAACTACACACCACTGGTGGAACCTGTATCGTTGGACGAGGCTTTTTTGGACGTAAGCGGCTGTGAACAACTTTTCGGAGATGCCGTCCAGATCGGCTCAATCATCAAGGAGCGCATCGCCGATGAGTTGGGGTTGACGGCATCGGTGGGCGTCGCCCCAAATAAGTTGTTGGCCAAAATGGCCTCGGATTTGGAAAAACCCGATGGTTTCGTGGTGATCACTCCGGACAGGGTGGCGGAGGTCTTGAAAGATCTCCCGGTCTCCCGGCTCTGGGGCGTGGGAAAGGCTACCGAACAGATCCTGGCCGGGTTAGGCGTTCGGACCATCGGCGCGCTGGCTGCGCTTCCGGTCCAGACTCTCCGGCGTTTATTCGGAACAAATGGGGAAGAACTTCATAAATTAGCCCAGGGGATCGACAATCGCCCGGTGGAACCTTTCTGGGAGCCAAAGTCGGTAGGTAATGAAGTTACCTTTGAGCAGGATATAAGTGAACCGGAATCTATCCGGCTGACCCTCTTGCAGCTAAGCGATCATGTGGCCTGGCGCTTGCGGCAAATGGGTGTCGCGGGGCAAACGGTAACCGTGAAGCTGCGGGATGAGGATTTTCATACCATTACCCGTAGCCGGAGTCTGCCGGAGGTTGTCGACACCGCGGAGACACTGTACGGGACGGCCATGGAACTTTGGATGAAAAGCGGGTGGCTAGGGAAACGCTTACGCCTGATAGGAGTTTCAGTTTCGCATTTTGGCGTGCCTGGAGCGGTCCAGATGGATCTTTTTACCGCCAGACCTCAGAGAGTAGTAAAACAGCAAGAACTGGAGCGAACTTTGGACATGATCCGGGAGCGGCACGGAGAGCCGGTTATCAGGCGAGCAAGCCTGTTGAGACAAGAGGCTCCTACTAAAAAGCCCGCCGGCGATAAAAGAAGGAAATTTCCGGGCCCGGCAGGGGATTCAGCGAATTAGTAGAAAATAGTAAGTCAATAGCAACTCAATTTACGAGTGGAAGATGTTAAAAAAACCGTTGGCGCCGAATATGATTAGATTGTATTGGTGGAGAATTGCGCGTTGCGGCGAATTTAAATTGCGCGTGAATGAGTGCCGGAGTGGGGAGTGAGATTGATGCTTGATAAAGATGTAGTCCTGACACAGGAGGGGCTGCGGAAATTGGAGGCTGAACTCGAATATCTGCGGACTGTCAGGCGCAAAGAGGTCACCGGCCGGATCCGGGAGTCGTTGGAGTTCGGCGATCCCTGGGAGAACCCCGAGTACGAGTCGGCCAAAAACGAACAAGCCTTTGTGGAGGGGCGGATTCTCACCCTGGAAAACATGTTGCGCAACGCCAGGGTAATAAACAGCAAAGAGACGCGCAGGGACGTAGTCAGCCTGGGGAGTAGCGTAAAGCTCAGAGATATGGAGACCGCTGACGAATTTGAGTGTGTAATTGTCGGGTCGGCGGAGGCTGATCCGTTTCAGCACAAAATATCCTACAAAGCGCCGGTAGCCAAGGCCATTCTCGGCCACAAGGTCGGCGACCGGGTAAAGGTAGAGGCGCCGGCAGGGCCAATCGAGTATGAGATCCTCACCATTCAAACCGCCCCGTCCGCGGCTAACTGATGGCGAATTGCCCAGCAAAACCGAGAGATAACGCGTATAACCGGCTCTGAAACCGCTAAATCGGCCCAAAGATGGCTCGTTCTTTTTGACTATCGGGTCGGTTTCAGGTATACTTAGAAATGCTTTAGTAGTCCAGAAAGCGCCATGCGAACCAGGGCGAATAGCTCAGCTGGGAGAGCACCTGCTTTACACGCAGGGGGTCACAGGTTCGAGCCCTGTTTCGCCCACCATAACGTAAACGCGGCCCCGTAGTTCAGTTGGTTAGAACGCTTGCCTGTCACGCAAGAGGTCGACGGTTCGAGCCCGTTCGGGGTCGCCATATTTATGCCGAGGTAGCTCAGTCGGTAGAGCAGAGGACTGAAAATCCTCGTGTCGACGGTTCGATTCCGCCCCTCGGCACCATAGCACGCGGAAGTGGCTCAGCGGTAGAGCATCGCCTTGCCAAGGCGAGGGTCGCGGGTTCAAATCCCGTCTTCCGCTCCAAAAGCAAATAAAAGGATTTGCCGGATAACATTCCGGCAAATCCTATCGATGTTTGTACCGCTCTCGCCCATACGTGGGTGTTGGGGCGCCTTGATATCGCGTCAGATGAGGCGGCATAGCCAAGAGGTAAGGCAGAGGTCTGCAAAACCTTTATACCCCAGTTCGAATCTGGGTGCCGCCTCCAAATAACGCCGGAGTGGCGGAACTGGCAGACGCAAGGGACTTAAAATCCCTCGGGCCTAAAGCCCGTACCGGTTCGATCCCGGTCTCCGGCACCAGAGCAGTACATTGGCAAGGGAACTTCTAAAGTGGAGGTTCCGTTTTTTATTCTGGCCTGTGAAAAGGAATACGAGCACAATTGGAGAAGTTAACATATCAGCAGGTTTCTGTTCGATTCTGTGGTCGTAGTAGCAGTATGTAGCAGCAGTATAAGGAGGGGGAAGAAATGGAGTTTTTGGAGGTAGTCCAGGGCAGGCGCAGCATCCGGCGGTTCAAACCAGATCCCATCCCAAGAAAGGATATAGAAGAAATTATCAGGATCGCAACCCTTGCTCCCAGCGCCAGCAATAGACAGATGTGGCGTTTTATCGCCATTTCAAACAAGGATGTACTTGCCCGGATGCGTGATGCCGTGGGGCAGGCGATTGAAGATATGACCAAGATTCCTGAGTTGGCCAAGGAACGGCCCAAAATCCTCGGATTTAAGAGCTTCTCGCTCTTTCTGGCCGAAGCCCCCATGGTCATTGCGGTCTGTGGCGAACCTTACCGGAGTTCGGCGGACGAACTCCGGCTTCTGCATGGTTTGCCGGTGGAACCAGGCCGGGCGTGGGCCAGGCCGGACATTCAAAGTATCAGCGCCGCCGTGCAAAATCTCACGCTGGCGGCTTATGAAAAAGGGTACGGGACGGTTTGGATGACCTCCCCCTTGATGGCGGCGCCAGCTTTGGAAAAGATCCTGGGGATCAGGGAACCCTGGCGGCTGGTGACTTTGATGCCGATTGGCATTCCGGATGAAAACCCCTGTCCGCGGCCACGCAAACCAGTTGAGGAGGTTTTGCAATTTATCGAGTAGAATGGTGGAGGATCGGGCTTGAAACGGATAACCCGGGAAGAGCTTGTTTATGTGATGTCCCCGGCGAATCCAGCTGTCGAGGGAGTTGACCCGGGGGAAGAGATTATCTTCGAGACGGCAGGTTCATCTTCTGCTACTGGCCCGGTGGCGGTTTTGGGCGCCAAACCGGGAGACACCCTGGTAGTGGAGATCTTGGAGATTACCGGTTGGGAGCAGGGCGGTTCAGGCATTCCTGGCGCCGGGCGCCCGTCAATCAGGTTTATTGGAGTAGCGCCGGAAAAAGGGAAAATCCCGCTCGCTCCTTTAAAAGTCGTTGGCGAAAGTAACGAGCCGGATAGCGGCCTAATTGCCGCAGGGACCCGTATCAACCTTCCTGTTCATGTTCCGGGGGCTAATCTGGCGGTCGGAACCACGACGGCAGCGGTGGTCCGTGTCAGAACGGCGCTTGCCAGATCCTTCTCTTGACAAACATGGGCGTATGAGTTATAATCAGTTATGCCGATGGGGCTGTAGCTCAGATGGTTAGAGTGCTACGTTGACATCGTAGAGGTCATGCGTTCGATCCGCATCAGCCCCACCACCTTCTTTGTAAATGAAGGCCCGGTCTTGACCGGGTCTTTTGATTTTCCTCTGTATTTCCCAAGGCGATCTATCTCGCAGGCGCCGAATATCCTTGGAATGCCCATCCCTTCCATTCCTTCGTCGTATACAAACTTCTGGGCACACATATAATAGACCCGAAGGGAGTGAGGCGGATGGAGTTCATCTCGATCGGTACGTCCTCCAATGTAGCGCCGGTACGGTCCCGGCTGCACGGGGAATTTTCCTTGTTACAGGATGAGGGAGTTCTCTTAAAG
>JBLNCV010000130.1:0-14893 GCA_050260975.1 Syntrophothermus sp. | reverse complement strand
TGGACGACCTGGAGCCGGGGTTTGCCTACACGGAGATCGACCGGAGTATCTTCATGAACCCGCACCGCACCAACGCCCGGCTGGTGATCCCGCTGACGCCGTACCAGGAGGTGGTGGCGGGGTACCCCGTCGACATGTTCCTGTACGCCAACAACTACGAGCAAGTGGATGAGACACACCCGCACATCGAACTTTATTCGGACGAAAGCACCGCTTTTCAGGTCTTCAGCCAGGGCGCGCGGGTCTCCAAGGGAACCACCGATGAACAGGGACTGGTGCACACCTACTTCGCCAACCCGTTCGGAGCGCCGCAAAAACGTGAAAAGTACGATCCCCTGGCAAAAGCCTACTTGCGGGTCATGCTGGCCAACGGCGTGAAGGTGGGACAGTTGCGTACCCGGCTCGGAATTGCCGGGTACGAGCTGGGTGGGCCGGAATCAGCCGCCCGGGCCTTGTTTGAGTTCATCACCAGGGGATGACGACGAGCGATTCTCCGCCGTCTTGTTTAATCGGTGTTGTCTGCTTCCGACGGCCCTGGCTCCGCCCAGGCTACGTTCAGGCGCTTAAAATGCCTGGCGTTAAGGTCCATACTTTTTCACCAGCATTGCGGGCCAGGGCATCTGTCAACGCGTCCGCAAAATCCACTTTCCTATCCCGATAATCAATGAGCGCCTCAAAAACGGCTTGATCATCGGCAAACTCAACCCCGTCGATCAACGAAAAACTGCGGAGGTTGTTGGCTACTTCGGCCGCCCCGTAACCCTGGCTTTCCAGGATATAAACCACCTCGCAAGTGACATGCGAGGGAACTCTAAGAATGGTAGACCCGTTCTCGGCCCACCCCGCCACGGCGCTCATTTCTACTCCCCCTCCTTCATCCCTCGGCGAGCTTTCTCAGCAAGCTTACTTCGGTAAGCAGTTCGTGCCTTTTCGACGTCCACCGTTTCGCCGTTGACTTTCTCTGCTGCCCCTTCAAAGGGGCTTGTCCGTTTGAGAATCCCAAAAACCTGCTCGCTGGTCACCTTGGCCGGGATCTTCTCGATATAGACCTTCGCTCCCTCCGTCACAAAGAGAACGCCGTCCCCTTCCTTAACATTCAGGAATTCGCGAATCTCCTTAGGAATGGTCAATTGGCCTTTAGATGTTACCTTTCCGATTTTCTTGGGCATAGCTACCCTTCCTTACTCATGAGCATTGTTTGGATCTTTTTCTCACTATATCTTACTATCTTCAAAATTTCAAGGGTGCTATATCCACTCCTTACTTTCCGCATAAATCCTTACCTATACCCGTAACGTGCCACCGTGCGCCTGCTCACCTCGCTTATACATATCGCCCATATCGCTGCAAGAACCCATACCGATCCTTACCTGGCCCTGGTGACCACCACTTGACGGGCCGTGGCCGGCACGACCACTTTCAGGCCGCCGGCAATCTTCTGTGGGACCCCGTCGGCCACCGCGGAAACCACCGGCACCGGCAGGTTCCACTCGATCTCCCTGGGCGGCTGCCGGAAAGAGCAATCCAGATTCAGGGTGATCTCGGCCTCATCGGCAGTGATGTTGTAGCCTACTGTACCGAAATAGCTCGGCGCGCCGCTTACCCCGATCTGCTGCCCCGGCGCCACCCACTCCACGGGGATGGAGGCCGTGATCACCAGCCGGTTCTCTTCCTCGAAAAATAGGATGTTCCGGACCAAAAGAAGCCAATCCGCCACCGCCCGGCCAGAGTGCCCGTCTCCCATGCAGCCGCCGCGGGTCACGGGGTGGATCGCTTCCGGCCAGGTGTGAGTCTCGGACGAATGCCTGACGAGCCAGCGGATAACGGGCCACAGATTCGGGCTCCGCCGAAACAAATAACTCTGGGCGACATGCGTGCTCAAAGAGCAGTTGACGCCGGAATAGAAGACGTTTTGCAAAAATGCATCCTCAAAGAACATGGTCTCGCGGATCTCGTCCACCGTGTTCACAATCAGCTCGTCATCGGGCTCAAGCAAACGCAATGGGTACAGCACGCAGACCGAGCCGATCGCCCCGGAATCCATCCGCCGGTAAGGCGAAGCGGGGATAGCCGGCCAGCCCAACCCCTGCTCCACGTATTTGAGGGAGGCCTCAATCCACTGCCAGAAGTTCGTCTTCCGTCTTTCAAAACGCCTGGCCTCATCGCCCAGCCCAAGGGCTTCTGCAGCGGCTTCTCCTTCCCTGATAGCCGCCAGCGCCCAAAAATCATCCCAGTAATAATAGTCAAATAGACCCTGATCTCCCGCGCCAAAGCTTGGCGGCAAAAGGCCCTCATGCGGGGACCTGGGCTTAGGTTTGAGGCTAGGGGCTGGCGCCGCGGGTTGGTTGCCCATGGATGCTGTAGTTTTATTTCCGGCTGGCTCAGCGGGGTTGGATTTCCCGGCCGCTTCAACCGGCTTGGGTTTCCCGGTCGATCCGTCCAACTGCTTTTTAGAACGCCGTTTCCTTTCAATCCAGTCTATACCCTTCTTGATGGACGGATAAACTTTCGCCAGAAAATCCCGGTTCCCGGTGAGCCGGAAGTGTTCGAGCAGCAACCAGATTGCCTGGCCGTTGGCGTCCCATTCACCGTCGCGGGCGCCAAAAAAGCCGTCCTTATGCTGCCGGATTGTGTAGGCGTAAAGCTTCCTTTCCGCCTCTGGATGATAACCCAGCTTATCCAGGGCATTAATCAGGTAGACCGCGTCCCGCAACCGGGAACGGTGATCCGTCAGAGGCCCCGAGGTGATCTCCTTGCCGTCATCCAGCAGAAGCAGATATGCCTTATTCGCCTCAAAGGAATTGGCCAGATTGGCATCCGGCAACGCCACCTGCATGCCCCGGGCGAGTTTGCCTTTCCAGTCCAGAATGGTTTGGGCCTTAACGGCGTCGTAATCGAACTTGCGAAGCGCCTCGATGATCTCCCGGGTGGCCCCCATCTTCGACATGGGCAACAGGATGGTAAAAGAATCGATCTCTCCCGGGCGAAGCCGGGCGTCGAGGCCGGCCGCCGCGGTTGCCAGGCCGAATGAACAATCGGCCCGCTCCGGAAGTTTGACTCCGGGAGAAAGCTTCCGCAGCTTCCGGGAGACATCCCCCTGTTTGAAGTTGGAACAAAACGCTACTCGCGGCTTTTGGGTTAAATAGGCTCCCAGGCTGCCATTGATCAACAAATACTGGTCTTTGATCCACGCGTCCTTGATCGGGCTGATCCCTTCGGGATTGTAAGGGCGCGCCGCCCAGAAGAAGGTGAGGTCCCGTTCTTGTTCGGTGGTGTTGCGCAGGATCACCCGCTCCACCACAAACTCCTGGTTGCTCACTCGTGTGGCCCATGCCTCGGCGTGCACGGCGATCCCGATCTCTTCAAATTCGGTGGCCACAACAGGAAAGTTGCCTTCCAGGTGCTGGTGAACGTTTTCCAATTGCGAGGGCGCCACCAGCCGCCCGTTCTCCGCCAGCCAAAAATCCAGCGACCACCCGTTCAAAAGGGGTGTCAAGAGACCTCTCGGATCCACCACGGCCTCTCTTTCGCTGTCCAGGCACCCGATGGCGGTCCAGTTGCGATGCGCGCCATTAAAGCTTGAAGGGAAAAATCCCCGCGGGGTAAAACTTGTGGATTTGGGGTTGAATTGCCGGACGGCCCAGTAAGGCCAGACCCAATCAAGGTTGGATTGAATCACGGCTGCATTCATTAAACCCCGGAGATTCATGCTTGCGGCCTGAGCGATAAGATCCCTGGGGAATAATGTCCGGGAAGGCCGGCCCAGCTTGCCGGCTCTGGTTAGAAAGTCGATATCCGAGGGGCGCACGCCAAACTGGCCGGCCCATCGTTTAAGCAGGAACTCGCCGAACCACACCGGAGATCCCTCCCGCACCTCAAATGCCGGATATAAAGTCCCGCTCGGGTATCAGATTCCGGTATGGTTTTCGGCAGAAAAAGCCTCCGGGTTAACTTTCGTCGAGAAAAATATTTCAGAGAAGTAAGTTTCTGTTCAAAATCATTCTTCAGATTGGCCCTGCATCCAGGTCCCCCGCCTCCCAGAGCAGTAGGGTTAGAGCCACAAAGCCCGCGGTCTCCGTGCGCAAGATACGTGGCCCCAAAGAGACTGTAATAACTCCCGCCGCACGGGCGTTTTCCACCTCCTGAAGCGAAAAACCTCCCTCCGGCCCGATAAAAAGCCAGGCAGTCTCCGGCCGTCTGTCCTGCCCCGCCTCCAGCGCCCGGCGTAAGCCCATGGAATCCTCCCCCTCCCAGGGCATCAAAGCCAAACTCCGGCCACTCTCCATCGCCTCGCGAAACTCTTTGGAATCCAATACCCCGGCCATGGTGGTCACTTCCCCGATCACCGGCACCACCGCCCGCCCGGACTGCTCCGCGGCCTCCATGGCGATCTTGCGCCAGCGTTCCACGCGAGCGGCCGCCCTGGCTCCTTCCAGTTCCACCACCGACCGCTCCATCCTGGCTGGCAGGATCCTGGCCACCCCGATCTCCGTGCACTTCTGGACGATTAGATCCATTTTGCCGGCCTTGGGTAAGCCCTGGATCAGCGTAACCCGAAACCGGGGCTCCGTCTGGCGCCGCCGGCTGGCGGCGATCCTGCCGCAGACCTCCTGCCCGGAAACCGACGAGATCTCCACCTCGTGCTCCATCCCCGTACCGTCAAGCACCGTGATCCGGTCGCCGGGCCCCAGGCGAAGCACCCGCGCAATATGGTTTACGTCGTTACCGGTGATTCTTACCTCCCCGCCGACGATCCGCCGGGGTTCAACAAAAAAACGAGGCATCCTCACACCTCATTTCCCCGCTAATCAGACAAAATCTGGCTATGCTCTCTTTTCCAGCCGCAAGCAGACCCAATCTTCCTTGACCCGGCGTTCCAGAAGCACCAATCCGGCCCCGGCCAACGCTTCTTCAACCTCCAGAGCCCGGGGTTTGATAATGCCCGACGCAATCAAAATACCTCCGGAAACAAGTCTCCGGGCAAAGACCGGCGCCAATGAGATGATCAATGCCGCTATCAGGTTGGCCACGATCAGATCCGCCTGCTGATTGTCCTGCCCTGCCGGCGGGCCGTCTGCGGCGCCTCCGGTCCATTCCCCTTCAAAAACGGAGACTACTTTTTCCACATGATTGGCGGTCACATTGGTTTTGGCGGCCTCGACCGCCACCGGATCCGCGTCCACCGCTTCCACCCGGCCGGCCCCCAGCTTCGCCGCCGCAACCGCCAAGATTCCCGAACCGGTTCCGACATCTATCACGTACTCGCCGCCGTGGATGGAATCTTCAAGCGCCTCCAGGCAGAGCACCGTGGAAGGATGGGTACCGGTTCCAAAGGCCATGCCGGGGTCCAACTCAATGATCAGATCCTCCACCGCGGGCTGGTACTCTTTCCAGGATGGCTTGATCACCAGATGACGCCCGATCTTTTGAATGTGATAAAAGGCCTTCCAGGCCTCGGCCCAGTCCTCCTCCGAGACAAAGTTGACTCCAATCCGGCCTGGCCCGGGCGCCAGCCCATAGAGAGGCAGGGCCGCCAGAAAGTCCTTCAACCCTGCAAGTCTACCCGGCAGTCGCTCATCATGGGGGAAATAAGCCGTCACCCACACCGGTTCCAGCGAATCCCGCACCCCGGCGCCGGCGTCACCTGCCACGGGTGCGTCAAGATCGGCATCCTTGGCCACAATCCTGCCGTTCTCCGATTCTTGCAGCACGGTGCCCCCCGCGCCAAGCTCCACCAGGCGGTTACTCACCGCCTCGATGGCTTCCACGCTGGTTAGGACATTGACCTGGGCCCACTCGGCGCCTTGGGCGCCCTTCGCCCTTGTTTTGGCCATATCTTTGATCATCCCGTATGCCTGCCAAAGGCGTCCTTCATCTTATCGAAAAACCCCTTGTCTTCGCCTTCACTCCCGCCCCCCAGTCTGGCGAACTCCTGCAAGAGCTCCCGCTGCCTGGCGGTCATCCTGGTGGGCGTCACCACCCGCACCTTTACGTGCTGGTCGCCGCGACCGTAACCGCGGGGGTGGGGAATGCCTTTCCCTTTCAGCCGGAAGAAGGTCCCGGTCTGGGTCCCCTCCGGAATGCGCAATTTCACCCGGCCGTCCAGGGTCGGTACCTCGATCTCGTCGCCCAGGGCGGCTTGCGCAAAGTTCAGCGCCACCTCGCAGAAGACATCGTTCCCCTCCCGCTCGAAAATGGGATGGGGACGCACATTGATGAAAACGTAGAGATCGCCGGGCGGCCCGCCTTTGATCCCTGCTTCGCCCTGCCCCGAAACCCGCACCCGGGAACCGGTATCCACCCCGGCCGGAATCTTCACCTTGATCTTGCGCACCCGGTGCACCGTACCGGCGCCGTGGCACTCCTTGCAGGGCGTTTGCACCGTCTTGCCTTCGCCGTGGCAGACCTCGCACGTCCGGACCGTGGCAAACCGGCCGAACGCGGTGGTGGTCACATGCTGGACCTGACCCGTGCCATGGCATCTCTCGCAGGTCTTAATGGGCGTGCCGGGCTCAGCGGCGTTGCCGTGACAGTGCGGGCAGGTCTCCGAGCGGGACGCCTCGATCTCCTTCTCCAGGCCGAAGGCGGCCTCCTCAAAGCTGATGGTGAGATCATAACGCAGATCGGCCCCTTGTTGCGGCCCGGTCCGCGGGCGGCGGCCGGCGCCGCCGCCGAAGAACATGTCGAAGATGTCGCCTAGGTCTTCGAACCCGCCGAAACCGCCAAAGCCGCCAAAACCGCCGGCCCCATCCTGGCCGAAACCGCCCTGCTGTTCAAAGGCCGCATGCCCGTACTGGTCGTACTTGGCCCTGGCGTCGGCATTGGAGAGCACCTGGTAGGCCTCGGTGGCTTCTTTGAACTTGTCTCCCGCCTGTGGGTCGTCTTTATTTACATCCGGGTGGTACTGCCGGGCCAGTTTCCGATAGGCTTTCTTGATATCCGCCTCGGTCGCGTCACGCCCGACACCCAGCACCTCGTAGTAGTCCCGTTTGGCCAAAACACAACACCGCCTTCATTACCTCGGGCCTGGGCCGCTTCCTGCCACGGCCATTCACCGGCCGCTGACCGGCCCTAAGCACGCTTCTTCTCGTCGTCAACCACCTTGTAGTCGGCATCCACTACCTTTTCATCCCCATGAGGGCCGCCTGTTCCACCTGAACCAGCCCCTCCCGGGCCGCCCGGCCCCGCAAAGCCGCCGCCCGGATTGCCGAAGCCGCCTGCTCCGCCAAAGCCGCCCGCGCCACCCGCCGCGCCGGCCTGCTGCCCGGTCTGGGAGTAGACCGCCGAGGTCATCTCGTAGAGAACCTTGGTGAGCTCCTCGCTCTTTTGCTTGATCTGTTCGATGTTATCGCCGGCAAGAGCGCTCTTCAGCTCCTCCTTGGCCTTCTCCACCTTTTCCACCAGGGATTTGTCAGCCTTGTCGCCCAGGTCTTTAATGGTCTTCTCCACGTTGTAGACCAGGCTGTCCGCGTGGTTGCGCGCCTCGACCTCTTCCCGCCGTTTCTTGTCCTCCTCGGCGTGAGCTTCGGCGTCCTTCATCATCCGCTCGATATCCTTGTCGGAGAGGCCGGTGTTTCCGGAGATGGTGATTCGCTGCTCCTTGCCCGTTCCGAGATCCTTGGCGGAAACATGGACAATGCCGTTTACGTCGATATCAAAGGTCACCTCAATCTGCGGTACCCCCCGGGGCGCCGGCGGGATCCCCGACAACTGGAACCGGCCCAGAGTCACGTTTCCGGCGGCCATGGCCCGTTCGCCCTGTAATACGTGGATATCGACCGTGGTCTGGTTGTCCGCCGCGGTGGTGAAGATCTGCTTCTTGCTGGTCGGAATGGTGGTATTCCGCTCAATAAGTTTGGTAAAGACGCCACCCAGGGTCTCCAGCCCCAGAGACAGGGGTGTCACATCCAGAAGGACGATATCCTTCACTTCGCCCACGAGGACGCCCGCCTGGATGGCAGCCCCGATGGCCACGCACTCGTCCGGGTTGACCCCCTTGTGGGGCTCCTTGCCGATCAACCTTTTGACCGTCTCCTGCACCGCCGGAATCCGGGTGGAACCGCCCACCAGGATCACCTTGTCGATCTGGTGCGGCTGCAAGCCGGCGTCCTCCAGCGCCCTTTTGGTGGGCCCGACAGTGGCCTCCACCAGATCCGCCGTCAACTCGTCAAATTTGGCCCGGGTCAGGGTCACATCCAGGTGCCTTGGGCCCGAGGCATCCATGGAGATGAACGGCAGGTTGATGTTGGTGGTCATCAGCCCGGAGAGCTCGATCTTGGCCTTCTCAGCCGCCTCCTTGAGCCGCTGCATGGCCATTCGGTCGTTGCGCAGGTCGATCCCGGTCTCCTTTTTAAAGGTATCGGCCAGGTAATTCATGATCCGCTCGTCGAAATCGTCGCCGCCCAACCGGTTGTTGCCGCTGGTGGCCTTGACCTCAAACACCCCGTCGCCCAGTTCAAGGATGGACACATCGAAGGTCCCTCCGCCCAGGTCAAAGACCAGGATGGTGTGGTCCTCGCCCTTGTCCAGACCGTACGCCAGGGCCGCCGCGGTGGGCTCATTGATGATCCGCAGGACCTCAAGCCCCGCAATCTTGCCGGCATCCTTGGTCGCCTGGCGCTGGGCGTCGGTGAAATAGGCGGGGACGGTGATTACCGCCTTTTCGATCTTCTCGCCGAGATAAGCCTCGGCGTCGGTTTTCAGCTTCTGGAGGATCATCGCCGAGATCTCCTGCGGCGTGTACTCCTTGTCGTCAATCCTGATCCTCTTGTCCGTGCCCATGCTCCTTTTGATGGAGATTACGGTGCGGTCGGGGTTGGAGATCGCCTGGCGTTTGGCCACCTGCCCCACCAGCCGCTCGCCGGTCTTGGAAAAGCCCACCACGGACGGCGTGGTCCGGGAGCCTTCCGCGTTGGCGATCACCACCGGTTCGCCGCCCTCCATAACCGCCACCACTGAGTTTGTAGTCCCTAAGTCAATGCCCACAACCTTGCTCATGCTTGTTGTTCCCCCTTGTTACATCGCTGAACTTTATTTTGTCCAAGGAACGCGCTTTCCAAGCTTGTTCCTATCCTTTCCTAGTTTCTTGCCACCTTCACCAGGCTTGGCCGGATCACCTTGCCGTTAAACATGTACCCCTTTTGCATTTCCTCAATCACGGTATTGTCAGGCAGGCCTTCCGCCGGCTCCTGCACCACCGCCTCGTGGCGGGTGGGATCAAACGGCTGCCCGGCAGCCGGGATCGGCGCCACGCCTTCTTTGGCCAGGATGTCCTGCCATTGTTTGACCACCATCTCCACTCCCTGGGTGAGGGCTGAAGAAGGAGCCTCTTGCAGAGCCGCTCCCAACGCCCGTTCCAGATTGTCCAGGACCGGGAGCAACTTGCGCACCAGTTCCTCCGAGGCGGTCTGGGCCAATTGCTGCATCTCCTGGCGCGTACGGCGCTTGTAGTTTTCAAAATCGGCCTGCAATCTGAGATACCGGGAAAAAAGCTCTTCCTTCTCCCTTAAAGCAGCTTCCAGTTCCTCTTTGGCCGCCGTAAGCTCATCGGATAAAGCTGGCGCTTCCACCGGCGCCTCCTGGGCTTCTGCCTCTACAGCGCCTTCAGATATAGCACCTTCGAACTTTTCAGTGTCGTCAATCGCCCCCGGCTCATCTTCCCCAGGCCCCTGGGCCTTCTTTTCTTCCGCCATCTCTTTCACCACCTTGTCACCACCTGTGTGCGTCCATGTCCGGCGCCGCCCCGCCGCCCGCACCTTCATCTCTCATCTTGATGATGGTATCGATGCGGAGAATGGCTTCGGCGATCTCGCCGGCCGCCCGCAGAGCGTGCGCCTTTACCAGCACCGGATCGACAACCCCTGCGGAAAGCATATCCACAACCTCGCCCGTGTCGCAATCAACCCCCAGTGAATCGCTCCCGGCCTGGGCCTGGGCCGCGATACACTCGCTAACCTTTTCCAGAGGGTTAAAACCGGCATTGGCCACAATTTGCGCCAGCGGGCGTTTCAGCGCCTCCATCACACAGTCCACCCCGAAGGCCGCCATCCCCTTCGCCGCCTCCCGGGCCTTTTGCACCTCGCGCATCAGGGCAATCTCCACGGCCCCGCCGCCGGGAACAACCCCGCCCCTAACCGCGGCTTGCACCGCCGCCGCCGCGTCCTGGGCAATGCGCTCCCTCTCTTGAACCACTTCCGCCGTGGCCGCACCCACCAAAATGGTGGCCATGGGGGCTCCCGCCCCACCAACCACGCGCACCTGCTCCAGGCGTTCGTCTTCGTAGACCGTCCGCGCCCGGCCGGTGTACCTGGCCAGATCCGCAACGTCCCTGCGGAGCGCGGTTCGCTTAAGCAAACGCGCCCCCGTGTGCTCGGCAACCCGGCGCAGATCCCGGGAAGCGACTCGCTGCAAAACCATAATACCCGCATCGGTAAGGATCTCCTCGGCGAGGTCCGCCACGCCGCGATCCACCATCACTACGTTTACGCCAAGCCGGGTTAGCTTTTGCAAGCCCTCCTTGAACTCCTCCTGGAGCGCAAGATAACGCGTGAACCCGGCCTCGGTGGCCAGGGCTTCTTCCTCAAACTCTTCCGGCTCCAGAGCGTCATCAATCACCAGAACTCTGGCGTCTTCAATACGCTGTGGCATCTGCCGGTTCATCCGCTCTTTTTCGACGATTACACCCATGAAGACCTCATTGGCCGCCCCTTCCCGGGCGGTAACCGTCCTGGCGAATTTGAAAGCGGGATCACCGAGTTTCCCCTCCCCGACCAACCTGGCTGCTTCCACAACCAGCCGGGCGATGTCCTCGTGGCCGCGCCCCGCAATCAGCGCCGCCTGGTGCAGCACGGGCTCTTCTACGCTTATCACCGGCCGCGCATGTTTCTCCAAAGCCGCCAGGGCCTTTTGCACTCCCAGTCGTATCCCATCGATCACCCGGGCAACCGGCACCCCTTTGACAACCTGGTTTACGCCTTCGGCCACCAGGGCGCCGGCCATGATCGTGGCCGTGGTTGTCCCGTCGCCGATCTCCTCTTCCTGAGCCCGGGCAATATTGATCAGCATCCTGGCGGCGGGATGGTTGACCTCCATCATGGTGAGAATGCTTACTCCGTCATTGGTAATCACCACGTCGCCGGATTTGTCCACCAGCATTGTATCCAGACCTTTTGGCTGTCGACCCCTCCTCGCGGAAGGAACCGGACTGTCTCTTGATCTATTCCAACCGGTAAACGGCCTCTTCCCGATAGACGGCCTTCTCCTGGCAAATGGCCTTCTTCTGGCTGTTTTCCGCCATAATCAGGCGGAATCCTGCGCTTCGAAGCCGCGCGATGGCTTCCTGCAGGCCTGGCACATGCGGCGCGCGTCGCCCATCAGCGGGCTGCATGCCACCCTGCTCCTCCGTCGGCGCTTGATGGCCATTCGCCAGGCGCCAGATCCTGCCCAGCGTCCGGCCGGTTACACCCGCCGGGCCAGCTTCGGCCAGTATCCCGGCTAACGCCACCTCGGCGGCGTTCAAGCCCTTGTACTGTTGGAGGCCACCCGAGGCCAGCAACGACAAGAGGTGCTTGGCAAGGCGCAGCGCATAGCCCCGCGCTTCGGCCTTCCGCCACCTTCCGCCCGCCTGGCCGAATTCCGCCAGCACATAAGCTTCGTCCGGCGATAGAAGCCGGGCGGCTTCCAGCGCCAGGCGCGGCAACCGGCCAAACAGATCGGGGTGGATCACCGGCAGTCCATCTCGCGCGGTCACGGGAAAGAATCCGGGGTCGGCGACCATCGCGCCGTCCAAAGCTCCAGCGGCCACCTGCCCGGCCAGAATACGCCAAACGCGGCTGCCACCCACCTTACCGGAGTCAGTTACCTCGATTCCGACGCCAATATAGCGTTTCCCGGGAAAAGCCAGTAACAAGGGAGATTCCCCCGGATAGACGGTGGCAGGAATCCCCCCCTGCAAGAGCCGCTGAGCCATCGTTAACGCCAGGTATGCGGCCTGACGGCCGCCACCCCGGCCGCCATCCTCCCGCCCGGCATAAAAGTGCTGCAAGCGGCGGTGATATTTGATGGCTTTGGCGACACCGGTTAAATTTAGATCTCCACATTCAGTCTCTGAGGCTGGCGGGCACAAATGATACCCTCCTTGCCTGCTGATTACCTCCCCGCCCGCCGTCTTGCGAGGGCGGGCAGCCCGGAGGCTTCCAGCATATAGTGGATGT
Organism: Syntrophothermus sp.; assembly: GCA_050260975.1. Classification (GTDB taxonomy): domain Bacteria; phylum Bacillota; class UBA5301; order JAMCQP01; family JAMCQP01; genus JAMCQP01. Next base: position 2,681 of record JBLNCV010000130.1, on the reverse strand, counting down.
TCGTCATGCCCTCACGGGCATGCGCGGCCCTGTTGACCGATCGTCCCTTCCACTGCAGACGCAATGGCACGCACCGCTCCGGAATTGGTCAAAAGCGCCGCCAGGCGCTGATCCACTTCGGAGCTATTACTTGCATCCTTGACGCCCAATCGGGTCCCTCCTTTTATTCTCATCTCCTGCGTTTGCCGCTCTCGCTGAGCAACTCGCTCAACGCGCCGGCCACGCACCCCACCGCCGAAATGGCCCTGGCGTAATCCATCCGGGTCGGGCCGATTACGCCCAGGGTCCCCACCGCCCGGCCGCTGCTTTCGTAGGACGCAGTCACAAAACTGAAGTCCCTGAACTCGTCATGCCTGTTCTCCTGCCCAATGCTGACCACCACCCCCGACTCTTTGGCGGCCTCTGCCAGAAACTCCAGCAACATCTGCTTACCCTCAAAGATTCCCAGTACTGTCCGGACCTTTTCCAGGTCCTTAAACTCGGGCTGATCGAGGATCTTCGTCGTCCCCTCCAGATACAGGTTGTCAACCCGTTCTTCCCTGGAGGAGACCCCCAACATGTGCAAAAGTTCCTCCGCCAGTTGCTGGTTGCGGACAATCTCCCGGACCTCCCGGATCAATCCCGCTGAAATCACACCCCAGGTGGTCCCGCGCAGCCTTTCGGTAAGCAACAGAGAGGCTCTCTCCAGTTCTTCCGGCGCCAAGGGTTGGGTAACTTCCACCAGCCGGTTTTCAATAAATCCCGGCAGAGTCATCAATACCACCAGGACGTTGTTTGGGTCAAGGCCCACCAGCTTCACATGCTCGCAGATCCGCTCGTGGGGCATCGGCCCGAGAACCACGGCGGTGTAGTTTGTCAAGTAAGACAGGATATAGGAAGCATGGTGGATGGCTTCCTCGATCTCCCGTTGCCGGGTTTGAATGGTCTCCCGGATCGATGTGGCGGTCTCCTCGGGAAGAAGTGGGTGATCCATGAGCACATCCACATAAAAACGGTAGCCCTTGTCGGATGGAATCCGTCCGGCGGAGGTATGCGGCTGCTGCAAATAGCCAATCTCCTCCAGATCCGCCATCTCGTTGCGAATGGTAGCCGGGCTGATTCCCAAAAGGTATTTGCGCGCCAACGTCCGCGAACCCACCGGTTCGGCGGTATTGATGTAATCCGTGACAATAGCGCGCAGGATCTGCCTCTTTCGTTCATCCAGCGTCATCCTATCGCCCCCTTACCCACGACCCATGCCTGCCAGGGCGGCGTCTTCACCTCACCTGCTCCATTAGCACTCTCTGGCGGCGAGTGCTAACTGTCTATTATAAAAATACCACCTGGGGTTTTCCTTGTCAAGGTAAAAACGCGGCAAAAACACGGTTGGCCAGGAGCACCCCCCGCCGGGTAAGCCGGACGCCATCGGGAGAAATATGAAGGAGCCCCTCTTTTTGCAGGTCCGCCGCCTCTTTTGCGTAAACTTCCAGCAGCCCCCGGCCGAACCGTTCCCGAAAACGCCGGAAGGAAACCCCTTTCAAAAGACGCAGGCCCATCATCATGGTCTCGCCCATCTGCACCGGCAGCGACGGCCGCTCGGTTTCCACGACGGCTTTTGAGACGCCGTCAACGCCCTTTCCGCCGGACATCCTGGCCAGATATTCTTCCGGCCGGCTGGCGTTGGCGTACCGAATCCCCCGCCAGTATCCCCATGCGCCGGCTCCCACCCCGATATAAGGCTCATTGTGCCAGTAAACAAGATTGTGACGGCACTGATAGCCCGGCCGGGCATAGTTGGAGATCTCATAATGCTCAAAACCCGCCGCCTCCAGAGTTGCCATGGTGGTTTCGAACATGGCCGCCTCCAGTTCCTCTCCGGCGGGCGTAATCTTGCCGGTCGCCACCCATTCGGCGAAAGGGGTCCCCGCTTCGATGATCAGCCCGTAAGCGGAAATGTGTTCCGGGCCCATGGCCACAACCCTCCCCAGAGTCTCTTCCCATTCCGCCAGGGTCTGGCCGGGCAAGCCAAAGATCAGGTCCACGTTGATATTGGCGAAGCCAATGCGCCGGGCCAGTTGGTAGCTGGCTACAAAGTCTCCGGCGGAATGAATACGCCCGATAGCCGCCAGCAGGTTGTCGGACAAAGATTGGGCTCCCAGGCTCAACCGGTTCACTCCGGCTGCCAGCAACCCTTCCAGCTTCTCCGGCGTCAGAGTTCCAGGGTTGGCCTCCACGGTCACCTCGGTTCCTTGAGCTCCCCCCGCCGTATCCCAGGAGAACCCTTCCTGGCAGGCGGCAAGAATTGCCTGCAACTGGCCGGTCTCAAGCAGGGTAGGAGTTCCACCCCCGATATAGATCGATCCAACTGCAACCCTATCGCCGCTTAAGGCGAGGCGTGCCGCGTACCAGCGGATCTCCCTGATCAAGGCGGCGGTGTAGGCTTCAACGGTTCCGGGCGCGGAAGCTCCGGCGGGGTAAGAGTTGAAATCGCAGTAATAGCACTTGCGGCGGCAAAAGGGGATATGAATATAGAGGGCTATTCTTGATTCAGTCATTGCCCCCTCCGCCACCGGCCCGCACTCTGGCTCGCCCGTCATTTGTCCTCAATCTGGAGAACGGCCATGAACGCCTCCTGGGGAATCTCCACATTTCCCAGGGCCTTCATCCGCTTCTTCCCCTCTTTTTGCTTCTCAAGAAGTTTG
>JBLNCV010000129.1:0-8887 GCA_050260975.1 Syntrophothermus sp. | reverse complement strand
TTTCACGCCATATGGCAAAATAAACCGGGAAAAGGTTTCTAAGTTGCTCTGAACCCTATTTCTTGGCGGCTAGCGTTTGCAGTTACCGAAGGATTTGGGGGGACAACGCAAATGCCTCTTCTTTAGAAACCATTGACATCAAATGGAAAACATGTTAAATTTATTGGTGGAAAACGTTTTCCTGGATGAGGTCGGCATTCATGATCACCATTAAAGATGTGGCCAGGCGCGCCGGGGTTTCTGTGGCCACCGTCTCCCGCGTTATCAATAATAGCGCGCATCCTGTCAACAATGAAACACGCCGGCGAGTGATGGCGGCTATTGAAGATCTGGGTTTTTATCCGAATGCCATGGCGCGTAGCCTGCAATTTAATGAAACCCGGACGATAGGCCTCATGCTGCCCGATATCGCCAACCCTTACTATCCGGGTATCGTTCGCGGCGTGGAAGATGTTGCACAGGATGTTGGCTACACGGTCATTTTGTGCAATACTGACCGCTCAAAAGAACGTACCCAAAGATATTTGCGCGTTTTGCGCGAAAAGAGGGTGGATGGTATAGTCTTTACCGGTGGAGGAGTGGTTGAGGAAGCCAACCGGGAGCGCTTTTTTGAAACCCAGGTTCCCGCCGTGGTTATCGGCAGGCATCCCTTCCCTTTGAAGGCCGTGCAGATCGATAATGTGCATGCGGCTAAAGCCGCCGTCCAGTTTCTTTTGAGCAAAGGGCACCGACGTATCGCCACGATTACGGGGCCCACGACCTCGACAACCGTGCAGGACCGGCTTTCCGGTTATAGATTGGCCCTGGCCGAGGGTGGTTTAAAGCCGGAAGAGGCCTGGACGGTCGAAGGGGACTTTACGCCGGCTGGCGGTTACACGGCTCTAGTCCGTTTACCTTGGAGAGATCGTCAGAAAAGGCCGACAGCCATCTTCGCCCAGAACGACCTTATGGCTATTGGCATCATGAAGGCCTTGAAAGACCTCGGGCTAAAGGTTCCGGAAGACGTGGCGGTTGTGGGTTTCGACGACATACCTCTGGCTTCTTATGCTGCGCCTGCCCTTACAACAGTAGCCGTGCCCGTTTACGATCTAGGGGTGGCTGCCATGCGGGTTTTGACGGAACTCTTTGCCGGCCGCGGGGCGGATCCGGTGACCCTTTTGGAGACGCGCCTGGTTGTAAGAGATTCTACGTAAAAGACGCGGGAGAAAGTTGACGTAAAAGTTAAAACAAAACAGGAGGTTTAAGTATGAGCGAAAAACGCTACAACTTGCTGGAGAACTCTTTTGTCGATGCGGCGAAATGGTTTGAGGAGACGGATGTGGTTCTGGTGCCCGTGGGCAGTTGCGAAAAGCACGGCGCTCACGTGCCTCTGGGAACGGACAGCATCACTACTATTTCAGTAACAGAGAGGGCGGCCAGACTGGCCAATGTGCCTTATACCCCGCTTCTGCCCTTCGGTTATTCGCCGCATCATATGGGGCGCGTCGGCGAAGGCAGTGGTACCGTTACCCTGTCGGCCGAGACTTTCCGCCGTGTGCTCTACGATATCGCCCGCAGCCTGATCTTTCATGGTGCCAACAAGATTGTCTTTGTCTCCCATCACGGGTCGAATACCAAGCCCATCGATGAACTCTTGCGCAGGCTGCGTTACGAGACCGGTGCCTTCGTGGCCTGGTATAAGACGCCGACCGAAAGGGAATGCCAGGTTGTCAAGGGCATCTTGGAAGGCCCACCGGAGGAGACGCCAGGCTGGCACGCCGGCGAGATGGAGACGGCGCAAGTGATGGCTTTTGATGAGAGCCTGGTTCACATGGATCGCGCGGTGAACGATCGGGCCCATGCTCCTGTCTGGATGGGGCCGGAGTTCTCCAAGATGGACGGCACTGCCACCGTGAAGTTCCAGGGTTCAGAGAACATCATCGTGCCCATGGAGCACCATGAATATTCCGATCACGCTACCATCGGCAACCCGTTCCGCGGCACCAGGGAAAAAGGGCTCAAGCTCTTCGAAAAGGAAGCTGAGCACCTGGCGGCTTTTGTCAATGAAGTCAAGAAATTCCCCTTTAAAGTGGAAGCTGAAAAGCGCGATTTCCCCGAAAGGGCTTAGAAGTTGTAAAAGAAATATCCGGGGAGAGACTCAAAATGAGCGACAACCTTACTCTCGCCAGTTTGCGCCAGGATCTGGTTACAGTAAGCGCGAGAGTGTTTGAGCGCGGCCTGACGTCGGCTACCAGCGGCAATCCCAGCGCGCGTGTGCCCGGCCGGCCGGAGCAAGTGCTTATCAAACGCACGGGCAAGTCTTTTGGGGATGTACGCCCGGAAGATTTTTTGCTGGTGGACCTGGACGGAAATGTCCTGGAAGGCGAGGGCAAGCCTTCAAAGGAACTCTTCTTTCACCTGGCTGTTTACCGCCGCCGTCCCGAGGTAGGGGCCGTTCTTCACGGCCACTCACCCTACGCCACCGCCTATGTGATAGCCAAAGGCGAGCTGCCTATCGTTACGGCAGCCGCCGAGGCCGGCCTGACGCGAATTCCGGTAGTAGGTTACGCTCCACCCGGTTCGATGGATCTGGCCAGGATGGTGGAGGCGACCTTTTCCGATCTCCAAGCCAAGGCTGCCGTTCTTTTACGTCACGGTTTTATTACTGTTGGCAGCGATATTTATAATTCTTTTTATCTGGCCGATGTTCTGGAGGATAACGCAAAAGTAGCTTTTCTTTTGGCCCAGCTTGGCGGGTAAGGACAATCTTGCCTGCCAGGCCGCACACACTTCAACAAATGAGGCTAATAGGCCAATTCAGGAAGGGGCACATGGCGTGCGCGATTCTATTTACGAATACCTGAAACTCGGCGTTGTCCATTTCAAAGCCTATCCGGAGGTTTCCGGCGGAAGCGGCCCAATTGTGGAAACCCTGGAGCGCATTGCCGAAGATGACTTTTTTACAGTCGTGGAAGTCGGCTGAATGAAAGATGTCCAGGTGCGGTTGCGGGCGGCCCAACTCTCGCAGATTGCCCACCTGGAAGTAGTTTACGCCACCCAACCGGCCATCTTTTCACAAAAGTTGAACCTGAACTCTTTTGATGCGCGCGAGCGGGAGCGGGCGGTAAGGCAGGTGAAAAACTGCCTGGAAGAAGCTTCGGATCTAAATGCCAGCGCCGTGCGCATCCCTGCGGGCAAGGACCCTGGACCGGAAAAAAGGGAGGAAGCCAAAAAGATTTTGATTGATTCCCTGGCCCAAATCTGTGATTATGCGCGGGAAATGGGCGATCCCTGGATAACCCTGAAGATCTTTGACCGGGACATCGATAAAGAGTCGCTTGTCGGGCATTTTACCGACGCCCACGATGTGGCTGCGGCCTTACGCCCACAATACCCCAGGTTCGGCCTGCTGGCGGACCTTTCCCATTTCCCTCTCTTGCGTGAGAAGCCAGAGGAAGCATTACCGCTGGTGAAGGATTATCTTCTCGCTTTTCATATTGGCAATTGCGTGATGCGCAACAGGCGCCATCCTCTCTACGGCGACCTGCAACCCCGTTTTGGCGTGGAAGACGGTGAGATCGACGTGCCTGAGGTCAGGGATTACTTTCGGCTTCTGGCGGAGATGGGCTTGATCGGCCCGGAGAAGCGCCCCGTCTTGAGCGCGGAAGTACGGCCCTTGCTGCCGGGAGAAACTCCGGAACTTATCCTGGCCAACGCCAAACGGGTGATTAAAGAGGCTTGGGCCCTGGCTTGAGAATTAGAACCCCTTGTTAAACCCCTTATGGAAGCTTGCCGTGATGCGGGGGGACGGGAAGAATGGCGGAGCAAACGATCGCGGTTATAGCTACTGTCGACACGAAGGAACAAGAGGTGCGCTACTTCCAGGAGTTGATTGCTGACGCGGGCTTCAAGGCGGTGATCCTTGACGTCAGTACTTCTGGCGCCCACAACCTGGAGGTATCCTACTCGCGGGAAGTGATCAGCCGCCTGGGGGGAGTGGATTTTGGCAAATTGCCGCTTCTGCGCCGCGATGCCATGATGCAAACCATGGGCCTGGGCGCGGCCAAGGTCTTGCAGGAACTCTACGTCCGGAAAAGGCTGGCCGGCGCGATTGGCATCGGCGGCAACCAGGGGACGGCCATAGCGGCAATCGCTTTGCGCGCCTTGCCGATCGGCGTGCCGAAGGTGATCGTCTCCACTGTGGCCTCCGGCAATGTTCGCCCTTATGTGGGGTATAAGGACATCACCATGATCTTTTCGGTAGCGGACCTCCTGGGCGGCCCGAACATGGTCAGCCGCACCATTCTGGCCAATGCGGTGGGGGCGGTGGCCGGGATGGTGCGCTGGGGGAAACCTTTAAGCCATGGCAGCCGTCCGGTTATCGCCATAACGGCTTTTGGCAACACCAACGCGGCGGTCACAGCGGCCAGGGATGGCTTGGTGGCGCGAGGTTATGAGGTTGTCGCCTTCCATGCCTCCGGCGCCTGTGGCTCCGCCATGGAAGAACTCATCGAAATGGGATACATCCGGGGCGTGCTCGACCTCACAACACATGAGCTAATCGGTGAGATCTTCGGCGACGACATTTACGCCCCGCTAAAGCCGCGCCTGGAAGCGGCGGGCAGGATGGGGATCCCGCAAGTAATCGCCCGGGCGGATTGGACTATTTCTGCTTTGGCCCGGAAGAGAGCATCCCGCCGAAGTACCTTGGGCGCAAGATTCACTATCATAACCCTTACAATACCAACGTGCGGGCTACGGCCGGGGAGCTGGCCAAAGTAGGCGAAACCATGGCCGCCAAGCTAAATGGAGCCGGGGGGCCGGTAGCAGTCCTGTTGCCTTTAAAGGGCTGGTCGGAAAACGGCCGTGCCGGCGGGCCACTGCATGATCCCGAAGCTGATGCTGCTTTTATTTCCTCCCTGGAAGTCAATCTTGACCCCAGGATAAAGAGTCGCAAGGTCGAAGCCAATATCAACGATCCCGAATTTGCGGCCCTGGCGGTAGAAACGATCGCCGATTTGATGAAGGAGGTTTGATTCTGGTGAGCGTGACCATTCCGGAAAAGATGAAAGCCCTTGTCCTGTTTGGCAAAAACGACGTGCGCCTGGTGGAGAAGCCGGTGCCCAGGCCTGGCCCCGGAGAAGTGCTGGTGAAAGTTGCGGCTTGCGGAATCTGCGGCACCGACGTGAAGATCATCACCAAAGGCATGCCCAATATGCCTCCTTACGGCGAGTTCACCTTCGGCCACGAGTGGGCGGGTACCGTGGTGGCCCTGGGGGAAACGGTGGACGAGGTTAAAATAGGCGATCGGGTGGCTATTGAGGCGCACAAAGGCTGTGGCCGCTGCGAGAACTGCATCGACGGCAAATATACCGCCTGTCTTAACTACGGCCGTCTGGAAAAGGGGCACCGGACTTCCGGCATGACGGTTGACGGCGGCTTTGCCGAGTACGCCGTGCAGCATATCAATTCGGTGTACAAGATCCCTGACAATATCGATTTTAATGCGGCTACTTACGTGACCACGGCCGGGAATGCTCTCTACGCTCTGGATAAAAGCGGCGGCTATATTGCCGGGGACACAATTCTGGTGATCGGTCCCGGCCCGATTGGCCTTTCCGTCGTCCAGGGCGCGCGGGCCCTAGGGGCGAAAAACATAATTCTCCTCGGCACCCGGGAGGAGAGGTTAGCCATTGGACGCGAACTGGGGGCGACGCATACCATCAATGTCCGTGAGGAAGCCGATCCGGTGGCCAGAGTGCGCGAGCTGACCGGCGGCAAAGGAGTCGAGCGGGCCTTTGAGTGCGCCGGCACCGCCGAGTCCTTCGACTACGCTATCAAATCCGTGAAGAAATCGGGTACCGTCGTGTTGGTCGCTTTTTACAAAGAAGCCATTCCGGCCCAGTTGGACTACGTGGTTTTAAACCAGATCAGCTTGCTGTCGGTACGGGGCGAGGGAAACCGCAACTGTGAGCGTGCGCTTGCTCTCATGTCCCAGGGCAAGCTCCGTACTGACAAAATTATTACGCATCACTTTCCGTTGGAAGAATTCCATAAGGGCCTGGATTACTTTGTCAACCGCATAGACAGCGCCATGAAAGTGGTTATCAACCCTTAGGCAGTGATCGACCGTCAAAAGCGATGATTAATCATGAAAAGGAGGCTGGAAAGGTTCATGAAAACCGGAGAAAGAAGGGGTATCAAGTTTCTGGCGGGGATTTTGGCTTTGATGGTGGCTTTTAGTCTGACGAGTTTCGCGGATCTTGCCGGGGCGCAGGTTGAATTTCCCTCCAAAACAATTGAAATGACGGTGCTCTTCGGGGCGGGCAGCGGTGCCGACCTTTTGGCGCGCAAGGTGGCCAACCTGGCGGGTAAAGAACTTGGCCAGTCCATAGCGGTGGTTAACCGGGTGGGGGCCGGCGGCGCGCTGGGATATGCCTACGTCAAGGAACAGAAAGCCGACGGCTATGCGATCGTTTGGAATTCCAACTCTATAAACACGGCTTATCATGCTGGGAATATGCCCTTCGACTATCAGGCCTTCAGCGGCGTTGCCGAACTGACGACGGAACCTGTGAGCATCGCGGTCAGGGCGGATGCTCCCTGGAAGGATATCAACGAATTTGCCGATTATGCCAGAAAGAATCCCGGAAAAGTAAGGATCGGCAACTCCGGGATGGGCAGCTTTACCCACCTGACGGCGGTAGCCTTCGAAAATAAAACGGGCGTCAAAGTTATCCATGTCCCGTTTGGCCAGGGCCTGGCCGTGGCCAGCCTGTTGGGAGGCAAGATCGAGGCCAGCATCCAGTTGCCGGCCGAGGTCATGTCCCAGGTCAAATCCGGAGAGGTGCGGATTTTGGCTGTCACTGGAAAAAAGAGGTTGGATACATTGCCTGAGGTGCCGACCTTCAAGGAAAAGGGCATCGATTTAACTCTATCCCTGTGGCGGGGGATTGCCGTCCCCAAAGGCACCCCTGAACCCGTGATTAAAAAGCTTGAACAGGCTTTCAAGAAAGCGATGGAGACCCCCGAGTTTAGAGATTTTGCCCGGCAGATGGGCGCCGATATCGAGTTTCGCGGGGCCAGGGAATTTGATGAATTTATTGCCGAACAGGATAAAGAACTGGCGGCTTTGATGGAACAGATCGGCCTGCGGAAAAGATAGTGGAGGCGCTTTTTTTGTGAAAAGACAAGAGGTAATCAGCGGCGTCCTGTTACTGCTTCTTGCAACGGCATACCTGGTTTACAACCGTCAATATGAGGTCGGTACTCTGGCTTTGCCGGGCGCCGGAGTATTCCCCCTGGCTGTAGGCCTGTTCACCCTGGCAATGTCTGGTTTACATGTATTAATCGGCCTCAAGGGAGGAAAGCCAGTTGCGGCTGTTCCGGCGGGGGGCAGAAACGGCGGAAAAGCCTGGCTTTTGGTTGCCCTGGTGGTTGTTTTTCTGCTTTTCATAAACACACTGGGCTTTTTTACGATGAGTTTTCTATTGGTCACCGCTTGTGGGAAGTTATTGGGTATCAAGGAGTGGCCTAAAGCTCTGGGGTTGGGGGTTGGCGCCACCATAGGGGCTTATCTAATCTTTAAAATATGGCTCAATGTTCCATTGCCTAAAGGTCTGTTCCTATAAGGGGTGAAGTAGCGGAAGATGGAAGTACTCTCCTCACTGCTGGTTACGCTTAAACCCTTAAATTTAGCCGCGTGCTTTGTAGGGGCGGTTATCGGGACCTTAACCGGGATCCTTCCGGGGCTGGGACCGGCGGCGGCGATGGCGTTGCTTTTGCCCTGGACCATTACTTTGGGCCCCACCGCCGGCCTGATCATGCTGGCGGGAATCTATTACGGCGCCATGTATGGAGGTTCGACAACTTCGATTCTCATAAATGTTCCTGGCGAACCTGCCAGTGTGGTTACTTGCATCGAAGGTTATCAGATGGCGAGGAAGGGGCGGGCAGGGGCCGCCCTGGCCGTGAGCGCCATCGGTTCTTTTGTGGCCGGAACGATAAGTGTCGTCGCTTTGCAGCTTTTTGCGCCTCTTTTGGCCAGATCGGCTCTCGCTTTTGGACCGGCGGAATTCTTTGCCCTGACGGTGGCGGGCATCGTTATCCTGTCAAACCTTTCCGGCAAGTCTACCCTTAAATCGGCGATCATGGTGGGCGTCGGCCTGCTCATGTCCACAGTCGGCATGGACCCGCTGGGAGGAGTGGGCCGTTTTACCTTTAATTACGCTCCCGCTCAAACCGGGCTTAGCTTTGTAGCCGTGACAGCCGGCTTGTTCGGCGTGGGGGAAATTTTATGGATGGCGAGCAGCCGGAAAGAAAATGCCAGCGTTATAAAAGTACGCTTTCGCGACCTTTATCCAACCAGAAAAGAGTTGAAGCGGGCGTTTCCGCCGATGCTACGCGGGGGAATCATTGGTTTTTTCGTAGGCCTCATACCGGGGCCGGTGGCTACTCTCGCTTCTTTTGTCTCCTACGGAACAGAAAAACGTTTATCGAAGCATAAGGAAGAATTCGGGCATGGCGCCATAGAAGGCGTTAGCGGCCCTGAGGCGGCCAACAATGCCGCCTGCTCAGGAGGGCTGGTGCCGCTGTTGTCTCTGGGTCTGGCCTTTACCCCGGCGATTGCCGTTTTGTTAAGCGGAATGATGATTCTCGGAGTAACTCCCGGCCCCTTGCTCATACGGGAACGGCCTGACGTCTTCTGGGGCGTAATTGGCAGCCTTTATCTCGGAAATATCATGCTTCTGATACTAAATTTGCCTCTGGTTGGCCTGTGGGCCAAAATCACCAATATCCCGCAAAAATATCTGATGCCGGCGGTGCTCATCTTTTGTATTATAGGCGCTTATGGAGATAACAACAATCTTTTTGATGTTTGGGTGATGCTGGCTTCAGGCGTCGCCGG
>JBLNCV010000128.1:0-20265 GCA_050260975.1 Syntrophothermus sp. | reverse complement strand
GTCGCTGTACTGGCCTATATTCCCCGCCGCATCCCGGTATTCCACCAGCACTGTCTTGGTCCCGTCACCCGGCGGCAATACCAGGGCCCTGGCGGTGGCATAAGGTTCCCAGGCCGACCAGACGCCGGCATTCGCCGCATCCCTGGCCAGGAAGCGCATCTGGGCAGCCTCATTGGACGAAAGGCTGAGCGTCACCGAAGTGGAATTGGCAAACTGCGCGCCGCCGTTGATGCTCACCTGGCCGGCCGGCACCACCGTATCGATGTAGAATGGACCAAGGTGCGCCGTCGGACCGGCCAGCCCGGCCGCGTTCACCGCCCGCACATGCAGGTAATGGCTGGCGCCATCCGCCAACGGCGGGCTGGTAATGGTAGTCAGCGTTGTGTCTACAGTATCGTCGGGGTCGGTCGCAGGCTGCGTGTCCCAGACAACAGAATACCCCTGGATGGCCGTGGGGAGCGCCGTGGGCACCAGTTCGTGCAACTCCGCATCGTCCAGGACGATGGCCGAACCGGCCACGCTCTGCCAGTTGTTGAGGCAGACCGGCGTAGGACCAGTAACCGTGCCGGTCTTAAAGTCCTGCTGGTAGCTGGTCCACTTTTGCCACGCCGGCTGCTCGAAATGGACGGTATTGGTAACCCCTCCGCCATTCAGCCAGTATTCGCCGTGAACCGTTGAGGTGTCGCCGGGGCTGTCTTTATATACCTGGACCGACTTCAGGTAACTCGTGTCTGGTTTTAGCAAAATATCCTGATAAAGCGTATCGTAATTATCCCCGTACTGCAGGCGCGCGCCGACCCTGCCGCCGGTATGCAAGTCCGAAGCGGTTATCGAAGCATTGGCAGGCACGGATTCTCCCCAGCTTCCGAAGTCGCTCCCGCTCACATCCTCAAATCCGCCGTTGAGCACTAAATTGCTGCTGTTGCCTTCCTCGTCGTAGGCCCTGAGGTAATAATAAAGGGAGCTTGTAACCTGCGGCGGCGTGATGGTGACATCCACCGTATTGTCGTTGGAGTAGATGCCCGTTTGATGGCTGGTGGAAGCCAACGTAGGCGCGCCGGGCGCCAGGTAATTCGCGATCTCCGCATCACTGTACATGCTCCCGCTATCCAGCGCGTAGACCTTGATATTGTCAAAGCGGGCAGCGGTGCTGTTCGTGCGCAGGGAGATGTAGCTGCCGTTGGTAAGCGGCGTGGCATCTTTATATGATCCGACGAAGTTCCCGTCGACCCAGATGCGGAGATCACCGGTCTTGGCGCTGTAATGGACTGCATACTGGTGGGTCTGGCCGTTGGCGTTGGTGGGGGTGGACCAGGACGCCACGTTCTTGAGAACATCGCTCTCCGATTTATACAGGATAATCCCGCCGGCATTCTGCCATATCAAGTACGAATCGCCGCGTTCCCCCGTGCCGGAACTGGCAAAGATGTGCATCCCGGCGGCAGCTATTCCTGAAACATAAGTCGTATCCCACTTGAAAAGCATCTCGCCGCTCTGGCTGAGCGCTTTATAGAGGCTGGTGTTGGTAGTGGTCGACGAAGCGTCGCTCTGGAACACACCACCGTTGTCGAGCGCCCAGTTGCCCCCGCCGTTCACCCACGTGAGGCTGCCGCTGAAGCCTTCGTCGTAAACTATCGGCGAAACCAGCCGGATGGCCTTGATGTTGTCAAATCGCACGCTGGTATTGTTAGTGCGAAGGGAAAGGTATTCCCCGTTTAGAATTGGAGAACTATCTTTGTACGTGCCCGCCACCGACCCGTCGACCCAGACCTTGATCAAGCCGGTGGCTGGATTGTAATGAGTCCTGTAAACATGGCGCAGTCCGGGAGCCATTGTGGGATTTGGCCAGGTCGCCAATTTGGTTGGAACATCGTTCACCGACCTGGACAGGCTGACCCCGGCGCTATCGTGCCAGATCAGGTAGGAGTTCCCGCGCTCGCCGGTTCCGGAACTGGCGAAGATGTGCATTCCGGCCGCATAGGAACTCGAGCCATACTCGGCCGTCCACTCAAACAGCATCTCGCCGCTCTGCTTCAAAGCTCTATAAACGGAAGTATTATCGGAACCGGCCGCCGGCGCCACATCGGTCTGGACAAGTTCACCAGAAGTAAGCTGCCAGGTTCCCGCAGCGGGAGTCCATTCCAGTGACCCGCTGAAGTCGTCCGACAGGCCTCCCACCGGGACGTACCGCCCGCTGGCGGTATCCGAGCGGAACAGCGCCACGCTTTCCCACGAACGGTCCAGGGTAGCCTCGATCTCCGCAATATGTAGATAAGTAGCGTTGTTGTAGGAGCCGGCCGGGAAGGTCACCTTGACATACTGGGCGGTGGTAGCCGGAAAGTTCAGATAGTTGGGCCTGGTCCGGCCCGCTGCGCAATCCAGCACGGAATAAGTCCCCACCGGGAAGAAGGTCACATTGTCGTGACTCAGCGCGACCTGCGCGATCTTCACGCCATACTGCCCGTCATTCCAGAGAACAACCGTGTCAATCAGCCGCGGCTTCCCCAGATTGATGGTCACCCAGTTCTCCGAGTTGGCATGGTTGGCAACCCCGCCGTAGTTCACATTCTCCGCCAGATCTTTTTGCCCGTCGATTACGCTGGCCCAGCTATAGCTTTGTGCGCTGAATCCCTGGATTGTCGCCCCTTCGCCCGCCAGCGCGTAGTCCTTCATAAAGGGTTGGTACCAGTTGAGACCGACGCTCCTGGCCGGGACATCAACCTGCGAGGCCAACTCCAAGGAGGCTGGCGGTGTCCTGTCCAAAGAGCTTCCGCTTACCGAAGCCGCGCCGTTCCAGACCGTGCCGGAAGGCCGGCCCGCCCCATCCAGCGCCGCTACGTGGATCCAGTAAAAGTTATGGGTTCGGGTATAATTGCCGCCAGCTTTCATGTAAAGGCCGTTTGGGTCATCCCTCAAAGGCTCACCCGTCCCGTCCCATTGGAAGATGTCGGTCGCCGGATTGGTCCAGTTATTGATATCCGCAGGGGTCGGGTAAATTTTGGCCGCATCCGAGTCCCAGGAAGTCACGTTCCCCAGATCCCGTTGCTCATAATGATTGCCATCAAAGATCCAGAGCCGGTAACCTGTTGCTCCCGTGACGGCCGGCCAGGTCAAAAGGATCCGGTTTCTCTGGCTGTCCAGAGAGCCGGTGATCGTTTTGGTTACGGCCGGAGATCCCAGGGTCTTCCCGGCAACCTGGGCGGTATACGGAGAAGCCCCGCCGTCATCCTGCACCGCCCTGACCCGAAATAACTTGGTCGCCCCCGGCGCCAGGCCGGTTACCGTGTACGAAGTAGCGGTTGTGCTGTAAGTTACGTTGTCCGTGTCATTGAGAATCTCATACCTTATGCCGGCCGGATTGCCGTTGGCGTTCCAGCTCAGGGTTATTTGGCTACCTTCGGGAGATAGAGTACCTGCTCCCGTTGCCGTAAGATTGGTTGGTTGATTTGGAGGAAGACGGTAAGTGACATAACCTTCTAGTATATTATAGTACCTTATGCCATATGAGTTAGTATATACTGTTGGAATGGCAGCAACGTAATACGTTTTACCTGTGACGGCCCAAAAAGACCCGCTTTGGTTTCCGAGAGTGCTGAACCTGACATCGACAATATCCCCTTGATCATAACTTGTCCCGATCCTGAAAGACATTTAAACCGGTATCGTTAACTATTAGAAAAATCGGGACATTACAATACCACGAAACTGTTTGCCCATAAGCGACGTTGAAGGTAGCTCTACCAACGTTTCCCCCAGCGGTATTAACGCTGATTGTTGGATCTACAATGACCGGATAAACTCGTTCCGGCGCCGCCAACCAGGCCTGATCCGGAGCAATATCCAGATAAAAACCATTCCCTTGCTGGGTCAATTCATACTTTACCGCATCAGAAGATACCGGTTGCTGCGCCGAATCGTACATGAAAGGCGCCGGCATGGTGAAGGACTTTATGCCGTCCGCCAGGTAAAAGCCAATACTGCCGTCAGCTTCCTGCCGCGCCGAAACCCCGTGAGCGACAAAATGGAACCGGAACCTGGTGACTGCCCCCGGCGCCTGGAGCACGATCTCTTCCTTCAACTCTTCGGCCCCAACTTTATAGCGGAGATCCGCCCCCTCCCAGGCCCCCTGATAGGTTACCGTGCTTCCCGCGGCTACTCCGGGAACATTTTTTGAGCCCTCCGGTTTAAACTGGACCCAGGCGCCTTTAAAATCAAACCGAGTGGGCTGGTTGGCATGCCTGCCAAAACGGGTTTTGAACTTGTTTTTCAGTACTCCAAGTTCATAATCTGGCTCCCCGATGTTTGTCACATCCAGGTCGATGTCTTGCCACGTGCCGGCATCGTCCTGGTAATGCAAGGGAGAGGAGGAGACCTGAAAAGTGATCGTCCGATCCCCGTTATCGAACTTCTTGGTGTACTCCGTCCTTTCCCCAATTAGCTCTTTCCTCGAATCTGCCAGGACTGGGGACGCCATCGGCAGAATCAACGCCAAGAACAGCACAAAACTCTTTATTAAAACCTCAATGTTCAACCGTCTTTTCATGTCATTCATCCCCCATCTCTACCAGCTTTAGGCCCTGGGTAACCAACGCTTCTCTCTAGTTGCGCCGCCAGGTGATCAGGCGATCCAGGCCGTCGTATTCGAAGCTCTCGTTATTGATGGAAGTGACGTTCCCCACGCCGTCATATCCGTAATTCCAACCGACCAGGCTGGCGGCCCCCTTGTTCACGGTCACCGCGCTGGGACGTTGCCGGTCGTCGTAGGCGTAAGAAGCCACCACCCCGTTGGCGAAATCGACATCCTTGACCTTCCCCAGCGGGTAGTACGCAAAGGACGCAAACTTGTCCAGGAAGTCCGCCGATCTGGCCACCGCCGTCACCCTGCCCAGTTCATCCGGCTTAATGTAAGTTACTTTGCCGTCGGGAGAAGTTATGGAGGTCAGGTTCCCGGCCTCGTTGTAAGAATACGTTGTCTTGTACGTCCTGGCCCCGATGGTATTGGCTGCCTCGATCAGCCGGTTTCGCTCATCGTATTTGTAGGCGTAGACGTAGTCAATCCGCCTCTCCGGCCGGCCCGACTGAGCCAGGATAAAACTGGCCCCCTCCGTGCGGCTCCGATTGCCCAGGAGATCGTAGTAATGCGTGATCACCTTGGTAGAGTCGTGGCCGTAAGTCACCTTGCGCAGTCGATTACTTTCGTCGTATTCGTACGCGGTAACCTTCCAGCTTTGATCGGTGCGGTTTACCAGGTTGCCAGCCGCGTCGTAGCCCTTGGAAACCCTGGAACTATCCGTGTATTGGGTTTCCACCAGGCGGTTGAGATTGTCATATGAGAAAATGGTGACCTTGCCCCTGGCGTCGGTGACCTTCACCAGGTTGCCCAGCCGATCGTACTGATAGCTGGTCACATACTCATCCGCACGGGGAAGTTGCGCCGTGCCGGGATACTCCTTGACGGCAATCATCCTGCCGAACAAATCGTACTGGTTAACCTTCTTGTTGCGATTTTCATCAAAGACAGTCAGTGTCCTGGCGATATCGTCATACTGGTATTCCCGCGTTTTGGCATCGGGCAAGGTAACCAGCCGCAAACGCCCCAGTGGATCGTACTCGTATTTGGTAAGGTAAGTCTTGCTCCCGTCATTTACGGTCTCAGAAGCCACCTTATCCTGCCAGTTGTAGGTCATGGTCTTTACAAGGTATGGGGTACCACTGGCGTACTCGGTGGCGTTCCGGAAGGTCTCCTCCCGCACCAGCCGGCCAAGCCCGTCGTAAACCTGTTTTACCTTGCTACCCTTCTCATAGGTAAGCGTGGCGGTGTTTTGCGCATCGTTATACTCCACCGTGCGCTGCGCTCGCACCGTCTGGCCGGTGATAAGCGGATAGGTCACCTTGGTCAACCGGCCGTTTTTGTCGTAAGCAAAGTCATGCCGGTAACGGGTCTCGGGAACCAGGAGATTGCCTGCGGAGTCGGTGGCGGTGAGGGACTGGGAGATCCGCCAGCCGGTATTCAAGTCGTAATCGCTCTTCTGGATCACGGTAACCGGCTGTCGGGGGGTGCCATCCACCATCACCGGCGAACCGCCGAAGGTCTTCCGGGTTTCCATGAGATAAGCATTGTAATTGGTTGTCCCGATCGTTGGCCCATAGGTGAACCTGGCCTCGTAGGAACGAGGATCCACAACCGACACCATATTTCCGTAGATATCCGGCATAAAGCCCGTGGTTACCCACGAGATGCCGCTGGGAGTATCCAACCGCTGCCTGCTCTCCAGCGGATTGCCGCTTGCGTCGTATTTGATGTATGTTTCCACCTTGATAGTGCCAAGATCGTTCTGGATTTCGGCTTTGCCGGTCAGCCTGTCGTGAATGAAGCTGGCTACCGAGTTGGGGTAGAAGTTGTTCGAGAAACCGAGTGTGTTGCCTAAAAAGCCCTCGGTGTTATATGCTCCCCCATCCACCGCCGATTTGGGATCGACCGGGACCCCGCCGTTGGCATAGGCAAAGAATGTCTCGTGGGACACTTCTTTACCGCTGGCATCGGTAAAGGCCCGCTTTGAATATTTGAGATTCCCCCAGTAGTCATAGTTGGACGTGTTGGTGACCAACCTGGGCGTGGTGGTATTTCCCATGGCGGTCTTCTCCTCGATGATCTCCCCAAAACGGTCATATTTGTACTCAGTACGGACCAGGACATTCCCCGCTCCGTCCTTGACTGTCTTGGCGGTGCATGCAAAGGGGTCGTATCGTTCGCTGAACGCCGACCAGGCCCCAAAGGTATATTCCGTTCTTTGCAGCTTCGGCGATGTTTCGGTTTCGGCTATTTCGACCGCGCTGCTAGAGACACGAAGGTTTGTCGATGTGCTGTCCGGGTAGGGGATCCAGGTGTAGGTCCAGGTGTTGATCCTGTCTCCTGGCGTGAAGGCACTCTGCGCAGCCGAGATCTTCTGTCTCTGGACGGCATACCAGTAATAAGACGGGTCATCGGTGTTCACCTTGGGTTGAAGAGAAGCCAGATAAGTATACTCAGTCGAGCCACCGGTCGGATAGATCGCCTTTCGCAAGAGAAAAGCCACTGCGTTGTCGTATTCGTAACGGGTGACATGTCCGGCCTCGGTTTGGGTAGCCGTACCCAGCGGATCGGTAACCGAAGTCAGGGCATGCCCCCAGGGATACCAGGCATAGCCATATTTCATTATTATCGCGTCCTGGTCGGTGGTCGCTCCAGGTTTTCGCACTACTATGTTCTCCACCAGACCGGTGGCATTCTTTCTAAATTCGATAGTCCTTCCCATCGTGTCGGTTATGGAAGCCAACTTGCCTCCAGATCACTGATAATCGATCTTGTTTTGCCCGGTATGATCAAGGATGTAGTCGATCGTTCCGTCTGCGTTAAAGTAGTATCGCGTGCCATTGGCCCGGTAAAGGACATAACTGGTGGGATGGAATGTATG
Organism: Syntrophothermus sp.; assembly: GCA_050260975.1. Classification (GTDB taxonomy): domain Bacteria; phylum Bacillota; class UBA5301; order JAMCQP01; family JAMCQP01; genus JAMCQP01. Next base: position 12,811 of record JBLNCV010000128.1, on the reverse strand, counting down.
CCACCAAAGAAAATCCGTTGTGTACCCAAGCGCTTCAAGAACCAGATGTTCACCCTTATAGTTTTCAAACCGTTGTTTTTCCCGGCTGATTCCCTTAAATTCTATCTTGTACTGTTCTCCGTTCTCCAGATGGAGATAATTATCATCGGACGAGGTCCCAACCCATGGAATGTCAAGATCCCATATGCTGTCAAAGACGCTGCGCGGGTTGGTGGGAAAGGCCGGCCGTTTGTCAGCCTTATACAAAATTGTGGAGTTGTAAACCCGTGTAATTGCCAAATCCATCCCTCGGCCAGGAAGTACGAGATCCGTCTGCCTCATAATCAACGACCCGCTGGCTGGCGAGACATACTCCTGCCTGTTCTTGAAGTACTGCCCAAAAGGCTTGAGACCTTTGGTTGCGGTAAGATCGTAATCATCCATTGTCCCGGAGGAAGTCGATTGAGCAGAAAGAGGTTGAGTGGTGGTCGTTCCAGAAGAAGCAGGTGGGGTATAACCAGGTGGAAGAGCCTGCGAGTTTGTCAACCATATTTGATCCAGTCTCGTCCCGGTCCGGGTGTCGTTCAACCGGCCAATGGTAATGGAAATGACCCCCGCGTCAAGGGTAAATGCGCTCGGTATCTGAATCCATTCCCACACACCGGTGGTAGTTGTGGAAACATCAGCTTCTCCGATGACAATTTGTGAATTGCCGGTAGCATCAGCAGGGTCCGGGCGGGTTATAGCGATGTGGAAGGCGTTGCTGTCGGCGGCTGGTGCATACAAGCGGACCCACATGGTGTATTGGCCCTGCACAGGAGCGCTGATCACGCTAAGTAGATAACCAGGGTCCGTTGTGGGGATGCTGCCGTCTGAAGGAACATGGGCAAACTTTTCGCCTGACGCGGTTTTATCCTCGCCCACAACAATTGGTGTGGCCAGCACCGCATCTTCCGCCTCGTAATTGATGGTAACTTCCTGCGTCGCTGCCGCGGCTGGGAAACTGAAGTTCAGGGCCGCCAAAAGCAGCACTAATGCTGCCGGGATTATCTTTTCCAGCCTTTTACAGTTCATAGAACATTCCCCTCCTTTTGCTGAGTACTATGTTCGATGTATGGTTAGATTTTCCTCCTTTTCCTTACCATTTATTTCTATAGTTTTTTGTAGTAAGCACGAAAACGCCGTGGAATGGCACAAATCGCAAGAGAAAAGAAAAAGACCCAGCTTTTCGGCTGGGCCAGATTTTCTTTTTCTTTACAGTGTGCTTAATTCACCCTTACATCGGCGGCATGCCGCCCGGAGGCATGGCGGGAGCCTTCTCCTCCTCGGGCTTATCCACGATGAGCGTCTCGGTGGTAAGCAGCATGGACGCGATGCTGGCCGCGTTTTGCAGCGCACTGCGAGTAACCTTGGCTGGGTCCACGATGCCGGCGCCGATCATGTCCACATACTGGCCGGTAAGGGCGTTGTACCCGATGCCAGGTTTCTCGCCCTTGACCTTCTCCACCACCACGGCGCCTTCGGTGCCGGCATTGATGGCGATCCAGCGAAGGGGATCCTCCAGCGCCTTCTTGACAATGTCCATCCCCGTCTGCACGTCGCCCTCGGCTTCCGCCTTCTCCAGAGCCGGGAGCACATTGATCAGCGCGGTGCCGCCGCCGGGCACGATACCTTCTTCCACCGCCGCCCGGGTGGCCGCCAGGGCGTCCTCGATCCGGTGCTTCTTCTCCTTCATCTCGGTCTCGGTGGCCGCCCCGACCTTGATCACCGCCACGCCGCCGGCCAGCTTGGCCAGCCGCTCTTGCAGCTTCTCGCGGTCGAAGTCGGAAGTGGTCTCGTCGATCTGCGCCCGGATCTGGTTAATCCGCTTCTGGATCTCCTTGGGGTCGCCCTTGCCGTCCACAATGGTGGTCTCTTCCTTGGCAATCCGCACCTGGCGGGCCTGGCCGAGCATCTGGATCGTGGTGTTCTCCAGCTTGAGGCCGACCTCTTCCGAGATCACCTGGCCGCCGGTCACCACGGCGATATCGCTCAGCATGGCCTTGCGGCGGTCGCCGAAACCGGGCGCCTTCACCGCCACGCAGGTAAAGGTCCCGCGCAGCTTGTTGACCACCAGCGTGGCCAGCGCCTCGCCCTCCACATCCTCGGCGATGAGCACCAGAGGCTTGCCCATCTGCACCACCCGCTCCAGCACCGGCAGCAGGTCGTTGACGGCGCTGACCTTTTTATCGGTAAGCAGGATGAATGGATCGTCGAGAACCGCTTCCATCCGCTCGGTATCGGTAATCATGTAAGGAGAAATATAGCCGCGGTCAAACTGCATGCCGTCCACCACTTCCAGGGCGGTGCCCATGGTCTGGGACTCCTCGACGGTGATCACCCCGTCCTTGCCCACCTTCTCCATGGCCTCGGCGATCAGGTTGCCGATCTCCTCGTCCGCCGCGGAGATGGACGCCACCTGCGCGATGGCTTCCCGGCTCTCCACGGGCTTGGCAATCTTTTTGATCTCCTCTACCGCCACATCCACGGCCTTGTCGATACCCTTTTTGAGGAGCATCGGGTTGGCCCCGGCGGCCACATTCTTCAGCCCTTCCCGGATCATGGCCTGCGCCAGCACCGTGGCCGTGGTGGTCCCGTCACCGGCCACATCGTTGGTCTTGGTGGCCACCTCCTTGGCCAGTTGCGCCCCCATGTTTTCAAAGGGATCTTCCAGCTCGATCTCCCGGGCAATGGTCACCCCGTCGTTGGTGATTGTCGGGGAACCAAACTTCTTCTCCAGCACCACGTTGCGGCCTTTCGGGCCCAGGGTGACGCGCACGGCTTCGGCGAGGGAGTTTACGCCTTTCTCCAGCGCATGCCGCGCCTCTTCGTCAAACTTAAGTATCTTTGCCATCCGGCTCACCTTCCTTTATCATTAGAATGGTCATGCAATGGCCAAAATATCGGTCTCCTTCAAAATGAGGTACTCCTCGCCCTCAAGCTTAACCTCCGTGCCGGCGTACTTGGCAAAGATGACGGTGTCCCCCTCCTTGACGGACATGGGGATCTTCTGGCCCTTCTCATCGTACCGGCCGGGCCCCACTGCCATTACCTTGCCCTTTTGCGGTTTCTCCTTGGCCGTATCCGGCAGGACGATGCCGCTTTGGGTCTTCTCTTCGCTCTCCAGCACCTTGATCACCACCCGGTCGGCCAGTGGCTTGATCTGCATCTGTCTTCCCCTCCTTCTCTCAATCTGCTTAATTTGGACTTCAACACGGGCTTCAAGTTTGTTAGCACTCACCAATGGCGAGTGCTAAGCCCATTAACTATAATACCCAAGCGCTCCGGGAAAAGCAAAAGCCTGCGTGGAAACGTGGCGGAGTTTTCACGCTCCTGTTGGCGATTATCTTCGCCGCGCTGCATATTTCTACTTGCTTTTCCGTTTTTTACATGAGCCCAGGCATCGACACAATGTCAAGGACTACGAAGCCCATGCAGGGTGAGAGCGGCGAGGTGGCGCGCGGTCCACGGAGGGGCGGCGCGCGCTACCCGGTGACGATCGCGACGCTGGCGCTGGCCCCGATCCGGGTCGCGCCCGCCTTGACCATGGCCTGCGCGGCGGCCTTATCCCGGATGCCTCCGGAGGCTTTAATCCCCATCTCCGGCCCCACGGTCTCGCGGATCAGCTTGATGTCTTCCACCGTTGCCCCGCCGGAGGCGAAACCGGTAGAGGTCTTCACAAAATCCGCCCCGGCCTGCTGGGCCAGGAGGCTGGCCTTCACCTTCTCCTCTCTGGTGAGCAGCGCGGTCTCGATGATCACCTTGACCACCGCTTCCCCGGCCGCCTCCACCACCGCCTGGATATCCTTGAGCACCAGGCCGTAATCCTGGGATTTCAACGCGCCGATGTTGATCACCGTGTCCACTTCGCTGGCGCCGTTGGCAATCGCATCCCTGGTCTCCAACACCTTGACGACGGTCGTGGAGGCGCCCAGCGGGAACCCGATTACCGTGCAAACCTTGACATCCGACTCTTCGAGCAGATGCGCCGCCAGAGCCACATTACAGGGATTGACGCAGACCGAGGCAAACCCGTATTCATCCGCCTCTTCGCACAGCTTGCTGATCGCCTCGAAGGTGGCATCCGGCTTGAGCAGCGTGTGGTCGATCATTCTTGCCAACTTCCGGTCAATTTTAGGGGCCGAAGCTTTTTCCATGGCGCCCTCGCCCTCCTTGATCTTCATTAGCATGTTAATTCTCCTGCCAGATTATACCAGGCATTACAAACCCAACACAACTCAGGCATTACCACATTGTCCAAACATCATAACCGGGCGATAACCTCTCCCGTCCGGCTCATCCGGTACCCGCCCAGCGCCTCCGCCAGCGCGATGAAGTCCGCGTCGCGGGCGGTGGCCAAAAGCTTCTGGACCAGTTCAAGCTCGTAGAATTCTTCCGGAATGATCAGGTCGTACTCTTCCTCCCCCAGGAGCACAAAGTCCATCCCCAGCGCCCTGGCCGCCGAGTAGAGCCCCAGCCCGGCATCGGCCGAACCGCCGGCCACCGCCACGGCCACTGCGGTGTGGTTGAACTCTTCGCGCTGGTACCCATTGATCTGCTCCGGCGCCAGGCCGCGGCGAGCCAGCTCGATATCCAGCCAGATCCTGGTTCCGGAGCCTCTCTCCCGGTTGACGAAGGCCACATCCGGGCGCAGCAGATCCGCAAAATCCCGGATTCCCTTGGGGTTCCCTGGCCTGACGATCAACCCTTGCCGGCGGAAGGCGAGGTTCACCACATAACTTCCTCCGCTCACATAGCGGCGGACGTACGGAAGGTTGTACTCCCCGCTCTCCTCATCCAGGAGGTTCGCCGCCGCCAGGTGCGCCTCCCGGCGGTTGATCGCCAGAAGGCCTCCCAGACTGCCTACCGCGGACACCGCCAAACTGGTTCCCGGGTATTTCTTGCTCATGGCGTTGCCCAGCAGGGCCAGAATCGGGTCGTGACTGCCGGAGAGCAAGACGGTCTGCAGGATCTCCTCCATGCTCCGGTAGAGTTCCACCTCGGCCAGGCCACCGGAGGGAATCCCCTGGCTGGCCATCGGGACACGGATCAGCCCGTCGGCCCGCACCATGGACATCACGATCCCCGCCCCCTTGGAGAGCGGGGAAGCCAGAAGGCGATCCCCCACCTTGCCGAGCCGGACCCGTACAAACTCCTCGATGCCCGGCTGGGAGACGATGCGTTTCGTAAGGTGCGCGTTCACCCTGGGGCGCTCCGGCGGGCGGCGCCCGGTATAGAACGCCACCAGCGGCTTGAGCAAAAGCTCGCACACCGTCACCGCCGACACGGGATAACCAGGGATTCCCAGCACCGGCTTGCCTTCCACCACCCCGACGACCGCCGGTTTGCCCGGCTTAATGGCTAGGCCATGTACCAGGAGCCGGCCGAGCACTTCCACCGCCATAGCGGTGTAATCACGGCTGCCCGCCGAGGAGCCAGCGTTGATCACCACGATATCCGCCCGCGTCGCGGCATCCCGGATCGCGGCGCGGACGAGTTCCGGATCGTCACGCACAATGGGCGCCACCTCTGCCTCGGCGCCCCACTCGGCCAGCAACCCGCGGATGATGTAGGAGTTATACTCAATAATGTTGCCGGGCTTCAACCCGGCTACTGGATCAACCGGATCTGTGTCGGACAAAGTCGTACTGGCCGGAGTCGTGTCGGCCGAACTTGAACGATCAATCCGGCGGCCAATTTCGAGGTCCGTCTGGCGCCCCAAAACATCCACTATTTCGCTGCCGGAGGGCATCAGCACCACCCGCGGCCTGCGCCAGACCCGGAGCCTCGTCACGCCCCCCGCCAGAAGCGCCCCCACATCCACCGGCCGGATCTGGTGGTTCTCCGGCAGGAGCATCTCGCTGGCCACAATATCTTCTCCGATGGGCCGGACATTCTGCCAGGGCGCCACCGCCCCGATCAGCTCGAATTTGCCATCCGCGGCGGGCTGTACATCCTCGATCATCACCACCGCGTCGCACCCTGACGGCAACGGCTCGCCGGTATTCACCGCGGGCGCCGCCAGCACCACCGGGTTGCGCTCCGACGCGCCGAAGGTATCCGCCGCCCGGACCGCGATCCCGTCCATAGCGGCGGCGTAATAGTGCGGGGAAGAGATCCGCGCGAAGACCGGCTCCGCCGTCACCCGGCCGAAGGCCTCTCCCGCGGAGATCTCTTCCACCTGCCGCTTAAAAGTCCCGGCCTCGCGCAAGGCTGAAAAAAGCTTCTCCAGGGCCTCTTGCCAGGGAATTTGCTTCAAGTACACGTTTCTTTCCAATACCGCTCGCTCCTATTGAACGCTCCTGCCACATACTACCATACGCTGCCAAAGAGCCGCACCGTAACGCGCTCTCCGGCCTGGAAACCGTCTTTTTCCGCCGGGATGCGCAAAAGGCCCCCGGCCCGCACTAAAGTGGTGATCAGGCCGGACTTGCCCAAAATGGGCTCCGCCCACAAGGCGCCTTCCCGTTCCACCAGCTTCACTCGGATATAGTCCTCCCGGCCGGCGGTCGAAGCCACATTACGGGCCAGCACCGCTTCAGCCTGCGTAACGGCCTGTTCCCCCGGCGCCAGCCCCGACATACGCTCCAATAAAGGCCGGGCCAGGATGTCGAAGACCACCATAGCCGAAACTGGATGTCCTGGAAGTCCAATCGCAGGCTTGCCGCCCGCCACGCCGAGAATAGTGGGCTTGCCGGGCCGGATCGCCAACCCGTGGACCAATACCCCGGGTTTGCCGAGCTCATCGATGACCTGCCGGGTATGGTCCCGGGTCCCCACCGAACTTCCCCCGGAGATCAGCAGCGCGTCGCAGGCGGCAAAAAGCTCCGCCGCCCTGGCCCTGAGCACCGGCAGCTCGTCGGGAACAACCCCGCGAAAGACCGGCTCGCAGCCGGCCGCCTGCACCAGCCCGATAAGGGCGTAGCCGTTGGCGTCCCTTACCTGCCCCGGATGAACGGGCGAGGCGGGATCCACCACCTCGTCGCCGGTGGAAAGGATCCCTACCCGCGGGCGCCGGTACACACGGACGGCAGGCCTTCCAACCGCGGCCAGCACCCCCAGATCCTGGGCGCGCAAGATCCGCCCGCGCGACAGGACCAACTCCCCTTCCCGCAGGTCCTCATCCGGCCCGATGACATTCTCCAGCGGCGCCACCCGTCGGCTGGTCTCCAGGGTCTGCGCATCGATCGCCGTGGCGTGCTCCACCATGATCACCGCATCGGCGCCAGCAGGCATCATCCCCCCGGTGGGGATCGCCATGGCTTCGCCCGGCCGGATGCTCGCGGTTACCTCCTGGCCCATCTGGATCTGGCCCGCCAACCTGAGTAAAGCCGGTGCTCCTTCCGCGGCGCCGAAAGTGTCGGCGGCGCGGACCGCAAAGCCGTCCACCGTCGAGCGGGCAAACCCCGGCAGGCTGGCGGACGCCGTCACATCCTCGGCCAGAACGCGCTGCCACCCAGCGGCCAGCGGAACCTCCTCCACCGGCACCTGTTCCACCAGAGGCAAGGCCCTGGAAAGGGCCTCTTCCACCGGGACTAGCTTTAATAATTCCTGGTACCCGAATAAGTTGTTTATTTGAAACACCTCGGCAGGCATGCCCGGATTTACTTGAAACACCCCAACTGGCATGCCCGAATCTTGATGCCCAGTTTATTGGCCGCATCCCCTACCACCCGGGGCGCGACGTCAAGTTCATCAGCAAGAGCCAGTGCTTCCCGGCAGGCGATCTGCCCTCCCGAGGCTCTCCTTTTCAAGGCCTCCTCGGCCTTATCCTGGTTATTCTTTTTGTCCGCGTCGCCCATGATTACTCCTCCTCCAGGTCTCTTTTCGCGCTGGATGTGAATTTTCCTCCTGCCCCCGCCAAATACTAAACCGGAGGTGTTGAATTTGGCGCGCAATGGCCTCCTGGGCAGGCTGATTCGCAGATTGGTCCTTTTGACGGCCATCGCCGTACTAGTGGTCGCCGCCGGCCTGTACACGTCCGCCCTGATGCGCGTCAACCGCTTCGAAGCCGCCCAGTCCGCGCCCAGGACGACCTATTACGCCTCAAACGGCGATGTAATCGCCACTCCCAGTGAAGTCCAGCGGATCTACGTACCGTTGAACCGCATCCCGCGCAGCCTCCAGCTGGCCATCGTGGGCATTGAGGATTCGCAGTTTTACGAGCACAAGGGAATCAATATCCGCAGCATCGCCCGAGCCCTCTTCATCAATCTCCTCAGCGGCCGGGTCGTCCAGGGCGGGAGCACCATCACCCAGCAACTGGCCAAAACCATCTTCCTGAGCCCGGAACGTACCCTGGCCCGCAAGCTGGAGGAGGCCTTTCTGGCCATCGAACTCGAGCGGCGCTACAGCAAGGATAAGATCCTGGAGATGTACCTGAACAATATTTACCTGGGATCGGGCAATACCGGGGTCCAGGCCGCCGCCCTCTCTTATTTCGGCAAATCGGTCTCCGACCTCACGCTGGCCGAGTCGGCTCTCATTGCAGGTTTGCCCAAAGCGCCCTCGCTCTATTCACCCCTGGTGAATCCCCAATTGGCCAGAGCCCGCCGCAACGTAGTCCTGGGCCGGATGGAGGAACTGGGTTACATCACGCCCGCCCAGGCGACCACCGCCCAGGCGGAGCCGGTCCGCACCGCCGGCGCCGCGGAAGTGGCCTCCGCTGCCGCGCCGTATTTCACGCAATACGTCACCCAGTTGCTCATCGATCGCTTCGGCGAAGATCGGACCTACCGGGGAGGCCTCCAGGTCTACACCACCCTGGACCCGGCCATGCAGGCGGCGGCCAATGCCGCCTTCAAGAAGGTGCAGGGGGCGCTGGTGGCCATCGACCCGCGCAACGGCCAAATCAAAGCCATGGTGGGTGGGCGAAGCTACGCTGAAAGCCAGTTCAACCGGGCCACCCTGGCCTTTCGCCAGCCCGGCTCCGCCTTCAAGCCATTTGTCTACGTGACCGCCTTCGAACACGGCTTCACCCAGAATATGATCTTTGAGGACGCCTACACCGATTTTAACGGCTACGCGCCAATCAATTACGATGACAAGTTCAAGGGGCAGATGACCATCAAACAGGCCGTGGTGGACTCCCGCAACGTGATTGCAGTGAAGGTTCTGCAGCAGGTAGGAGTGGACGCGGTGATCAAGACCGCCACCTGGATGGGAATCGACAGCCTGACCCGGCCGGATCGCAACCTGACCCTGGCTCTGGGAGGACTCACCAAGGGAGTGACCCCTCTGACGCTTACCGCCGGGTACGTCCCGCTGGCCAATGGCGGCTTTGCCATCCAACCCGTGGCCATCACCAGGGTGACCGACAGCAAAGGCAAAACTCTCTGGGTGAATTCCCCCCGCCCCAAACGCGTCATTCACGCCAGTTCGGCTTACCTGATGACCGACATCCTGCGGGCGGTGATTGAATACGGCACCGGCCAGGCCGCCAAGATCGGCCGGCCCGCGGCGGGCAAAACCGGCACCACCAACAACAAGGCCACCGCCTGGTTTGTGGGATATACACCGGATCTGGTGGCCACGGTCTATGTGGGCAACGATGACGGGACGCCGGTGGGATTGAGCGGCGGCACCATCGCGGCGCCCATCTGGCAGAAATTTATGTCCCGGGCGCTGGCCAACCGGCCCATCACGGATTTTACACCGCCACCGGATGTGGTCACCGGCGTCCCGATCTCGATCTATACCGGCCAGCCGGCCTCCGTCTATACACCCAGCAGTGAAGTGGAATGGGACGCCTTTGTCCAGGGAACGGTCCCGTGGCAGTACGCCCAGTCGCCTGGCGCCTGGCAGGGCGCCTTCCGTCCGTTCCCCGCTCCCACGGCAGGCGGCCAGCAGAGAACCACCCCTACCCCGGTAAATTCCGAGGCGGCGGGCGAACCTCCTCTGGCATTGCCGGAAGAACCGCAGCCGGAGCCGCCGCTAGAGCCCGGACTGCCGGGACAGCCACCGCTGCCGCCGGCACAGCCAGGTCCGCAACCACCGCAACCGTCATTGCCGGAGCAACCCCCCGTCGAGGCGCCAGCCACTTCGCCAGCGCCGCCCGTACCGCCTGAGTCCGGGACGCCGCCGCCGGCCCATGTTCAGCGAAAGCGGAGATAATCGGAGAGCCGCCTTTAGCGGCGTTCACCGGCGACGGAGATAATCCTCAATGCCTCTGGAAATTGCGGCGGCGGCCCGTTTCTGAAAGGCGGGATTGGCCAGCAGTTGCGCCTCGGTGGGATTGGATAGGAAGGCCACCTCCACCAGGATCGCCGGGATCCAGGTGTTGTTCAAAACGTAGAAATCCGCGCTCCGCACCCCGAGGTCGCCGATGGTCAACTGCCGCCGCATCTGGTTGTGCACGGCTCTGGCCAGCGTCATCCCTTCCCCCGAACCGTAATACACGGTGAAACCGCTTTTTGCCGGGTCGGTGTGCGAATCGCTGTGCACGCTTACAAAGAGGTCGGCCACCGAACGGTTGGCGATCTCCACCCGTTCGGCCAGGCTCACATCCCGGTCGTCCTCCCGGGTAAGAATCACCGCCGCTCCCGCCTCCTGGAGCATCCGGACCAGGAGCAGCGACACGGCCAGGTTTACATCCTTTTCATACAGCCCCGATGGGGCCACGGCGCCGGTATCGGTTCCTCCGTGGCCGGGATCGATCACAATCAGATGGCCAGCGATTCTACCCCCGGTTTTACCGGGACGCGCCGCGGGCGACCGGCTGCCGTCCGGGGCCTGAACGCCGTCCCGGGGCGAAGCGCCTTCCCCCGAAGCCGGGCCTTGCCCAGGCGAAAAGATCCTGCTCTGATCCTCAACCTTCACCACATCGCCGGTCTCCCCGGGAGCAAAGGGAGCCACCTGCCCCAGAAAGGCAAAGAGCAACAAAAGAAAGAGCACCCCGATGATCTTGGGCTCCATATGGTTTACTCCTCTTCGGCCACGATGGTTTTACCACTCTTCAGCCGCAACGATCTTTCCATTCCGAAGGATTGGCGCCAGTTGAATGGAATTGGCGGCGGCGCAGGCAGCCAGGTCGTCACCCAGGCCGATCTTCACCAGATATCGCCCGTGATGGCTTTCGCCGAGGGCCTGACCCAGGCGCCCCTCATATCTCTCGTACAGATAGCGAGCAGCCAGCGCCGCATCACTTTGCTCCAGATCGTTTTGGGCGCCAAGAAGGCTGGTGATCATTCCCGCGCATATCGTGTCTTCAAAGGAGAATTCCCCGGCCCGCCCGGCGCAGGCCAGCACAAGATCGCTACACCGCTTCCGGCAATAGGAGGCCACGGCGCCGGCGTTCAGCAATGAACCAAAGACCACCATCTCAGCCTCCCGGCTCAATATGGCCGCGCGCGTGCCGTTGGTGGTCGAGAGAATGACCGTCTTGCCCTGGACCACCTCCGGCCGGTATTCCAGAGGCGAATTACCCAGATCGAACCCGGGGATCTTCAACCCGCGCCGTTCCCCGCCCAGCAAAAACGAACCCGTAGGCAGATTCCGGGCCGCCGCGTGGGCATCGTCCGGTTCCAGAACGGGAATCACTTCCCGGCAGCCGTTGGCCAGCGCGGTGGCAATGGTGCTGGTGGCCCGCAACACATCGATCACCACCACCGCTTTGCCCGCCAGCTTGTGTTTCTCCAACTGGGACGGCAAAAGCGCCACGTCGATCTTCATTCTCCTTTTCCCCTCCTGAGAAGATCGAAGGCGGGGCGCTCTTAAGCCTCCCCGCCCACTCTTTTTCCGGTTATCAATGCGAATCCACGAACCAGGCGGCCGTGATATTGTTTATTTTATTCTGATCCGGCAACCAGTAAAACTCCGAGAAATCGCCGGGCAAGGTGATCATCTCCATCTGCCGAGACCTGATCCGGTACATGAAATCGGCCATGGCCACCACCTGCCGGGGCGAAAGGTTCGTTGCCACGTTGGCGCGCATCGCCCTCCAGAGTTCCGGCCACCTGGGGGAGCTGCTCAATTGCGCCGCTTTGGCCACCACAGCGTTGATGAGCTTCTGCTGGCGCCTGATCCGGCCGATATCTCCCAGCCGGTCGCCCCGAAACCTGATATACTGGAGCGCTTTGTCGCCATCCAGCACCTGCCGGCCCTTTGTCAGAGAGATCCGGAAGTTGGCCGCCTGGTCAAACCAGGACATGTCCTGTTCCACATCCACTTCCACGCCGCCCAGGATGTCGATGACCTCCTGAAATCCGGTAAAATCGGTCTTCACATAGTATTTGACGGGGATGCCCAAAAGCTCGCTGACCGTCTTCATGGCCAGTTCCGGCCCACCCCTGGCGTGGGCGGCATTGATCTTGGCCACGCCGACACCTGGAATCTCCGCCCGCGTGTCTCTGGGAATCCATAGCAACGCCACCTTGCGTTGCTGCGGGTTGAGCCCCGCCACCACCAGGGCGTCGGTCCTGGTCATCTCGCCCGTGTTTGCCCCTTCCGGCGTGTAGTTGAGATCCACGCCCAGCAGAAGCACATTTACCACCTTGCCGCCCAGAGGGTTCCCCAGGCGATAATAGACGAAGATACCTGCCGCCGCCAAAAACAGGGCAAGGGATACCATAAAGAAGACGATTGGCCAGCGCCCTTTCGTAAGTACCACCCCCGCCTTAACCCGCCCTGACAGTCCTTCCTAGAATTTTATCGTCAACCCGCCGGAAGCCGCAATGGAACTCTTGAAGAAATCATCCGAAGCGACCCCGATATCCGCCCGCACCGGCCCGATTCCGAAGCCGAGACCTCCGGTTAGGGTGGAACGCTGTCCGTCAGGGTTGGTGTAAAGACCGGC